>NZ_JOCF01000036.1 GCF_000720635.1 Streptomyces sp. NRRL WC-3742 | reverse complement strand
CGGATCACGTCGGATCAGTGGGCGGCTCCCCCAGCCTTCGGCCGGGAGGTGCCCCCATGGGTGCGTGCATCGGCGGTGCCGAGGAGGGAGCCACTGCGGTGGGGGCACCTCCCAGCCGCCAGGCTGGGGGACATTGGTGACCGACGAGAAGCCGTCGAGGTGCGTGCCCCGGCGGCGACCGCCTGGCGTGATCCGAAAGACACGGCCTAGTCCCCGTAGCGCTCCCACAGCTTGGGGAAGCGCTTGGCCATCACGTCCGGGTCGTCGAAGTCCAGCGGCGTCCCGGACGGCTGGGCCGGCTGGCGGCCGCCCACCTCGGGCAGCGGCAGGCCCGTGAGCCGCTCGTACGCCTCGTCGGCGGCGTAGCCGAGGTCCTCGGCCTCGCCGTCCTCCTCCTCGTCGAACTCCGGGAGCAGGTCCGCCAGGTCGTCCGGCTCGGCCACGGCGCCCTCGAACACCTCGCGGCCCTGGCCGATGAGCCAGCAGCGGAAGTAGTCGAAGGTGTCGTCGGAGGCGCCGTCGAGCAGCAGGTAGGCGGCGCCCCAGAGGTCGTGGCGGTAGGCGCGCTGGAAGCGCGCCTCGAACAGCCGGGCGAAGTCGATCACGTCGTCCGGGGTGAGCTGCACCAGCCGTTCCACCAGGAGGTCGGCCTGCTCGTCGGGATCGCCGTCGGCGGCGTCCCCGGTCTCGTCGATGATCTGCCAGAAGTCCGTCTCGTCCATCACCGCTCCAGCATCCCCGTTCGGGCGTCCGCGCGCATGCCGCGACCCGGCACGGCGCGGCCGCTATGACGGCGGAACCCCGTGCCGTCCGGAGACGACACGGGGTTCCGCACAGCAGTCGATCCGCCTTACAGACCGAGCTCGACCTCGAACTCGCCGGCCTCCAGGATCTCCTTGACCGCGACCAGGTAGCGGGCGGCGTCGGCGCCGTCCACCAGGCGGTGGTCGTAGGAGAGCGACAGGTAGGTCATGTCGCGGATGCCGATGGCGGTGCCGCCGTCGGCCTCGATGACCACCGGGCGCTTGACGGTGGCGCCGATGCCCAGGATGGCGACCTGGTTCGGCGGCACGATCACGGTGTCGAACAGCGCACCGCGCGAGCCGGTGTTGCTGATGGTGAAGGTCGCGCCGGACAGCTCGTCCGGGGTGATCTTGTTGCCGCGGACCTTCTGGGCCAGCTCGGCGGTCTTCTTCGAGATGCCGGCGATGTTGAGGTCGCCCGCACCCTTGATGACCGGGGTCATCAGACCCTTCTCCGAGTCCACCGCGATACCGATGTTCTCGGTGTCGAAGTAGGTGATGGTGCCCTCGGCCTCGTTGATCCGGGCGTTGATGACCGCGTGGGCCTTCAGCGCCTGGGCGGCGGCCTTCACGAAGAACGGCATCGGGGACAGCTTGACGCCCTCGCGGGCGAGGAAGGAGTCCTTGGCCTTGCCGCGCAGCGACATGATCTTGGTGACGTCCACCTCGACCACGCTGGTCAGCTGGGCCTGCTCGTGCAGGGCCTTCAGCATGTTGTCGCCGATGACCTTGCGCATGCGGGTCATCTTGACCGTCTGACCGCGCAGGGCGGACGGGGCGGCGGCGGCCTTCGGCGCGGCAGCGGCCGGAGCGGCGGCGACCGGGGCCGGGGCGGCCTTGGCGGCCTCCGCGGCGGCGATGACGTCCTGCTTGCGGATGCGGCCGCCGACGCCGGTGCCGGCGACGGAGGAGAGCTCCACGCCGTGCTCGGCGGCGAGCTTGCGCACCAGCGGGGTGACGTAGGCGTCACCGGCGTCGGCCACCGGGGCGGCCGGAGCGGCGGCGACGGGAGCCGGGGCAGCGGCCGGAGCCGGGGTGGCGACCGGGGCCGGAGCAGCAACCGGAGCAGCGGCGGCCGGAGCCGGAGTGGCGACCGGGGCGGCCGGGGCCACCGGAGCCGGAGCGGCGACCGGAGCCGGGGCAGCGACCGGAGCCGGGGCGGCCACGGGGGCCGGAGCGGCGGCGACGGCACCGGCGGCACCGATCAGCGCGAGCTGGGCGCCGACCTCGGCGGTCTCGTCCTCGCCGACCAGGATCTTCACCAGCGTGCCGGCGACCGGCGACGGGATCTCGGTGTCGACCTTGTCCGTGGAGACCTCGAGCAGCGGCTCGTCGACCTCGACGGTCTCACCCTCGGCCTTCAGCCAGCGGGTGACGGTGCCCTCGGTGACCGACTCGCCCAGCGCGGGCAGCAGGACCGGGGTGGCGTCGGCGGCCGGCGCGGCGGCGGCCGGAGCCGGCGCGGCGACCGGGGCCTCGGCGACCGGAGCGGCGACCGGAGCCGGAGCGGCCACCGGGGCCGGGGCGGCGACCGGCGCGGCCTCGGCGACCGGAGCCGGGGCGGCCGCGGCGGCCTCGGTGCCGTCGTGGATGATCGCCAGCTCGGCGCCCACCTCGACGGTCTCGTCCTCGGCGACCTTGATGAAGGCCAGGATGCCGGAGGCCGGCGCCGGGATCTCGGTGTCGACCTTGTCGGTCGAGACCTCGAGCAGCGGCTCGTCGACCTCGACGCGCTCGCCCTCGGCCTTGAGCCAGCGGGTGACCGTGCCCTCGGAAACGCTCTCGCCCAGCGCGGGCAGTGTTACTGAGACCGCCATGGTTTCAGCGACTCCTATCAAGTCTTGCGTACGGGAAGTACTCGGGAAGCACTCGGAAGTACCGGAAAACGGGGGTGGTGGCCGCGATCAGTCGTGCGCGTGCAGCGGCTTGCCGGCCAGCGCCAGGTGCGCCTCGCCCAGGGCCTCGGACTGGGTCGGGTGCGCGTGGATGAGCTGCGCGACCTCGGCCGGCAGGGCCTCCCAGTTGTAGATCAGCTGGGCTTCGCCGACCTGCTCGCCCATGCGGGCGCCGACCATGTGGACGCCGACCACGGCGCCGTCCTTGACCTGGACGAGCTTGATCTCGCCGGCGGTCTTCAGGATCTTGCTCTTGCCGTTGCCGGCCAGGTTGTACTTCAGGGTGACGACCTTCTCCTTGCCGTACAGCTCGACGGCCTTGGCCTCGGAGATGCCGACGGAGGCCACCTCGGGGTTGGAGTAGGTCACGCGCGGGACGCCGTCGTAGTCGATCGGCACCGGCTTGAGGCCGGCCAGGCGCTCGGCGACGAGGATGCCCTCGGCGAAGCCGACGTGGGCCAGCTGGAGGGTCGGGGCGAGGTCGCCGACGGCCGAGATGGTGGGCACGTTGGTGCGCATGTACTCGTCGACCAGCACGTAGCCGCGGTCCATCGCGACGCCGTTCTCCTCGTAGCCGAGGCCGGCCGAGACCGGGCCGCGGCCGATGGCGACGAGCAGCAGGTCGGCCTCGATCTGCTTGCCGTTCTCGGTGGAGACGCGCACACCGGTCTCGGTGTACTCCACGCCCGAGAAGCGGGCCTTGAGCTCGAACTTGATGCCGCGCTTGCGGAAGGCGCGCTCCAGCAGCTTGGAGGAGTTCTCGTCCTCCAGCGGGACGAGGTGCGGCAGCCCCTCGACGATGGTGACCTCGACGCCGAAGGACTTCCAGACCGAGGCGAACTCGACGCCGATGACGCCGCCGCCCAGGATCACGGCCGACTTCGGGATGCGGTCGAGCTTGAGGGCGTGGTCCGAGGAGATCACGCGGTTGCCGTCGATCTCCAGGCCCGGGATCGAGCGCGGCACCGAGCCGGTGGCCAGGATGATGTGGCGGCCTTCGATGCGCTGGCCGTTGACGTCGACCGAGGTCTGCGAGGAGAGCTTGCCCTCACCCTGGATGAAGGTGACCTTGCGGGACGCCACCAGGCCCTGGAGGCCCTTGTACAGGCCCGCGATGACGTCGTCCTTGTACTTGTGGACGCCGTTGATGTCGATGCCCTGGAAGGTGGCCAGGACGCCGAACTCGGCGGCCTCCTTCGTCTCGTCCGCGATCTCCGCGGCGTGCAGGAGCGCCTTGGTCGGGATGCAGCCGCGGTGCAGGCAGGTGCCGCCCAGCTCACCCTTCTCGATCAGGGCGACGCTCAGACCCAGCTGAGCGCCGCGGAGCGCCGCGGCGTAACCGCCGCTTCCGCCTCCGAGAATGACTACGTCGAAAACGGTGCTGGCGTCGTTCGCCACGTCACGTCCTCCATGCATGGGGTGGGTCGCCGGGCCGGTCGCGGTCCGGTGGGTCGGAAGCCTTTGTGGGGCGCCCAGTCGTGCCGGAAATACATCTTCGCACTTGTTCGCGGTGGCTGATGTCGGGGCCCGCCCCACGGGCGCCCCGCAGAGTGGTCGCCGGGGCGGGAACACCCCCGCCGGAAGGGCATCATCGCAGCTCAAGGCGGCCTTGACAGCCGCCGGACGGGCGTCTTCCGGGGGTCGCGCCGCCGCCTCTTCCGCACTGTGGAACAAAGTTTCGCCCGCAGCGAACAGAGGTGCGGGTCGCGTCCCGGTACTACTCGCAGGTAACCCCGGGACGGTGCGACGGAACGCGAAACGGGGCCCGGCGCACGATGCGCCGGGCCCCGTCACGAGGCGACTGCCGGATCAGCCCTTGCCGTTGGCGGCCGTCTGCTCGGCGAAGGCGACCAGGGTGCGCACCGCGCTCGCGGTGCCGCCCTTGGGGGTGTAGCCGAACGGGGCGCTCTCGTGGAACGCCGGGCCGGCGATGTCCAGGTGCGCCCAGTCGATGCCCTCGGCCACGAACTCCTTCAGGAACAGACCGGCCACCAGGCCGCCGCCCATCCGCTCGCCCATGTTGGCGAGGTCGGCGATGGTCGACTCGGTCATGCCCTTCTTGAGCTCGGCCGGCAGCGGCATCGGCCAGGACTGCTCGCCGACCTCGCCCGCGAGGGTGTGCAGGTTCTCCCGCAGCTCCTCGTTGTTGGACATCACACCGAAGGTGCGGTTGCCCAGGGCCAGCACCATGGCGCCGGTCAGGGTCGCCACGTCGACGATGACGTCCGGCTGCTCCTCGCCGGCGCGCACGATCGCGTCGGCCAGCACCAGGCGGCCCTCGGCGTCGGTGTTCAGGACCTCGACGGTCTTGCCGCCGTACATCCGCAGCACGTCGCCGGGGCGGGTGGCCGAGCCCGAGGGCATGTTCTCGGCCAGCGCCAGCCAGGCGGTGACGTTGACGGCCAGGCCCAGGCGCTTGGCGGCCACCACGGCGGCGAACACGGCGGCGGCGCCGGCCATGTCGCACTTCATGGTCTCGTTGTGGCCGGCCGGCTTCAGCGAGATGCCGCCCGAGTCGTAGGTGATGCCCTTGCCGATGAAGGCGAGGGTGGCCTTGGCCTTCGGGTGGGTGTAGGCCACCTTCACCAGGCGGGGCGGGTTGGCCGAGCCGTTGCCGACACCCAGCAGGCCGCCGAAGCCGCCCTTGGCCAGCGCCTTCTCGTCCAGCACCTCGACCTTGAGGCCGTGGTCCTTGCCGGCGGCCTGCGCGATCGCGGCGAAGCCCTTCGGGTTCAGGTCGTTCGGCGCGGTGTTGACCAGGTCGCGGGCGCGGTTCATCTCCTCCGCGATCGCGGTGGCGCGCTCCGCGGAAGCCTTGGCGTCCTTGCTGCCCTTGCGGGGGGCCAGCAGGATCAGCTCGCCGACCGGCTCCTTGCCGCCCTCGCCCTTGTAGGCACCGAAGGCGTACGCACCGAGCAGACCGCCCAGTGCGACGGCCTCGACCTCCTCGGCGGACTCGGCCGGCAGGGCCAGCGCGGCCTTCTTGGTGCCGGCCAGGGTACGGGCGGCGACACCGGCGGCGCGGCGCAGCGTCTCCAGCGCGTAACCGCCCTCGGCGGCCTCGCCGAGGCCGACCGCGAGCACGAGCGCGGCCTTGAGGCCGGCGGGGGCGGGCACCTTGACGGCCTCGCCCTCGGCGCCGGTGGCGCCCAGGGTGGTGAGGACCTCGGCCAGCTTGCCCTCGAACGCCTCGTTCACGGTCTCGGAGCCGGGGGCCGGCACGATGCCCTTGGGGCCCTTCGCGACACCGACCACCAGCGCGTCCGCGCGCAGCGAGGCGGCGGAGGAGGTGCTCACAGACAATGCAGTCACGTAATGCGTCCTGTTCTTTCGCGGTCCACGGCCGGTCGCGGCGAGGCTGCCGCACCGGCGCAGCCCGCCGTGGCAGGCCGGTCCGCCGACACGTCGCCTGGTCCGGGCCCCCTGGCACGCGCAGCCGTCGTCGCGGCCGCGCACACCGGAGGCCCCGGCTCCTCGGTACGCGCCGGGCGGGCAGGACCTGCCACGGTGCAGGGCTGCGGTGCTCCCCGCATGGTAGTCCGCATGGTGGGATCACGCGCCGCCCGGTGTCAGCCGAGCAACGCCAGGGCGAACAACGCGCCGGTGGCGGCGGTTTCGGCCGTCGCGCCGAGCACGTCCCCGGTGATCCCGCCGAAGCGGCCCACACACCGGCTGAGCAGGGGACGGGCGCAGGCGACGCCGAGCACAACGGCCAGCGGGAGACGCAGGGCTGACGTCCCGTCGAACAGTCCGAGCAGTGCCAGGGCGAGCGCCGCGGATCCCGTCGAGACTGCCGCCCCGGCGGGGGAGACGGTGCTCGCGACCATCGCCCCGAGACCGCCGGGCCGGGCGGCCGGCACCGAGCGCAGGCACCCCCAGGCGAGCGCGCACCGCGCGGCCGTCGCCGAGGCGAGCACGGCGAGCGCGCCGCGCAGCGGCGAGTGCCCGAACTGCCCGGCCAGCGCGGCCACCTGGGCCAGCAGCACCAGAACGAGGGTCAGCACCCCGAACGGGCCGATGTCGGACTGCTTCATGATCCGCAGCGCGTCCTCGGCGGGCTTGCCGCTGCCCAGCCCGTCCGCCACGTCCGCCAGGCCGTCCAGGTGCAGCCCCCGGGTCAGCGCGGCCAGCACCCCGACGGAGGCCACCGCCCCCAGCAGCCCGCCGGCCCGCCAGGCCACCAGGGCGCCGGCCCCGGCGGCCGTCGCGCCCAGCACCAGCCCCACCACGGGGGCCGCCGCCATCGCCCGCGCCCCCGCCGCCCGGTCCCAGCGCTCCACGCGCACCCGCAGCACCGACAGCGTCCCGAACGCGAACCTCAACCCCTCGGCCCACGTGGCCCGTTCGCGCATCCGGAGCTACAGCCGGCGCAGCAGGTCCGCCGCCGAGGGCAGCTTCGGCTGCGGCTTCGGCTCGCGGGGCGCCTGCGGCACGTACGGCTCCGGCGCCTCCTCCGCGAGGGTGTCGCCGGCGGCCTGGAGCAGCGGCAGCGCCAGCAGCGCGCCGACGCCCTCGCCCATGGTGATGCCCTGGTCCTGCACGGGCGTCAGGGTGAGCCGGTCGTACGCCTTCGCCTGCGCGGGCTCGCCGTTGGCCTGCCCGGCCCGCCACCACTCCGGCGCCCGGAAGGCGATCCGCTGGGCGACCAGGGCGCAGGCCGCGGAGACCACACCGTCGAGCACCACGGGCAGCCGCCGGACGGCGGCCTGGAGCAGGAAGCCGGTGATCGCGGCGAAGTCGGCGCCGCCGGTGGCGCCGAGCAGCGCCAACTGGTCGCCGAGCACCGGGCGGGCCCGGCGCAGCGAGTCCCGGATGGTGGCGCACTTGACCATCCACACGCGGTCGTCGATGCCGGAGCCGCGCCCGCACACCGCGGCCGCGTCCGTCCCGCACAGCGCGCCGATCAGCACGCCGGCCACGGTGGTGGAGCCGACCCCGAGGTCGCCGAGCAGCACCAGGTCGGTGCCGGCGTCGGCCTCCTCGTCGGCGACGGCCATGCCGGCCCGGAAGGCCCGGGCGGTCTCCTCCGGGGTGAGCGCGTCCTCGAGGTCGATGCGACCCGAACCGCGCCGGACGCGGTGGGCGACCACCTCGTCCGGGAAGTCGGCCGGGTCGGCGTCCACCGCGACGTCGACGACCCGCACCTCGGCGCCGTAGCGCGAGGCCAGGCGGGCGACCGGCGCGCTGCCGTCCAGCACCGCCCGCACCCGGGCCGCGGTGCCGCCCTCGGCGGGCAGCCGGGAGACCCCGAGCGAGGCGACGCCGTGGTCGCCGGCGAAGAGCAGCACCTTCGGGGCGGTGACCGGTCGCACCGGGGAGAGCCCCTGCACGGACGACAGCCAGCTGCCCAGCTCCTCCAGCTTCCCGAGCCCGCCGCGCGGCCGGTCGGCCGCCTGCCAGCGTTCCTCGGCAGCCCGCCGGGCGCTCTCGTCGGGGCGCTCGACGAGCGAGGAGAACATATCGAGATCCACGGTCGTGTCCATCGAGCCGAAGGCTACACGCAGCCGATGGTCACACAAGCGTGGGCGCAGGACACCCGGCGTCCTTGACGGTCAGCACCTGCCCGGCCACCACCAGCAGCACCCGGTCCGAGGCGTCCGCCACCGCCATGTTGAGCCGGCCCAGGGTGTCCCGGAAGCGGCGGCCCGCGGCGGTGGCGGGGACGACGCCCATGCCGACCTCGTTGCTCACCGCGACGACGGTGCGCCCGGTGCCCGCCCAGGCGTCGGCCAGCGCCTCGCAGCGCCGCTGCACCGCGGCCTCGCCGCCGGCCGCCCAGGCTTCGTCGTCCCAGGCGTCGCACTCGTCCATGACGGCGGTCAGCCACAGCGCCAGGCAGTCGACCAGCACCGGCGCCGGGTCCGCGGTGTCGGCGAGGACGGCCTCCAGCTCGCAGGTCTCGGCGGTGCGCCAGCTCGCGGGCCGCCGCTCCCGGTGCAGCGCGACCCGCTGGGCCCACTCGGCGTCCCCGTCCCGGGTGCCGCCGGTGGCCACGTACAGGACGTCGCCGCGGTCGGCGAGCAGCTGCTCGGCGCGGGTGGACTTGCCGGAGCGCGCGCCGCCGAGCAGCAGCGTGCGGGGGAGGAGGGTCGCCATGGCGCCCATCCTGCCCGATGGCCCCGATCAGGCATACGGGAGATCGGGCCGGGCAGGCTAGGGTGCGCAGCACACGAGCGGCGGGAGGAGCCGGGCATGGTCTGGACGTGGCGGTACGAGAAGACGGACGGCAGTGTGGTGACGCCGGCCGGCGGCCAGGAGGAGTTCGCGGGCCAGGGCGACGCCGAGACGTGGATCGGCGAGACCTGGAAGCAGCTCGCCGAGGACGGCGTGGACAACGCGGTGCTGCTCGAGGACGACAGGGTCATCTACTCGATGAGCCTGCACGAGAGCTGAGCCGTCTCGCCCCCTTCGTTCCTTCGCCCCTTCGCCCCTTCGCCCCTTCGGCTCGGAGGCGAGCGGGCGGGCAGCGGCTACTTGGCCCCGATGACGTGCAGCAGCGCCGCGACCCGCCGGTACGGGTCGGTGCGGGCGGCCCGGTCCTCGGCCTCGAGGAGCTGGGCCAGCTGCCGCCCGTCCACCGGCGGCGCGGCGTCGTCGGGGGCGTTGTCGGTGAAGACGCGCACGCCGTACCAGTGCCGCAGCGGCACGGACACCTCGGACAGGGTGACGGTGAGGTCGGAGAGCCGGTCGGCGCGGGCCGCCAGCCCGAGCCGGTTGTAGTACCGGTCGCTCTCGAAGGCGTGCAGGGCGGCCCGCCAGTCCCCGGCGGCGGCGGGCCGCAGCGCCAGCGCGTCGCGGTTGCGCACCAGGAGCGAGAGCAGTCCGCCGGGCGCCAGCAGCCGGGCCAGCGAGGCGATCATCGGGTCCGGGTCGGGCAGGTACATCAGGACGCCGTGGCAGAGCACCACGTCGAAGCTGCGCGGGCCGAACCAGCGCCCGCACTGGTGGCCGTCCCCGCTGAGCAGCTGGAGCCGGCCGCGGACCTCCGGCGGCTCCTCGGCGAGCGCCCCCTGGGCGACGCCGAGCGCGACGGGGTCGGAGTCGATGCCGGTGACGTAGTGCCCGGCCCGGGCCAGCCGCAGGGCCTGGGTGCCCTGGCCGCAGCCGATGTCCAGGACGCGCTGCGCGTGCCGGCCGTTCAGCTGCTCGGCGAGCTGACGGGTGACGAGCTCCTGCCGGACGAAGTTGCGCAGGCCCCCGAGCCGCTCCAGCCAGGCGCCGGTGCCTCCGGCGAAGGAGCCGCTGCGGGAGGGCAGCCGCCGCTCCTGGGCGAGCCGGTCGTGGCCGCCACCGCCCTGTCCGGGAAGTGCGCCCCCCTGGCCGGGAAGTGCGCCCCCCTGTCCAGGAAGTGCGTAGAGGCCGGGCCCCTCCCAGGAAGGCGGGGCCCAGCCGGAGTCCACCGGTTCGGCGGTCAGGGCTTCTCCCCGCGCCGCACCTGCGGCTTGGGCAGGCGCAGCCGGCGCATCTGCAGGGTGCGCATGATGCCGTAGGCGACGGCGCCGCGGGTGTTCTCACCGGGGAAGCGGGCGGCCAGCTGCTTGCGCAGGCCGAAGCCGAGCCGGAAGAAGTCCAGGATCACGAAGACGAAGAACAGCAGGAACAGCAGCGTGGAGAGCTGCTGGATCGCGCCGACCTTGACGATGCTCAGCACCAGGATGACCACGGCGGCCGGGAGGAAGAACTCGGCGAGCGACCAGCGGGCGTCCACGAAGTCGCGGGCGAACTTGCGCACCGGGCCCTTGTCGCGGACGGGCAGGTGGCGCTCGTCGCCGTTGAGCAGCGCCTGGCGCTCCTTCTCGCGCTCGGTGCGCATCCGGTCACGCGCCTGGCGGCTGGCCTCCTTGCGGTCCTTGGGGACCGTCACCCGGGTGCGCCGCGTGGCCTCGGCCTCGCTGCGCTTGGGGGTGGGGCGGCCCTTCTTGGCCTCGGGGTGGCGGGCCTGGGGCGTCTCGTCCTGCTTCTCCAGTACGGAGGAGGAGGCGGCGGCATCATCTGAACGGCGTCGGAACACACCACCAGCGTACGGGGTGCGGCGGTGCTTCCACCGGTCCGATCGGACCCAAACGCATATCGATCGGCCGGTCACCCGCCGTGTGGGGGTTTCCGGGGTCCTTCCCGTAGGGGATCAGTCGGATGGAGGATGGGAGGGACGAGCGGCAGATCCACCCGGGGGATGAGGCAATGCCGCTGGTCGCTGTAGCAGTCTTGTTGCAGGCAGGTGCACTGCGGCGGACGGCTCGCTGCACATACACTCGTCGTGTCTGGTAACGAGATTTGAGACCGCAGGCCGGAGAAGGGGGCACCCGAGGCCCATGAGCGACGGAATCATGAAGCGTATGGGGCTGATCTTCCGCTCCAAGGCGAACAAAGCCTTGGACCGGGCGGAAGACCCGCGTGAGACGCTCGACTACTCCTACCAGAAGCAGCTCGAGCTGCTGCAGAAGGTACGGCGTGGTGTCGCGGACGTCGCGACGTCGCGCAAGCGCCTGGAGTTGCAGCTGACCCAGCTCCAGCAGCAGTCGGCGAAGTACGAGGACCAGGGCCGCAAGGCGCTCTCCCTCGGCCGGGAGGACCTGGCCCGTGAGGCGCTGACCCGCAAGGCCAACATGCAGTCCCAGATCAACGACCTGGAGACGCAGTACCAGCAGTTGCAGGCCGAGGAGGAGAAGCTCACGCTGGCCTCCCAGCGGCTGCAGGCCAAGGTGGACGCCTTCCGCACCAAGAAGGAGACCATCAAGGCGACCTACACCGCCGCCCAGGCGCAGACCCGCATCGCGGAGTCCTTCTCCGGCATCTCCGAGGAGATGGGCGACGTGGGCCTGGCGATCCAGCGGGCCGAGGACAAGACCGCCCAGATGCAGGCCCGGGCGGGCGCGATCGACGAGCTGCTGGCCTCCGGCGCGCTCGACGACGCGAGCGGTCTCGGCCGCAAGGACGACATCGAGGCCGAGCTGGAGCGCGTCGCCGGCGGGTCCGACGTCGAGCTGGAGCTGGCCCGGATGAAGGCCGAGCTGTCCGGCGGGTCCCCCTCCGGGCCGGCCGCCATCGAGCAGGGCAAGCCGCAGCAGGCGCCGCAGGACGCGCACCCGCAGGACACCCCGCGCATCAACTACAACAAGGGCTGAGCCCGACCCCACGGACCAGGGAGATGCACGGCATGATCATGAGGGTCATGGGTGAAGGGCAGTTCGTGGTGGGGGAGGACCACCTGAACCTGCTCAACCAGCTCGACTCCGACCTCGTCACCGCTGTCGAGTCGGGTGACGAGGCGCTGTTCCGCCAGGCTTACGGCAAGCTGCTCGACGCGGTGAAGCAGTACGGCACCCCGGTGCCGCTGGATTCGCTGGAGCCGTCCGAGCTGATCCTGCCGAGCGCGGACGCGACCATCGAAGAGGTCCGCGAGCTGCTGATGGCCGACGGCGAGGGCGTGATCCCGGGCTTCCCGGACTAGCACCTCCTGCGGACGCTGCCAGACGAAAGGGCGGGCCCCCTCCGATCGGAGGGGCCCGCCCTTCGGCTGTTGCCCGCCGGCCGGGAGCCCGGGGGCTCCGGACGGCTACGGCAGGGCGAGCATCCGGTCCAGCGCCGCCTTGGCGTACTTCTCGGTCTCCGGGTCGACGGTGATCACGTTCGGCACCCGGCCCTCGACCAGGGACTCCAGCGCCCAGACCAGGTGCGGCAGGTCGATGCGGTTCATGGTCGAGCAGAAGCAGACCGTGCGGTCGAGGAAGACGATCTCCTTGTCCGGGTGCGCCTTGGCCAGGCGGCGGACCAGGTTCAGCTCGGTGCCGATGGCCCACTTGGAGCCAGGCTCGGCGGCGTCCAGCGCCTTGATGATGTACTCCGTCGAGCCGACCATGTCGGCGGCCGCGACGACCTCGTGCTTGCACTCGGGGTGCACCAGGACGGTGACGCCGGGGATGCGCTCGCGCACGTCGGCCACCGAGTCCAGGCTGAAGCGGCCGTGCACCGAGCAGTGGCCGCGCCAGAGGATCATCTTGGCGTCGCGCAGCTGCTCGACGGTGAGCCCGCCGTTCGGCTTGTGCGGGTTGTAGAGGACGCAGTCGTCCAGGGAGAGGCCCAGGTCGCGCACGGCGGTGTTGCGGCCGAGGTGCTGGTCGGGCAGGAAGAGCACCTTCTGTCCCTGCTCGAACGCCCACTCCAGGGCGCGCTGGGCGTTGGAGGAGGTGCAGATGGTGCCGCCGTGCCGGCCGGTGAAAGCCTTGATGTCGGCGGAGGAGTTCATGTACGAGACGGGGACGGTCACGTCGGCTATGCCGGCGTCGGTCAGCACGTCCCAGCACTCGGCGACCTGCTCGGCGGTGGCCATGTCGGCCATGGAGCAGCCCGCGGCGAGGTCGGGCAGGACGACCTGCTGCTTCTCGCCGGTGAGGATGTCCGCCGACTCGGCCATGAAGTGCACGCCGCAGAAGACGATGTACTCGGCCTCGGGGCGGGCCGCGGCGTCGCGGGCGAGCTTGAAGGAGTCGCCGGTGACGTCGGCGAACTCGATGACCTCGTCGCGCTGGTAGTGGTGGCCGAGGATGAAGACGCGGTCGCCGAGGGCGGCCTTCGCGGCCCGGGCGCGCTCGACGAGGTTCGGGTCCGAGGCCGGGGGGAGGTCACCGGGGCAGTCGACGCCGCGCTCGCTGTTCGGGTCGGCCTCACGGCCGAGCAGCAGCAGAGCGAGCGGCGTCGGAGTGGGGTCGACGCCGTGGGTCTCGGTGATGGTGGTGGTCACGGGCGGGTGCCCTTCTGTGCGGCCGATGGAGCGGTGGGCCTTCTCGTCTAACTGACGCTATCTATTCTAACCGGTTAGCGTCAGAGTGACGATGGCCATCCCGTCGATGTGACGAGAACCGCTCGACGCAATGGCGTGCCCGCACGGCCCGGGGCCCGGAATCCCGGGGGTTTCGCTGCGGCTGGATCGATATTTCGAAGGACGCTCCCTTCCCGTCATCTGCCGGCGGTGAAGTCGCACCTGGCATCGGCCAGAATGGGTGGCGAACCGTTTCAGCATGTGTCGGCAGGGCAATGGCGCCCCGCCGGCGCTCGTACGCCCCGTGGAGCCCGCACCGATGACCAGCAGCCGAGCGCACGAGGTGACCGGGGCCGATCTGGACGAGACCGACCGGCTCCTCCTCGCCCGGCTCGGCGCCGACGGCCGCGCCTCGTACGCCGAGATCGGCCTGCAGGTGAACCTCTCCGCCACCGCCGTGCGCCGCCGGATCGACCGGCTGCGGGCCCGGGGCGTGGTGCGCGGCTTCACCGTGGTGCTCGACCCGGGCGTGCTCGGCTGGCAGACCGAAGCCTTCGTCGAGGTCTACTGCCGCGAGCGCACCGCCCCCGAGGAGATCCTCGCCAGCCTGCGCCAGTTCCCGGAGGTCGTCGCCGCCTGGACGGTCACCGGCGACCCGGACGCCCTGGTCCACCTGCGCGCCGCCGACATGCGCCACCTCGAGGCCGTCATCGAGCGCATCCGCCGCGAGCCCGGCGTCCAGCGCAGCCGCTCCTCCGTCGTCCTCTCCCAGCTCATCGGCTGACTCGAACACCCTTGCGCAGGATTCGTGCGCCGGGCGCCCCGAAGACGCCCGAAAGCTGCCTGACCAGCCGCGTTCCGACGCGCGGGGAAGCCCCACCGCTGCCTACGCTGATCAGGTCCGGTCCACGCGGTGAAGCGTCCCGCCGAAACCGGACGGCCCCCTTCACCCCCATCGCCGAGAG
The DNA here is from genome assembly GCF_000720635.1 of Streptomyces sp. NRRL WC-3742. Classification (GTDB taxonomy): domain Bacteria; phylum Actinomycetota; class Actinomycetes; order Streptomycetales; family Streptomycetaceae; genus Kitasatospora. The sequence continues at coordinate 108,715 of NZ_JOCF01000036.1, read as the reverse complement.
GGACCGCCGTGTCCGCAGCACCCGACCGCATGCACCGGCCCGACAACGACCTGGTCGACCTGGTCTTCGACTACATGCGGGAGCGGCTGCAGTACGACCCCGTCCCGCTCGACCACCCCGGCGACGGCGAGCACCTGCGCACCCAGCTGTCCGGCCTGCTCAACCAGGACGGCAACAACCCCGCCGACGTGCTCAAGCTCTACGACCACGAGCTCTCCCGCGCCGTCATCTCCGCCGACAGCCCGCGCTACCTGTCCTTCATCCCGTGCGCCCCCACCAAGGCCGCGCTGCTGTTCGACATGGTCGTCTCCTGCGCCTCCCTCCAGGGCATCTCCTGGCTGGAGGCCGCCGGCGCCATCGCCGCCGAGAACCAGGTGCTGCGCCTGATCGCCGACCGGGCGGGCATGCCCGAGACGGCCGGCGGCTGCTTCGTCTCCGGCGGCTCGGCGGGCAACCTCTCCGCCCTGGTCGTCGCCCGCGACACCGCCCGCCGCAAGTTCAACGTCGGGCCGGAGGCCCGGCTGCGGATAGCCGTCGCCGACCAGGTGCACTCCTCGGTCAAGAACACCTTCAACATCATCGGCGTCGAGGCGTTCAAGGTCCCGACCGTGAACCGCCGCTTCACCGGCGAGGCCCTGCGCGCGGCCCTGGCCGCCGACCCCAACCCGGAGACGGTCATCGCCGTGGTCGGCACGGCGGGCACCACCAACGAGGGCATCGTCGACGACCTCGCGGGCCTGGCCGAGGTCGCCCGCGAGCACGACCTCTGGTTCCACGTGGACGGCGCCTACGGCGGCGCGGGCCTGTTCGCCCCCTCCGTGCGCGAGCGCTACAACGGCATCGAGCACGCCGACTCCTTCGTCGTCGACCCGCACAAGTGGCTCTTCGCGCCCTTCGACTGCGCCGCGCTGATCTACCGCAACCCGCAGCTCGCCCGCGCCGTGCACACCCAGGACGCCTCCTACCTGGACGTCCTGCACACCGAGGGCGACGAGTGGAACCCCACCGACTACGCCTACCACCTCACCCGCCGCGCCCGGGGCCTGCCGCTGTGGTTCTCCCTCGCCGTCCACGGCGTCCAGGCGTACACCGACGCCATCGAGGCCGGCCTCACGCTCGCCCGGGAGACCGCGCAGCTCATCCGTGACACCGAGCACCTGGAGCTGCTGTTCGACCCGCAGCTCTCGGCCGTCTGCTTCAAGCGCCGGGGCTGGACCAACGACGACTACTACCGCTGGTCGCAGCAGCTGCTCGCCGACCAGATCGGCTTCGTCACCCCCACCGGCTGGGACGGCGAGACCGTCGCCCGCTTCGCCTTCCTGCACCCGGGCACCACGATGGACATGGTCCGCGAGATCCTCGACACCATGGCCTGATCCCGAGGCGGTACTACGCCCGTAGTGCCACTACTGCAGTAGTGGCACTACGGGCGTAGTCACAGGAACGCCCCGCTCGGCAGGTACGGCGTCGGCGGCCGCATCCCGCGCAGTCCGACGAACCCGCTGGTCTGCGGTGCCAGCCCGACCTCCAGCCCCACGTCCAGCGCCCACTCCTGCTCGGCGGTCAGGTACTCCACCCGCGCCTCCACCCCGTCCGGCACCCGGGCCAGCGCCTCGCGCAGCAGCCGGGCGGCGATCCGCTTGGAGGTGGCCGCCAGCAGCCGGATCGTGCCGCCGTCCCGGTAGCAGTAGCCGCTGCCGGCCAGCGAGTCCGCGATCAGCAGCTCCTCGAAGTGCCCGAGCATCAGCTCGTGGTCCTCCCCGTGGGCCGAGCCGCGCAGCCGCCGGTCCACCGAGTCCAGCAGGTGCCGGTGGGTGGCGTTGCCCCGGTGCACCGGGATGTCCCCGGGATCGACCAGCCCCTCCCGGTCCACCTTCCCCGTCATCCGCATCGCCGGGTGCAGGGTGAACCCCGCCAGCCGGTAGCGCCGGGCCGCCGCGGCCGAGGAGGAGGCGCAGACCATCCCGCGCAGGCAGCCCCGGGCGTACCCGCCCGCCTGCTCCAGCAGCAGCCGCCCGACGCCCTGGCCCCGCGCGGAGGGCCGCACCGCGAACAGCGAGGGCATCCAGAGCCCCTCCCGGCGCAGCGACAGCACCACCCCGACCGCCTCCCCGTCGACCGAGGCCAGCCAGCAGCCCCCGGGATCGGTGCGCGCCAGGTGTCTGGTCCTGGCCAGCTGCAGGGGCGTCGCCCGGGGCGGGGCCGCGTCGGCGGACGGCTCGGCGAAGGCGGCGAAGGACAGCTCCTGGACGGTCTCCGCGTCCTCGGCGGTGTCCCTGACCTGGCGAAGGATCATGGCCACCATCCTCGTACCCGGGCCGCCGCCGCGGGGCCCGTTCGCCGGGATCGGGCTCCTCGGCGGTGACCGGGCCTCCCGGGTTGTGCGAGCATGGGGAGCGTATGGGGACCCGGGTGACACACCCGGCCCACGGAAGACCACCGCCGACAGGGCGCCGAAAACATCCGCCGTCCGGGAAATGAAACCGGACGGCCGGTGGTTGACACTGGCGGCAGACCGTCGTCAAGACCGGGAGAAAGCAGATGACCGTCCAGGACGAGACCACCGTAGAGAGTGGCATCCTCCTCACCGAGGCCGCCGCGGCCAAGGTCAAGGCCCTGCTGGAGCAGGAAGGCCGCGACGACTTGGCGCTCCGCGTTGCCGTCCAGCCCGGTGGCTGCTCGGGCCTGCGTTACCAGCTGTTCTTCGACGAGCGCTCGCTCGACGGCGACGTGCTCAAGGACTTCGGCGGCGTCAAGGTCGTCACCGACCGCATGAGCGCCCCGTACCTGGGCGGCGCCACCGTCGACTTCGTCGACACCATCGAGAAGCAGGGCTTCACGATCGACAACCCGAACGCCACCGGCTCCTGCGCCTGCGGCGACTCGTTCAGCTAAGCCTGACGCGCGAACGACGGCGGCGGCCCCGGGGATCACCCCGGGGCCGCCGCCGTTTCCCAGGTCCTACTGGGCGCCGTCCGGCGTCACCGGGTCCGGCCCGGCGTGCGCGTCGCCCTGCAGCGGCACGTCCTGGCCGCTCTCCTTGTCGATCACCGTCCGCCCGGCCAGCGGGGAGCGCAGGTCGACGGCCACCGACTGCCGCTTGGCCAGCGCGGTGCACACCTGCCCGGGCTGGGTGACGGGCCGGCCCGGGATCACCATCACCTCGACCCTGCCCTGGGTGGACTCGTCCGCCTTCACCGAGTACGTGGTGCAGACCCCGCCGTAGAAGTAGACGGTCAGGTGGCTGGTGCCGTCCAGGCGGTAGGCGATCGCCGGGCGGGAGGTTCCGGCCGGGTTGGGCTCGCCGGGGGCGATGCCGTTCGGCGGCGGGGTGCCCGGCGTTGACGGCCGCCCGGGCGCGGGGGAGGCCGGGGTGGGGGTGACGGCCGTCGGTGGCTGCCCCGGGGCACTCGGCGCGGCCGCCGAGGACGAGTCGGTGGGGGAAGGGGTCCCCGAGGCCGACGCGGACGCCGAGGCGCTAGGAGTCCCGCTCGCCGCCGCGTCCGAGGCGCTCTTGCCGCCGTCGTCGCACCCGGCCACCGCCATCACCGCCGCCAGCGCCACACCGGCCAGGGCCACCGCCCGGCGACGGCGCCGGGGCATCGTCTCCAGATCCATCTGTACAACCTCCCGAGGGCTCAGCGGCGCCGCTCCTCGGCCGCTCCGCGCGGATCTGACGTGAACCGGGCGAATCCGGTTCCCGGTTCTGGACCGGCCGACAGACGGGGGTCGGTCCTACAGGCCGTACTCGGCCATCCCCGCCACCACGCGCTGCGCGCCCGACGGCACCCGGACCCCGGCCGGCGCCGGGGCGGCGGGCTGCGGGTCGGCCGCGGTCGGCAGCGGCCAGAAGCGCCGCAGCCGCCGGGAGGAGTTCACCAGGGCGTCGAGGGTCTCGTCCGCGTCGGCGCGCACTACGGGCGGGGAGGAGGGGTGGGTGACCATCGGGCATCGCTCCGATCCAGGGCCGTGGCCTCATTGCCACGGCCGACGACGGGGCCCGCCGGGATCGGCGGGGCTCCCTGGGGCCGACCCTAGGCCGGGGCCGTGCGGCCCACCAGTGCTACCCGGAGGTAGTACACGTTCGACGGCGCAGGGTGTCACCATGTCCATGCAGGGTGCCGATCCGCGGCACTCTTGCTGGGGCCCGCGTGTCGCCGGGTACCGTAGGCGGGTTCACCACACCTGCTCGCCGGCCCCGCCGCCACACTGAGGAGACCATTCGTGCGTATCGCCGTCGCCGGCTCGATCGCCACCGACCACCTGATGACGTTCCCCGGTCGTTTCGCCGACCAGCTCGTCGCCGAACAGCTGCACACCGTGTCGCTGTCCTTCCTGGTCGACACCCTCGACATCCGCCGTGGCGGCGTCGCCCCCAACATCGCCTTCGGCATGGGCGTCCTCGGACTGCGCCCCGTCCTCGTCGGCGCGGCCGGCGCGGACTTCGCCGAGTACCGCAGCTGGCTGGAGCGCAACAACGTCGACTGCGACTCCGTCCACATCTCCGAGACGCGGCACACCGCCCGCTTCATGTGCACCACGGACGAGGACCACAACCAGATCGCCTCGTTCTACACCGGTGCCATGGCCGAGGCCCGCAACATCGAGCTCAAGCCGATCGCCGACCGCGTCGGGGCCCTCGACCTCGTCCTGATCGGCGCCGACGACCCGCAGGGCATGGTCCGCCACACCCAGGAGTGCCGCACCCGCGGCTACGCCTTCGCCGCCGACCCCTCCCAGCAGCTGGCCCGCCTCGAGGGCGACGACATCCGCGAGATCGTCGACGGCGCCGCGTACCTGTTCACCAACGAGTACGAGGCCGCGCTGATCGAGACCAAGACCGGCTGGGACGCCGAGGAGGTGCTCACCCGCGTCGGCACCCGCATCACCACCCTGGGCAGCAAGGGCGTGCGGATCGAGCGCAAGGGCGAGGCCCCGATCCTGGTCGGCTGCGCCAAGGAGGAGGCCAAGGTCGACCCGACCGGCGTCGGCGACGCCTTCCGCGCCGGCTTCCTGGCGGGCCTGTCCTGGGACCTCGACCTGGAGCGCTCCGCCCAGCTCGGCTGCATGCTCGCCACCCTGGTGATCGAGACCGTCGGCACCCAGGAGTACGAGCTGCGCCCGGCCGCCTTCCTCAAGCGCTTCGAGGCCGCCTACGGCGCCGAGGCCACCGCGGAGATCCGCGCCCGCCTGGTCAAGTAGTGCGCCGCACGACGAGGTAGGCCGAGCCCCGGTCGCCGCCGTAGTCGGCGGCCGGGGCCTCGCCCGCGTACTCCTGGTCGCGCATCTCGCACCAGGCCGGGATGTCCAGCCGCGCCGCCTCGTCGTCCGCCAGCACGGCGACCGTGCCGCCCAGCGGCACCTCGCCGATCCGCTTGGCCAGCTCGATCACCGGCAGCGGGCAGCGCTTGCCCAGCGCGTCGATGACTGTGACTCGCCCGCTCGCCTCCGGGCGCTCGAACCCGGCGCCGACGCTCCTCGCTCCGGCACTCCCTCCTTCGTCGGTCGCTTGTCGCTCGTCGCTTTCGGCACCGGCGCGCCCTTCGGCCCGGGGCGGGAGCGACCCCGAACTCCCCTGCGGCTGAGTGAGGTTGAGCCCGAGGGGTGCCCTGATCCCGGCGATCAGCTCCGGCAGCACCGCCAGGAAGCGATCCACGTCCGCCTCGGCCGTCCCGTAGGGCAGCGAGACCCGGACGTTCCCCTCGGTGAGCACCCCCATCGCCGCCAGCACATGGCTGGGCGTCAGCGTGGAGGAGGTGCAGGAGGAGCCGGAGGAGACGGCGAAGCCCGCCCGGTCCAGCTCGGTGAGCAGCACCTCCCCGTCGACGTACAGGCAGGAGAAGGTGACGAGGTGGGGGAGCCGGCGCACCGGGTCGCCGACCACCTCGACCTCGGGCACCAGCTGCGGCACCCGGGCCCTGATCCGCTCCACCAGCGCGTGCAGCCGCGCGTTCTCCTGCCGGGCCTCGGCCCGTACGGCGCGCAGCGAGGCGGCGGCCGCCACGATCGCGGGGACGTTGACGTAGCCGGGCACCCGGCCGCCCTCGCGCTCGTCGGCCGGCAGCGGCGAGGAGTAGCGCACGCCCTTGCGCACCGCCAGCACGCCGACCCCGGGCGGGCCGCCCCACTTGTGCGCACTCGCCGTCAGCAGGGACCAGCCGGCGGGGACGTCCACCCGTCCGGCGCTCTGCGCCGCGTCCACCAGCAGCGGGACTCCGGCCTCCGCGCACAGTTCGGCCGTCTCGGCGACGGGCTGGAGCGTGCCCACCTCGTGGTTGGCGCTCTGCAGCGCGGCCAGCGCGGTGTCCGGGCGCAGCAGCGCGCCGAACACCTGCGGGTCGACCCGGCCGGTGCGGTCCACCGGCGCCACCGTGATCTCGCCGCCGCCCAGTTCCAGGCGTTCGGCGACGTGCAGCACGCTGGAGTGCTCCACGGCGGAGTGCACCAGGTGGGAGCCGCGCCGCCGGTTGCCGGTGAGGGCGCCCAGCATGCCGAGCTGCACGGCCTGGGTGCCGCTGGCGGTGAAGGAGACCTCGTCCGGCCGGGCGCCGAGCTCGGCGGCCACGGTCTCGCGGGCCGCGTCGAGCAGCATCCGGGCCTGCCGGCCGGAGCGGTACAGCCGGGCCGGATCGGCCCAGCCCTCGTCCAGGGCGGCGGTCAGCGCCTGCCGGGCGACGGGGTGCAGAGGGGCCGTCGAGGCCACGTCGAAGTACACGGTCACATTTAACGACACACCCGGGTGGCCGGACGGCTGGATTCCCCACCTCACCACCCGTCAGTCGATCACCCCGAATGTCCGCTTCGTCCGCCTCCGACGGGCCGTCACCCACGTTGTCCGAGCTCATCCCCCGATCGGGCGTACGGACCTCGAATGCCTACGATGACCTGCGGTGCAGTGCCTGCCGGGCCTGATCGGGCGACCGGGCGGCGCGTTACCGGGGGCTGCCCGTCAGGAGCGCATAAGGCTGGAGTAGGGTTTGGCCCGCATAAGCATTCAAACCGTGCCCGTGGACGGGTCGCCGGGGAGGCTCACCACCTTTCTCGGGGCGACGCGAAGGCGGGCGAGACTTCGGGAAGGCGCTACGTGAGTCCCAACGGCTCCGACCGCTCGCCGCGGCGCACGATGCGGCGGAAGCTGCCTCAGGCGCTGGCACTGGGCCTCGTCATCGCTACCGCCACCGGCTGCTCGGCCAACGACCTCCCCAGGCTTGGCCTCCCGAGCCCCGTCACCAAGGAAGGGCCGATGGTCCTCCAGATGTGGCAGGGGTCCTGGATCGCGGCGCTGGTGGTCGGCGTACTGATGTGGGGTCTGATCATCTGGAGCGTGATCTTCCACCGGCGCAGCCGCACCGGCGTGGAGGTCCCCCCGCAGACCCGGTACAACGTGCCCATCGAGGCGCTCTACACCGCGGTCCCCATCATCATCGTCTCGGTGCTCTTCTACTTCGTCGCCCGCGACGAGTCGAAGCTGATCAAGGTTTCCGAGAAGCCGCAGCACATGGTCAACGTGGTCGGCTTCCAGTGGAGCTGGGCGTTCAACTACGAGAACACCGAGACCCCCGACCCGGCCAACAAGAACGCCGCGTACGAGGTCGGTACTCCGAAGGACGTGCCGACGCTCTGGCTGCCGGTCAACGAGACGGTGCAGTTCCGTCTCACCTCGCGTGACGTCATCCACGACTTCTGGCCCGTCAACTTCATGATGAAGATGGACGTCGTCCCGGGCGTGGTGAACAAGTTCGAGGTCACCCCGACCGTCAAGGGCGAGTACATGGGCAAGTGCGCCGAGCTGTGCGGCACGGACCACTCGCGCATGCTGTTCAACGTCAAGGTCGTCGACCGCGCCGAGTACGACAAGCACCTGGCCGATCTCCGTGACAAGGGCCAGGCCGGTGCCGTGCCCTCGGGCCTGATCACCATGGGAAGTGAAGAGAAGTGACCATCCTCAACGAGCCCGCCGCGGCCGGCGGGGGCGCCGAGGCCGTCACGGTCGGGGCGCAGCGGACCCGGAAGCCGGGTTCGACCATCATCAAGTGGCTCACCACCACGGACCACAAGACGATCGGCACCCTGTACCTGGGCACGTCGTTCGCCTTCTTCCTGATCGGCGGCATCCTCGCCCTGGTCATGCGCGCCGAACTCGCTCGCCCCGGGACGCAGATCCTGTCGAACGAGCAGTTCAACCAGGCGTTCACGATGCACGGCACGATCATGCTGCTGATGTTCGCGACGCCGCTGTTCGCGGGCTTCGCGAACTGGATCATGCCGCTGCAGATCGGCGCCCCGGACGTGGCCTTCCCGCGTCTGAACATGTTCGCGTACTGGCTGTACCTGTTCGGCTCGATCATCGCCGTCGCCGGTTTCGTGACCCCGAACGGCGCCGCCAACTTCGGCTGGTTCGCCTACTCCCCGCTGTCGGACGCGGTTCACTCGCCCGGCATCGGCGGCGACATGTGGATCATGGGTCTGGCCTTCTCGGGCTTCGGCACGATCCTCGGTGCGGTCAACTTCATCACCACGATCATCTGCATGCGCGCCCCCGGCATGACGATGTTCCGGATGTCGATCTTCGTCTGGAACACCCTGCTGACCGCCGTGCTGGTCCTGCTGGCCTTCCCGGTCCTGGCCGCCGCGCTGTTCGCCCTCGAGGCCGACCGCAAGTTCGGTGCCCACGTCTTCGACCCGGCCAACGGCGGGGCGATGCTGTGGCAGCACCTCTTCTGGTTCTTCGGCCACCCCGAGGTCTACATCATCGCGCTGCCGTTCTTCGGCATCATCTCGGAGATCATCCCGGTCTTCAGCCGCAAGCCGATGTTCGGCTACTCCGGCCTGATCGCGGCCACCATCGCGATCGCCGGTCTGTCTGTGACGGTGTGGGCGCACCACATGTACGTCACCGGCCAGGTGCTGCTGCCGTTCTTCTCGTTCATGACCTTCCTGATCGCCGTTCCGACCGGTGTGAAGTTCTTCAACTGGGTCGGCACGATGTGGAAGGGCTCACTGAGCTTCGAGACGCCGATGCTGTGGACGGTCGGCTTCCTGGTCACCTTCCTCTTCGGTGGTCTGACCGGTGTTCTGCTGGCCTCCCCGCCGATCGACTTCCACGTCTCGGACTCGTACTTCGTCGTCGCCCACTTCCACTACGTGGTCTTCGGCACCGTCGTCTTCGCGATGTTCGCCGGCTTCCACTTCTGGTGGCCGAAGATGACCGGCAAGATGCTGGACGAGCGCCTCGGCAAGATCACCTTCTGGACGCTGTTCTTCGGCTTCCACGCCACCTTCCTGGTGCAGCACTGGCTCGGCGCGGAGGGCATGCCCCGCCGCTACGCCGACTACCTGGCCTCGGACGGCTTCACCACGCTGAACACCGTCTCGACCATCGGCTCCTTCGTGCTCGGCCTGTCGATCCTCCCGTTCCTCTACAACGTGTGGAAGACCGCCAAGTACGGCGAGAAGGTCGAGGTCGACGACCCGTGGGGCTTCGGCCGCTCGCTCGAGTGGGCGACCTCCTGCCCGCCGCCGCGGCACAACTTCCTCACGCTGCCGCGCATCCGCTCCGAATCCCCGGCCTTCGACCTCCACCACCCGGAGATCGCCGCGCTGGACTACCTGGAGAACCACGGTGAGCCGGCCAAGCACCTCGCCGGTGTGACCCCCGCGAAGTACGACGCCCCGAAGCTGGGCAAGGGCAAGACGGAGGGTGACGTCTGATGAAGGAACAGGGAAAGATCTTCCTGGGCCTGTCGGTCTTCGTCCTGGCCATGGCCATCACGTACGGCCTGTGGACGAACAACTCCGACACCGGCATCGAGGCCGCCGGTACGACCGCGCTGTTCCTGGCGTTCTCGCTGTGCGCGTTCATCGGGTACTACCTCGCCTTCACCGCCCGCCGGGTGGACAGCGGCGCGGGTGACAACCCCGAGGCCGAGGTCGCGGACGACTCCGGCGAGCTGGGCTTCTTCGCCCCGCACAGCTGGCAGCCGCTCTCGCTGGCGCTCGGTGGCGCCCTCGCCTTCCTGGGCGTGATCTTCGGCTGGTGGCTGATGTTCTGGGCCGCCCCGATCATCCTGGTCGGCATCTTCGGATGGGTCTTCGAGTTCTACCGGGGCGAGAACCAGAACCAGTAGGTTCCGGCTCACCCCACGAGGGCCGGTCCTCCCGCACGGGAGGACCGGCCCTTTTGCGTTCCCGAGGGTGAGGACCTCACCCGCCCGGGCGAACGAGGGGACGCTCGGATGTCGCTCGACCGAGGGATGTTCCTACGATCTGATCAATCGTGCGAACCCTCGGAGGCGGTCATGGCCGACAGGCGCGGAATAGCGGGTATCGGCGGCATCTCGCTGGCCCTGGCACTGCTGACCCCGCTGGCCGCCTGCTCCTCCGGCGGCGAGGACGATCCCGGCACGCCGCACCGGATCGACGCGGGCCCGCTGGTCCACCTCTCGGCCGAGGGCAAGGCCGACCCGTCCAAGCCGGTCACCGTGACCGCCGTGGACGGCAGCAGGCTCACCGACGTCACCGTGGTCGGCCCGGACGGCCGGGTGGTCGCCGGGAAGCTCGCCGAGGACCAGCGCAGCTGGCAGACCACCGGCCGCCTCAAGGCCGGCACCGCCTACGCCGTGCGGATCTCCGCCGACGACGGGAGGAACGGCCGCGGCGACACCACCGCGAACTTCACCACCCTCGCCGCCCAGCGCCTGCTCACCGCCAAGCTCGGCCCGGACTCCTCCGGCAGCGGCGTCTACGGCGTCGGCCAGCCGCTCACCGTGCAGCTCTCCGAGGCCGTCAAGGACCCGCAGGCCCGTCAGGAGGTCGAGCGGGCCCTCAGCGTCACCTCCCAGCCGGCCGTCACGGGCGCCTGGTACTGGGTGGACGACAAGGACCTGCACTTCCGCCCCGAGGACTACTGGCCCGCCGGGACGACCGTCTCCCTGGCCTTCGAGGGCACCGGCAGCCTGATCTCCGACGGGCTGTACGGCGGGGACCGCAGCGCGCTGCGGCTGAGGATCGGCGAGCGCGTCGAGTCGGTGGTCGACGCGGCCACCCACGAGCTCACCCTCAAGCGCGACGGCGAGGTGGTCCGGACGATCCCGGTCACCACCGGCAAGCCCGGCTTCGACACCCGCAACGGCGTCAAGGTGGTGCTCGGCCAGGAGCGCTCCGTCCGGATGAACGGCGAGACGATCGGCATAGCCGCCGGCAGCACCGAGTCCTACGACCTCGACGTCCTGTGGGCCACCCGGGTGACGTGGAGCGGGGAGTACGTCCACGCGGCGCCCTGGTCGGTCGGCTCGCAGGGCTACGAGAACGTCAGCCACGGCTGCACGGGCATGAGCACCGACAACGCCAAGTGGTTCTACGACAACACCCGGGTGGGTGACCTGGTGACGGTGGTCAACAGCCACGGCGCCGTGATGGAGCCCTTCGGCAACGGCTTCGGGGACTGGAACGTCGCCTGGGCGTCCTGGGTCAAGCACAGCGCCCTGGGCCAGCCCCTCAGCACCACCGGCCCCGCCGCCCAGGCCCCGGCCGCCGGGATCATCCGTCCCGAGGTCTGACCCGAGCGCTGGCCCGAGGTCCGACCCGAGGGGCCTGACGCGCGGACGCCCTACGCCTGCGGCAGGACAGCCCGCAGGGCGCCGTCCACCGCGGCCAGGGCCTCGGCCCGGGTGAGCCCCAGCCGGGCGGCCCGCTCGGCGAACTCGGCGGCGGCCGCGGCGGCCAGCCGGTGCGCGGTGTCCCCGGTGGCGGCGATCAGCGTCCCGCGCCGCCCGTGGGTCTCCACCACCCCGTCCGCCTCCAGCTCCTTGTAGGCCCGGGCGACCGTCCCGGCGGCCAGGCCCAGCTCCTCGGCGAGCGCCCGTACGGTCGGCAGCCGCAGCCCGGTGGGCAGCTCACCGGAACGCGCCCGGTCGGCGATCTGGGCGCGGATCTGCTCGTACGGGGGAGTGGCGGCGGCGGGGTCGACGGACAGCTGCACGGGGGCCTCCAGACACGGTGCGGGTACGGAAAGGCCCGAGGGCCGCCGACCAGATGAACTCTGGTCAGCGGCCCTCGGGGTGACGCTGTGCGCGTACGGGATCAGTGGTGGCCGTGGCCGCTGGTGATCTCGTGGTGCTCCTCGGCGGTCGGCTTGGGGATCTGGCCGGCCTCGCCGTAGAAGCCGCGGGAGAGCTTGGCCCGGGTACGGGTGAGGATGCCGGCCTTGCGGGCCACGCCGTTCTCGTCCGTCTGGGCCGGGAGCTGGACCGGCTGGATCTGCTCGTGGGCGGTCAGCTTGTGCAGGTCGCCCTGCGGCAGCTGGGCGTGCACCTCGACGAACTCACCGTGCGGCAGCCGCTTGATGACACCCGTCTCGCGGCCGTGCAGCACCTTCTCCTTGTCACGGCGCTGGAGGCCGAGGCACCAGCGCTTGGTGACGATGAAGGTGATGACCGGGACGGCAAAGAAGCCGACGCGGACGAAGTAGGTGATGGTGTTCAGCGACATGTGCAGGTGGGTGGCGAACAGGTCGTTGCCACCACCGATCAGCAGCACCAGGTAGAGGCTGATCCAGGCGGCACCCAGGGCGGTGCGGACCGGGGCGTTGCGCGGGCGGTCCAGGATGTGGTGCTCGCGCTTGTCGCCGGTGATCCAGCCCTCGATGAACGGGTAGACCGCGATCGCGACCAGGACCAGCGGGAAGACCACCATCAGCGGGATGAACACGCCCAGGTTCAGGGTGTGACCGCCCCAGACGCTGATCTCCCAGCCCGGCATGACACGGATCAGGCCCTCGGAGAAGCCCATGTACCAGTCGGGCTGGGCGTCGGTCGACACCTGGTCCGGACGGTACGGGCCGTACGCCCAGATCGGGTTGATCGAGGCGATCGCCGACATGGCGGCGATGATGCCGAACACCAGGAAGAAGAAGCCACCGGCCTTGGCCATGTAGACCGGCATCAGCGGCATGCCGACGACGTTCTTCTCGGTCTTGCCCGGGCCCGCCCACTGGGTGTGCTTGTGGTAGAAGACCAGGATCAGGTGCGCCACCAGCAGGCCGAGCATGATGCCCGGGATCAGCAGCACGTGGATCGTGAAGAACCGCGGCACGATGTCGTGGCCGGGGAACTCGCCCCCGAAGAGGAACATCTGGACGTAGGTGCCGATCAGCGGGGTCGCGAGGACCGCGCCCTCCATGAAGCGGATACCGGTGCCCGACAGCAGGTCGTCCGGCAGCGAGTAGCCGAAGAAGCCGTCGAACATGCCCAGGACCAGCAGCAGGAAGCCGAAGACCCAGTTGATCTCACGCGGCTTGCGGAACGCGCCGGTGAAGAACACGCGCATCATGTGCACGAGCATCGCGGCCACGAAGACCAGGGCGGCCCAGTGGTGGATCTGACGGATCAGAAGACCGCCGCGGACCTCGAAGCTGATGTCCACCGTCGACTTGTACGCCTCGGACATGCCGATGCCCTTGAGCGGGATGTACGAGCCGTCGTAGATGACCTCGCCCATGGAGGGCTTGAAGAACAGCGTCAGGTACACGCCCGTCAGGATGATGATGACGAAGGTGTAGAGGCAGATCTCGCCCAGCATGAAGGACCAGTGGTCCGGGAAGATCTTGCGCAGGTTGGCCTTGGCGAGGGAGTAGATCCCCAGCCGGCCATCCGTCCAGTCAGCGGCGGCTTCCCACTTGTTGGCGGGCTTTTCGCGCGTGCTGGAGGGCTTGGCGGCACCGGAGGTGGTGCTGCTCGCGCTACTCATCGAGCACGCTCCCAGAAGCTCGGGCCGACGGGCTCCGCGAAGTCGCCGGTGGCGACCAGGAAGCCCTTCTCGTCAGTGGTGATCTTCAGCTGCGGCAGCGGGTGGCCGGCCGGGCCGAAGATGACGCGCGCGCCGTCCGCCAGGTCGAAGGTCGACTGGTGGCAGGGGCAGAGCGCGTGGTGGGTCTGCTGCTCGTAGAGGCTGATCGGGCAGCCGACGTGGGTGCAGATCTTCGAGTAGGCGAGGATGCCCTCGAAGCCGAGGCCCTTGGACTTCTCGTCCTTGATGTCCTCCGGCGCGATGCGCACCAGCATCAGGGCGTCCTTGGCGATCTGCTGCTGGAAGTCCTCGTCGTGCGTGGTCATACCCTTGGGCATGGCGAAGGTCAGCGACCCGACGACGATGTCCTCGGGCTTCAGCGGCAGCATGGTGCTCATGTTGACGAGCTCCAGCGGCTGGGCCTCGGTGGCCTTCTTCCAGCCGGTCTCGGCCAGCTTCTTCTCGGGCAGCGGGCCCAGGTCGCGCAGCAGGACCACGCCGGAGAGCGGGACCAGCGCCATCGAGCCGATGAGCGTGTTGCGGATCATCTTGCGGCGGCCGAAGCCGGACTCCGCGGCACCGGTCCTGAACTGCCCGATGACGTCCGCGCGGACCTCGTCGTCGGCCTCGATCGGGTGGCGCTCGGCCGGGATCTCGACGTCCGACATCAGGGTGCGGGCCCAGTGGACCGCACCGGCGCCGATCATGAACAGCGCGACGCCCAGGGTCAGGCCCAGCGCGAAGTTCAGCGCGCTGACGTGACCCAGCGGGAAGATGTAGACGATCTTGTCCGGGTCGATGGCCACGTACGAGACGATGAAGCCGACCGTGGCGACCATGGACACCAGGAACATCAGCGAGACCTGGCGCTCGGCGCGCTTGGCGGCTCGCTCGTCGATGTCGGTGCGACGCGGCTCGTGGGCCGGCAGGCCCGGGTCGGCGAACGGGTTGCCGTGGTCGGCGACCTCGCCGGCGGAGCCGTGGGACTCCGGCAGGTTCTCTTCTGACATGTCGTGGCTCATGACTTCTTGGCCTTGGTGGTGTGGGCGGCGACCCAGATCGCGACCGCGATGAGCGTGCCGAGCCCGAAGATCCAGCCGAACAGACCCTCGGTCACCGGACCGAGGCTGCCGAGCGTGAGACCACCGGGGTTGGGCTCCTCGCTGGTGGTGTGGCGGACGAAGGCCACGATCTGCTTCTTCTGCTCCTCGGGCATCGTGCTGTCCGGGAACGACGGCATGTTCTGCGGGCCGGTCTGCATGGCCTCGTAGATGTGCTTGGCGTCGACGCCCTCGAGCGACGGGGCGTACTTGCCCTTGGTCAGGGCACCGCCCTGGCCCGCGAAGTTGTGGCACTGGGCGCAGTTGGTGCGGAACAGCTCGCCACCCTTGGAGATGTCCTCCGGGTTGGTCGAGTTGTACTGCGCCGGCTTCGGCGTGACCGGGCCGGGGCCGAGCGAGCCGATGAACGCGGCGAGCTGGTCGATCTGGGCCTGCGAGTAGATGTTCTTCTTGCGCGGCACCTGGGCGCCGGGCTGCTGGGCGGGCATGCGGCCGGTGCCGACCTGGAAGTCGACGGAGGCGGTGCCGACGCCGACCAGGCTCGGGCCGTCGCTGCTGCCCTGGCCGTTCAGACCGTGGCAGGAGGAGCAGCCGACGGCGAAGAGCTTCTTGCCCTCTTCGATGTCGAGCGACTGCGCGGCGACCTCGGCCTGCGCCTTGTCGGCGGGCGCGAACGCGGCGTACAGCCCCCCGGTTGCCGCCAGGGCGAAGAGTAGGACGACCAGCGCCGCCAATGGGTGGCGCCGTCGTGCGGAGAGCTTTTTCACGGAATAACCCCGGTGTCAGGATCTGGTCGACTGGTGGGTGCACCCGGCGGCCGGTCTGGCCGGCACGAGGCTGCCTCTCTAGGGCTGCGCGCGCGGTCGGTCGGTGGGAGCGTCGGCACCGGCAGAAGCGGCCCTGCGCCGGTGAGGGCGGGGGCCGCAGCCGGTGGCCAGCGACCTGATCAGCTGGTTACTTGATCAGGTAGATGGTCGCGAACAGGCCGATCCACACGACGTCGACGAAGTGCCAGTAGTACGACACGACGATCGCCGCGGTGGCCTGCTCGTGCGTGAAGCGCTTGGCTGCGTACGTCCGTCCCAGGACCAGCAGGAAGGCGATCAGACCACCCGTCACGTGAAGACCGTGGAAGCCGGTGGTCAGGTAGAACACCGTGCCGTACGGGTCGGAGGACAGCGAGAGGCCGTCCTTCTTGACCAGCTCGGTGTACTCGAAGATCTGACCGCCGATGAAGATCGCGCCCATGAAGAACGTCAGGATGAACCACGCGCGGAGCTTCTTCACGTCCCCGCGCTCGGCGGCGAACACGCCGAGCTGACAGGTGAGCGAGGAGAGCACCAGGATCGTGGTGTTGCCCGCGGAGAAGGGGACGTTGAGGGCATGAGCCTTCTCGGTCCAGAACTCGGCCCCCTTGACGGAGCGGAGCGTGAAGTACATCGCGAAGAGGGCCGCGAAGAACATCAGCTCGGAACTGAGCCAGACGATCGTTCCGACGCTGACCATGTTCGGTCGGTTGACCGATCCATGCGCGTGCCCGGTTTCTACTGCTGTTGCTGTCGCCACGACGGACATTATGTCGGTCCCTTATTCCGTCTTCACGCCGGGGGGTGTCCCTCGGAGTGTCCGGTGCGTGCGATATGCCCGCTTGAGGGTGCGTGGGGGGCACCCGGGGGGTGCCGATGGCGGCTGAGCAGGGGCGTGTCCCTTTTCTGACGGTTCCTCGAAGGGGGCCGTTGCACCGTTCGGGTGGACCGGGCCGGAGCGGGTGACGGGGTGTCCTCCAGGCGGGCGAGCGCCGGGCGCGGCGGCTTGAGGAGGAAGGTGTGCGCGGGGGAGCCGGTGAGGGGGTAAAGCGGAGTAGCATCCGGATCAGGCGAACGTGGTCCGGATCACACTTGAGGGAGCAGGGTCCCATGGCGTACACGACCTCCGAGACGCTCACCGTCCTGGTCTACAGCGACGACCGCAACACCCGCGAGCAGGTGCTGACGGCTCTCGGCCGCCGGCCCGCCGAGGACCTTCCGGAGATCTCCTACCTGGAGTGCGCGACCACCCCCGCGGTGATCAAGGCGCTGGAGAAGGGCGGGGTGGACCTCTGCGTGCTGGACGGCGAGGCCGTGCCGGCCGGCGGGCTGGGGCTCGGGCGGCAGCTGAAGGACGAGATCTACGGCTGCCCGCCGGTGCTGGTGCTGATCGGCCGCCCGCAGGACTCCTGGCTGGCCGCCTGGAGCCGGGCCGACGCGGCGATCTCCCACCCGGTGGACCCGGTGGCGCTGGCCGACGCGGCCTCCGTGCTGCTGCGGGCGCGGGTGGCGAAGAGGACCCCGGCCGCGCGCTGAGCGGTCCCCGGCGTCGGCACCGGCGCCGGCCTCGATTCCAGGGCGTCTCAGTACTAGAGAAGACACCGCCGCGGGCGACCCGCCGCTCGATAGGCTGACTTCGACCGAACGGACGTCCCCCGTGGCGGGGGAACCGATGACAGTTGGAGTCAGCCATGGTGAACGTGAACCCTGCGAACGGCGGTAGCGACCCCGCGCAGGTGGTCCGCACCTGGCCGGACCTCCTGTCGGCGCTGTTGAACGGGGAGGACCTCGACCGCTCGGCCACCGCGTGGGCGATGGACCGGATCATGAGCGGCGAGGCTTCCCCGGTCCAGGTGGCCGGCTTCATGGTCGCGCTGCGGGCCAAGGGCGAGACCGTCGACGAGATCACCGGTCTGGTCGACGCGATGTACGCGCACGCCGAGCCGCTGGAGATCCCCGGGCCGGCGGTGGACATCGTCGGCACCGGCGGCGACCGGGCGAAGACCGTCAACATCTCCACCATGTCCGCGATCGTCGCCGCGGCCGCGGGCGCGAAGGTGGTCAAGCACGGCAACCGGTCCGCCTCCTCGGCGAGCGGCTCCTCGGACGTGCTGGAGAAGCTCGGGGTCAGGCTCGACCTGTCCTCCCGGCGGGTGGCCGAGGTGGCCGAGGAGGTCGGGCTCACCTTCGCCTTCGCGGCCAGGTTCCACCCCTCGATGCGGCACGCCGCCCCCGCCCGCAGCGGCCTGGGGGTGCCGACCTCCTTCAACATCCTCGGCCCGCTGACCAACCCGGCCAAGGTCACCGCGCACGCCATCGGCTGCTTCGACACCCGGCTCTCCGGGCTGATCGCCGGGGTGCTCGCCCGGCGCGGCTCCACCGCGCTGGTCTTCCGCGGCGACGACGGCCTGGACGAGCTGACCATCAGCACCACCTCGCGGGTGTGGATCGTGCGCGACGGCGGCGTCACCGAGACCACCCTCGACCCCCGGGACCTGGGCATCGAGCTGGTCGGCATCGAGGCGCTGCGCGGCGGGGACCCGTCGTTCAACGCCGAGGTCGCGCGCCGGCTGCTGGCCGGGGAGCGCGGGCCGGTGCGGGACGCCGTCCTGCTGAACACGGCCTCGGCGCTGGTGGCGCTCGACCTGGGCGAGGCGCCGCTCACCGAGCAGCTGGCGGCGGGCATGGCGCGGGCCGCGGAGGCGATCGACTCGGGCGCGGCGGAGGAGAAGCTGCGTCGCTGGTCGGCGGCCACCTCCCGGATCTGAGGCGGGAGTTGGGGGCCCGTACCGGTGCGCCGGTGCGGGCCCCTTCTCCTGTCCGGATGGTGGATACGCGTTTGACCACCCGACGTACGCGACCTAGAGTCTTCGCCAGGTCATGAGTGACAGCGCCAAGCCCCAGCTTGCTGTCCGGCAACCCTCCGTCCGTGGCGGGGTGCCCTGGGTGAGGACCGGGTCGCGCGGCGAATCGTCCGTGCGGCAAGCGCGGACACCGGACGATCAGCACTCCCGGGGTCCCTCACCCCGTGAAGGAGTGCATCCTCATGTCGATTGCCACCGAAATCTGCGCCCCCCTCGCCGTCCTCGGCGCCGACGTCCAGGTCCCGCTCGCCAGCGGTGACAAGGTCGGCTACGCGGCGCTGGACTACGCGGCCAGCTCCCCGGCGCTCCAGCGGGTGTGGGACGACGTCGCCGCGTACGCGCCGTACTACGGCAGCGTGCACCGGGGCGCCGGGTACCTCTCGCAGCTGTCCACCGACCTGTTCGAGCAGAGCCGCCGCACCGTCGCCGAGTTCCTCGGCCTGCGTGAGGGCGACCAGGTGGTCTTCACCCGGGCCACCACCGACTCGCTCAACCTGCTGGCCTCGGCCCTGCCCGCCGGCACCCGGGTGTTCGCCTTCGAGACCGAGCACCACGCCTCGCTGCTGCCCTGGGCGCACGCCGGACTGGACGTCAGCTACCTGCGGGCGCCGCGCTCCCGGGCCGAGGCGGTGGCCGCGCTGGACGCCGCGCTCGCCGAGGCCCCCGAGGGCCCCAAGCTGCTCTGCGTCACCGGCGCCTCCAACGTCACCGGCGAGCTGTGGCCGGTCACCGAGCTGACCGCGACCGCGCACCGGCACGGCGCCCGGGTCGTGCTGGACGCCGCGCAGCTCGCCCCGCACCACCGGGTGTCGGTGAGCGAGCTGGACGTCGACTGGATCGCCTTCTCCGGCCACAAGATCTACGCGCCGTTCGGCGCCGGCGTGCTGGCCGGCCGGGCGGACTGGCTGGACGCGGCCGAGCCGTACCTGGCCGGCGGCGGCGCGACCCGGACGGTGGCCCGGGAGGTGGACGGCTCGGTGGCCGTCCAGTGGCACACCGGCCCGGCGCGGCACGAGGCCGGCTCGCCCAACGTCATCGGCGCCTACGCGATCGCCTCGGCCTGCCGGGCGCTGACCGAGGCCGGGTTCGACGCGCTGGAGGCCCGCGAGCGGCAGCTGGTGGAGCGGCTGACGGCCGGGCTGGCGGAGATCCCGCAGGTCCGGGTGCTGAACCTGTTCGGCGCCGGCTCCGCGCGGGTGGGCGTGCTGTCCTTCGTCGTCCAGGGCTGGAACAGCTCGCACTTCTCGGCCGCGCTGTCCGCCGAGTACGGCATCGGGGTGCGCGACGGGCTGTTCTGCGCCCACCCGCTGGTGCGCACCCTGCTCGGGGACGAGGACGTCGCGCCGTCCGAGTGCGGGGCGCCGGAGCCCTCGCTGCCGGGCGAGCGCAGCCTCAACGCGATCCGGGTGAGCTTCGGGGCGGGGACGCCGGACGAGCACATCGAGCGGTTCCTGACCGCCGTCCGCGAGCTGGTCACGGACGGCGCGGCCTGGAACTACCGCAACGAGGGCGGGCGTTGCGTCGCCGACACCCGTCGCGGCTGAGACCTCTTCCTACGGCTACTCGTCCAGGCCCAGGGCGAAGGCCGCGTCCAGGTCGTGCTGGGAGTAGGTGCGGAAGGCGATCTGGGTCTCGGTGTGCGCCACGCCCGGGACCTTGTTGAGCCGGCCGGGGATGACGTCCGCCAGGTCGTCGTGCCGCCGGACGCGGACCATCGCCACCAGGTCGTAGCCGCCCGTCACGGAGTACACCTCGCTGACGCCTTCGAGGGCGGCGATGGCCTCGGCGATCTCCGGGATGCGGTCGACGCTGGTCTTGATCAGGACGATGGCGGTGATCACTGTTCGGCTCCTTCGTGAGGTGCCGCCAGCGTATCGGGCGTCAGCCGGGGCGTCGCGGGGGGTGGCCGACCACCGTGCAGGCGTAGAGGAAGCCCGCCGAGAAGCCGATCACGTGGACCAGGTACGCCACCCCCGGCCCGGCCGAGTGCACCGACCACCACTGGAGGGCGAACCAGAGGCCGAGCACCAGCCAGGCCGGGAACCGCAGCGGCAGGAACAGCAGCAGCGGCACGAGCGTCGTCACCCGGGCCCGGGGGTGCAGGCGCAGGTAGGCGCCGAGCACGGCGGAGATCGCGCCCGAGGCGCCGATCAGGACGCGGGTGGAGTCGGGTGAGTGCGCCTCGGCGAGCGCGAAGCCGTACGTGGCCAGGCTGCCGGCGGCCAGGTAGAAGAGGGCGAACCGTGCGCGGCCGAGGCGCTGTTCGACGGTCGGGCCGAACACGTGAAGGAAGAGCAGGTTGCCGAGCAGGTGCAGCCAGCCCGCGTGGAGGAACAGCCCGGTGAGCACCGACAGCGCCGGGTGCTTGCCCGGGGTCGGGGCGGCCGGGCAGCCGGGGACGGGGTCGGGGGCCTGGGCGAGCTGTGCGGACGTCAGGGGCCGGCCCGCCAGCAGCTCCGCCGGGACGGCGCCCCAGCGCTGCTCGTAGCGCTGCTCGGCGCAGACCCTGGCCTGCCCGGTGCCGTACAGCGGGTTGAGCCCGGCGGCCGGGCCGAGCAGGAACACCAGGGTGTTGAGCGCGATCAGGGCGTAGCTGACCGCCGGGACGGGCACGGCCGGGCGGCCGGCCGCGGCGCCGGTGCGGTCTGGGGCCGTGAGCGACACGCCCCTAAGCCTCCCTCCCGGGGCGGGAGATGACGCGGTGCGGTACGGCAGGTGGAGCAACGTTTTCCATCCCCTGAACCGGTGGCCCCGGTGGTTGCCCCAGGCAATAGGCTTGGGGGCGGGCGATCCCGCCTCCCGCCGCCGACGCCGGGGCTCCGGGGGGAGCGCCTGCGCCCACCCAGGGACCACCCGAGAGGACCCCCGATGACCGTCCCCGCCCTGACCCCCGAGACGCGCTGGCGCTGCACGCTGTGCGGCAACCTCACCCGCTTCGACGTGACCCGCACCGCGCGGGTGACCGAGTTCCTGCACTTCGACCTGGCCGGCGATTCCAAGGTCGAGGAGACGCAGGTCCACAGCGAGACGATCGAGTCGGTGCGGTGCCGCTGGTGCAACGCGGTGGACCAGGTCGAGCTGGTGGCCCGTCCGGGTGCCGAGGGCGCTGTCGAGGGTGCCGTCGAGGACGCGCAGGGCTGAGCCCCGCCGGTGCGGCGGCGGTGCGCCGCACGCCCGTCCGCCGCACGGGACAATACAGAACAAGACGCACGGAGCGTGACGACAGGGGCGGCCGAGGTCGCGCCCCGCTGGACCAGGATCGGAGCCGAGGACGTGGTGGACGCAGCGAAGGAGCCCGGCGAAGCGCAGGGGCTTCGGCCCGCTGCGCCGGAGCCGGTGCCGGGGGCGGAGCAGGCACCGTCCGAGCAGGTGCCCTCCGAGCAGGCGCCGTCCGAGCCGTCCGAGGACGAGGCGGAGCGGGCCGTCGAGAAGCTCGAGCGGCCGCTGCCCGAGGGGGTGCGCCGACGCGTCGTCGGCCTGGCCTCGGACGCGCTCGGCGGGCTTCCGGCGGCCGAGCTGCCGCAGAGCCTGCGCCAGTACGCCAAGTTCACCCCCGCGCGGCGGGCCAAGTACGCGGCCACCGCGCTGGCGGCCGCGCTGGAGTCGGAGCCGGCCTTCCGGGTGCGGATAGCGGAGAGGCTACGGCTGGGGCAGCCGGACCTGGTGAAGGCGCTGGAGTCCGGTTCCGTGCCCGGGGCCGCCGATCCGATGGACGTCGCGGCCGCCGCCTACCTGGTGCGCCCGGCCGGCTGGAGCCGGCTGGTCACCGAGGCGGGGGAGGAGGCCGAGCGGGCCGGTGCCGAGGGCGCGGCCGCGGAGGCTTCCCGGCTGGTCGAGAAGCTGCAGGCCGAGCTGGCGGAGCTCCGGGCCGGGGCCCGGGCCGACCTGGACCGCCAGCGGGCCGACGCCGAGGAGGTCCGGCGGGAGGCGGAGTCGCTGCGCAAGAAGGTGCGTTCGCTGGAGAGCGACACGCGCCGGGCGCAGGCCGAGACGCGCAAGCTGGCCGCGGAGCTGGAGGCGGCGAAGGCGCAGGCGTCGGCCGAGCGCAGCGCCGCCGAGGGCGAGGCGCGGCGGCTGCGGCACCGGGTCTCGGAGCTGGAGACCGCCGCCGAGCAGGGCCGCCGCTCGGCCCGCGAGGGGCGCAGCGTCGAGGACATGAGGCTGCGGCTGCTGCTGGACACCGTGCTGCAGTCGGCGCAGGGCCTGCAGCGGGAGCTGGCGCTGCCCGTCTCCCAGATCCGCCCGGCGGACCTGGTGGAGGCGGTGGTGCCGGGGGCGGCCTCGCCGCACGACGTGGCCCGGCGCGGGCTGGCGGAGGACGATCCGGCGCTGTTGGACCAGCTGCTGGCGATCCCGCAGGTGCACCTGGTGGTGGACGGCTACAACGTGACCAAGACCGGGTACCCGACGCTGCCGCTGGAGCAGCAGCGCATCCGGTTGCTGGGCGGGCTGGCGATGCTGGCGCAGCGCACGCAGGCGGAGGTCACCTGTGTGTTCGACGGGCAGGACCTGGACGTGCCGGTGATCATGGCGCCTCCGCGCGGGGTCCGGGTGCGGTTCAGCCGGACCGGGGAGACGGCGGACGAGCTGATCCGGCGTCTGGTGCGGGCCGAGCCGCAGGGCCGTCCGGTGGTGGTGGTCTCCGCCGACCGGGAGGTCGCGGAGGGCGTGCGCAAGGCGGGCGCGCGCCCGGTGGCCTCTGTGCTGCTGCTGAACCGGCTGTCGCGGCCCTGACCGGCCGCGCGGCGGAATGACCGCTGGTCAGCCGCAGGTGGGCGCGGGTGTGCGGATCTGGTGAAGTCAGGGAGAGAAGCGGAGTTCACGCCTTCGGGGGAGTGGCGGAACGCTTCGATCTTCTACTAGGGTCTGGCGTCAAACCTATTTTCCGGATTCTCACTCGTTCAGGTGAGTGTCGGGTCCGATGAAAGAAGGAGCCGGTCCCTTGGCCTCCCACCGCCGTCCCAAGCAGCCGAGCCGCGCGCGGGTCTCCGTGTTCACCGCTGCCGCTGCGACCGCGGTCGCCCTCTCGGCCCAGGTGGCCGCGCACGCTGCGCCCCAGCCGAACAAGGAAGACGTCAAGACGCAGATCGACAAGCTCCAGGAAGAGCAGGAGCAGGCGGCCGAGAAGTACAACGGCGCCAAGGAGCGGGCCGACCAGCTGCGCAAGCAGGCCGCGACGCTCCAGGACCAGGTGGCCCGCAGCCAGGAGCAGATGACGCAGCTGCAGACGGGCCTGGCCGGCGTGGCGGGCGAGCAGTACCGCACCGGCGGCATCGACCCGTCCGTCCAGCTGATGCTCTCCTCCGACCCGTCCGGGTACCTGCAGAAGGCGTCCAGCGTCCAGCAGGCCAGCGCCAGCCAGAGCGAGGCGCTCAAGGGGCTGCTGGAGCAGCAGCGCAAGCTCGACCAGGAGAAGTCCGAGGCGGCCGCCGTGCTGACCTCGCTGGACAGCACCACCAAGGACCTCAACCAGGCCAAGGCGGACGTCAACACCAAGCTCAAGGCCGCGCAGGACCTGCTGAACTCCCTCAGCGCCTCCGACCGCGCCGCGCTGAAGGCCCAGCAGGCCGCCGCCGACCGCGCCTCGCGCGGCTCGGACCGTGCGGACCTCGGCCCGCTGCCGCAGGCGAGCGGCTACGCGGGCGTGGCGGTCACCATGGCGATGAGCAAGCAGGGTTCGCCGTACGTGTGGGGCGCGACCGGCCCGAAGACCTTCGACTGCTCGGGCCTGATGGTCTGGGCGTACGGCCAGGCCGGCATCTCGCTGCCGCGCACCTCGCAGGAGCAGGGCAACGTCGGCACCCGGGTGCCCTCGCTGGACCAGGCCCAGCCGGGCGACCTGGTGATCTACGGCCCCGACCGCCACCACGTCGGGATGTACATCGGCAACGGCATGGTCGTCCACGCGCCGCACACCGGTGACGTGGTGAAGGTGATGAAGGCCGACGCTATGCCGATCAACACCATCCGCCGGGTCTGACGCCCCGACATCTCGTGACGTGCGCCACCTCCCGCCTCGGGGGGTGGTGCTCGCTTTTGACCGTCCCATGGCTGATTCATGAAATCAGATCAGCTATGCGTGGGGACGTGATCACGATCGGTCATTTTCACAAAAGAACTTGGGTAATCTTCCGTCTTTTTTCTGACAAGGATTTGAACGGATCACGGTTCAGTTACTAGGGTCGTGCCTCGAACCACCGCACTGTCGATCGCCCAGCCTGGGTGGCGGCGGTGGTTCCCGCCGAGTTCGCGAAGCAGCGGGGCAGGTCACGACGACTGTCCGACAGGGGAGCCCAGTAGTCGGGGCGCTGTGGAACGGAGCCGGGGAACCACGTTCCTCCGGGGTGAATCGGCGCCAGGTCGGCCGCTGGAACGGCCGTGAGGCGTCGTAGGGCAGCTTCCGGCCCGAACCCGTCAGCTCACCCGGTAGGCGGACGTGAAGAAGGAGCCCGCCTTCGTGGCGTCCCATCGTCGTCCCAAGCCCGCAGGCCGGGCCCGCGTCTCGATCCTGACCGGTGTCGCCGCCGCGGCCGTCGCGCTCTCCGCGCAGTCCGGCGCCCACGCCGACCCGCAGCCGAGCAAGGACCAGGTCAAGGAGCAGGTAGACCAGCTCAACGAGCAGGCCGAGCAGGCGAGCGAGAAGTACAACGCCTCGCAGGAGAAGCAGCAGACGCTGCAGAAGCAGGTCTCCGGCCTGCAGGACAAGATCGCCCGGCAGCAGGCCCAGGTCACCGACCTCCAGGGCGGCCTCGCCGAGATCGCCGGCGAGCAGTACCGCAACGGGGGCATATCCCCGACGGTCCAGCTGATGTTCAACTCCAGCCCGGACACCTTCCTCAACCAGGCCGGCACCCTGAACCAGGTCGGCGGCTCCCAGAAGAACCAGCTCAAGGAGCTCCAGGGCGAGCAGCGCAAGCTCGACCAGGACCGCAACGAGGCCCAGGGCAAGCTCACCGAGCTGGAGAGCACGACCAAGCAGCTCAAGGCCGACAAGGAAGCGCTCCAGGGCAAGCTGAAGGCGGCCCAGGACCTCCTCGCCACGCTGACGGAGCAGGAGCGCCAGCAGATCGCCGCCGCCGAGGCGAAGGCCGCCGCCGACGCCAAGGCCAAGGTCGACGCCGCGCAGCCGGCGCCCGCCCGCGCCTCGCGCGACAGCGCCCGTACCGACCCGGCGGCCTCGTCGGCGACCCCGGCACCCGTGATCGCCCCCGGCAGCTCGCACGGCGCGGCGGCCCTGCAGTTCGCGGCCTCCAAGATCGGCAGCCCGTACGTCTACGGCGCCAGCGGCCCCGGCTCGTTCGACTGCTCGGGCCTGATGGTCTGGGCGTTCAACCAGGCCAACGTCTCGCTGCCGCGCACCTCGCAGGAGCAGGCCCACGCCGGCACCCGGATCGGCGGCGACCTGTCCGGGGCGCAGCCCGGCGACCTCCTGATCTTCTACACCGACGCCCACCACGTCGGCATCTACGCCGGCAACGGCATGGTGCTGCACGCGCCCAAGCCGGGTGCCTCGGTGCGCTACGAGGCGGTCTCCAACATGCCGCTCGTGTCCGTCGTGCGGGTCTGATCCCGTCCGGCTCCTCCAGGCCCGGCCTCCCCTCGCGGGAGGCCGGGCCTGCGGCTTTGCCGGGTAGTCGTCCTGATGTCCGATTGGGGGGCGAATATTCGGGTCGGCGAGGGTTTGGACTCGATTGCCCGGACTCGCTAACGTCTGCCACCGGACTCCCGCTCCAGGGCCGCCCGTTCCGGGGCGGCGGCGAGGGCCCGCGCAGCAGGATAGGAGTCGCAGCCGCCATGCCCGTGCACCGCCGTTCCCGACTGCTCGCCCGTGCGCTGGTGCTGACCGCGGCCGCCACCACCGCCATCGGCGTCACCCCCGGCGGCAGCGCCCAGGCCGCGCCCGGCAGCCCGGACGCGCCCAGCCGCAAGGACGTCAAGTCACAGGTGGAGCAGCTGTACGACGAGGCCGAGCAGGCTTCGGAGAAGTACAACGCCGCCCTGGAGGCCCAGAAGCGCCTCCAGGGCGAGACCACCATCCTCCAGGGTGAGATCGCCACCGCGCAGGACGAGCTCAACGACCTGCGCGGGGACCTCGCCGCCGTGGCCGGCGCCGAGTACCGCGGCGGCGGGATGGCCAGGACCGCCCAGCTGATGCTCTCCAGCGACCCGGAGGGCTACCTCTCCAGGGCCCGGACGCTCGACCAGGCCGCCACCCGCCAGCAGGAGACGCTGCACGAGGTGGTCACCCGTCAGCGCCGCCTCGACCAGCGCCGCGCCGAGGCGGCGGGCAAGCTCGAGGCGCTGGAGCAGACCCGCCGCACCCTGGCCGACAGCAAGCAGGACATCCAGCAGCGCCTGGCCAAGGCGCAGAAGCTGCTCAACAGCCTCAGCGCCTCCGAGCGCGCCAGGATGACCGCCCAGGACGCCCGGGACGCCGAGCAGCGCGCCACCCGCGGCACCGACCGGCTCGACCTCGGCGACGCCCCGGCCGCCTCCGAGCGAGGGGCGGCCGCGCTGGCCGCCGCGGTGCGGATGATCGGCTCGCCGTACGTCTACGGCTCCACAGGGCCCCGTGCGTTCGACTGCTCCGGTCTGATGTACTACAGCTGGCGGCAGGCCGGAGTGACCCTGCCGCGGACCTCGCAGGCCCAGGCGTACGCAGGGCAGCGGATCAGCCTCTCCGAAGCGCGGCCGGGAGACCTGGTGATCTTCTATCGGGACATGCACCACGTCGGCATGTACGCCGGCGGCGGGGTGATCGTGCACGCCCCGTACCCGGGGGCCCGGGTGCGGTACGAGAGCGTCAACGCGATGCCCGTCTCCGGGGTGGTGCGGCTCTGAGCGCGCCGCCCTCCGGCCCGTCCGCCATAGCCGGCCGCACCCTCACCCGGCGCGGGGCCCTGCTCCTCGCCGCCGGAGGGCTGGCCCAGCTCTCCCTGCCGCCCGCCTCCCCGGCGGCGCCCGCCGCTCCCGCGGACGACCGGCAGGCCGTGGTGGAGGGGCTGCTGAGGGATCGGGCCTCGGCGCTGCCGGTGCCCGGGGCGAGGACGGCGCAGTACCGCGAGATCGTCCTCTCGGCGCCGGACGGGGGCCGAACGGACGGGGCCCAGCGGTTCACCGTCTCCGCCGACCTGGCCGTGCGGATCGACGGGTACGACGAGCAGCCGGTGGTGTACCCGCGCCGGCTCGAGGTGGCCCGGGCCGGGGACGGCTGGAGCATCGAGCGCGAGGAGCGGGCGGGCGGCCCCCCGCCCCTGTGGGACCTGGGCACCGTACGGACCGCCTCCGGCGCGCACTGCCGGATCCTCGCCCTCGACGCCGTGCCCGGCCTCATGGCCGTCATGGCGGCCATGACCGCGTTCGGGGACCGCGCCGTCGCGTCCGTCAGTGAGGTCTGGGGCAGCGCCTGGCCGGGCCGGGTGCTGTTCGAACTGCCCGCCACCCAGGCCCAGTTCGCCCAGCTGATGGAGTCCGACCCGGCGAGCTGGACGGGCATGGCGGCCGTCACCGTCGCCGCCCCCGGCGCCCCCGGGCACGCCCCGGCGGATCGGGTCGTCGTCAACCCCGACACCTACGGCAAGCTCAGCGACTTCGGCCGTCAGGTCGTGATCACCCACGAGACCACCCACGTCGCCACCAGGGCCGACACCCGCGCCTGGACCCCGCTGTGGCTCTCCGAGGGCGTCGCCGACTGGACGGCCTACCGGGACTGCGGCCGCACCCCGCAGCAGATCGCCCCCGAGCTGACCAGGGACGTCGCCGCCGGCCGCCTGCCCACGGCCCTGCCCGCCGACCGGGCCTTCGCCGCCGGGGCCGAGGGCATCTCCCAGGCGTACGAGCAGTCCTGGCTCGCCTGCGCGCTGATCGCCCGCCGCCACGGCCCCGACAAGCTGGTCTCCTTCTACCGCGCGGTCGGCGCCGAGGACGGGCAGGGCGAGGACCGCGACCACCGCACCGACCGGCTGCTCAGGGCCGAACTGGGCCTCGGGCTGGCCGAGTTCACCCGGCTCTGGCGGGACGAGGTGGCGGCGCTGGCCGCCTCCTGATCTGATCAGCCGCGCTTGGCCGGGGTGCCGGGCTGCTCGATGCCGTCGAGCAGGTCCTGCTCGTACGCGATGCCCGGGCGCACCGGCCAGGCATGGCCGGCAGGGCCCGCGGGGACCGGCTCGGGCTGCTCCAGCACCACCGTGGCCGGCAGCGGGGCCGCGGCGCGGGTGGAGCGCCACAGGCGGACGCAGGAGACCACGGTGGCGGCCACCAGCAGCAGGTTGCGCAGGCTCAGCACGGTGATCGCCAGCGCGTCGCTGCCGAGGACCTGGGTGAACAGCGTCGGGAACTCCAGCACCGTCAGCGGGCAGGCGAGCAGGATCAGCAGCGCCACCGGCCGCTGGCTGGTGCCGCGCACCGTCAGGCAGACCGCCGCGACGCCGACCAGCCAGACCAGGTACTGCGGGCTGATCACCCGGCTGGTCACGATGAAGATCAGCAGTGCGCACAGCGCCGCGTCGTACATGGTGGCCGCGTTGCGGCGCTTGGCGGTGTAGCGCCAGAACAGCAGCCAGGCGAAGCCCAGCACCGTGCAGGCCATCATCACCTTGCTGATCACCGGTACCCACGGCCCGAGCATCTCGGGGGAGCCGTAGTTCATGGTGACCTTGCCGTCCCAGGCACCGGCCAGCCGGGCGTAGTGCAGCGGAAGCGCGCCCACCGACTCCACCTCGATGCCGCGGGCCCCCTGGAAGGCCAGGAAGCCGAAGGCGCCGTTCATGCCGGCCGCGAGCAGGAAGCCCACCGAGACGGCGGTGGCCGCCGCCAGCGTCCAGGCCCGGCGGGTGCGCCGACCGGACGGGGTGCCGATCAGGCCCAGCAGCGGCCAGATCTTGACGATGCCGCCCAGGCCCAGCAGCAGCCCGCCGACCGCCGGGCGCCGTACCAGCGCCAGCAGGCCGGCCACCGCGAGGGCCGTGACGATGATGTCGAAGCGGTTGTAGATCATCGGGCCGAGCAGCGGCACGGCCACCACCCAGAGCCAGGCGCCGGTCAGCGCCCGCCCCTTGCGCAGGCCCGTGCGCACCAGCACGGCGAGCGCGACGGCGTCGGCGATCCCGCAGATCACCCAGAAGGAGACCAGGTACGACCAGGGCAGCAGGCCCGGCAGCAGGATGATCAGGGCGGCGCCCGGCGGGTACTGCCAGGTGACGTCGTCGAACGGGAAGGTGCCGGTGTGCAGCACGCCGTACCAGGCGTGGTAGATCATCCAGACGTCGGCGGTGACGTCCCCGCCGGGCGCCTTGAGCACGCCGGTCATCAGCAGGACCAGCAGCGTCCTGCCCGCGACCCAGGTCGCGCCGAGCGCCGCCAGCGCCCCGAGCGGGCGGCCGAGTCGGCCGCGCGCAGAACCGGGCTCGGTGGCCGGGGCCAATTCCACTGCGCTCCCTCGTTCGTCTCGACGTCCCCACCGGAGGCGTCGTAAGGACGGACGCCCGGGCCGTGCCTCGAAGCCTCGAAAGCCCGAAGTCCCGAAGGCGGCCTAGGTACTAGGACTGACCCGGGGGTCAAACGGTTGCCGTGTGCGGTTCCGTTCCCGGCGGGCCATGGTGTTGACCTATCGTACGGATCACCCAGCGGTGCGCCGAGCACCCCCCGACCGAGCGAGCCGTGGCCCGATGCACAGAACCTTGATCGTCACCAACGACTTCCCGCCGCGTCCCGGAGGCATCCAAGCCTTCGTACACAACATGGCGGTGCGTCAGCCCGCCGGGAGCATCGTGGTCTACGCCTCCACCTGGCGCGACGGCAGCGAGGTACGGGCCTTCGACGCGGAGCAGCCGTTCCCGGTGATCCGGGACCGCACGAAGGTGATGGTTCCCACACCGCGGGTCACCCGGCGGGCCGCCGAGATCCTGCGCGCCGAGAGGTGCGACTCGGTCTGGTTCGGCGCCGCCGCCCCGCTGGGCCTGATGGCGCCCACGCTTCGCCGTGCCGGGGCCGGGAGGCTGCTCGGCATGACCCACGGGCACGAGGCCGCCTGGGCGCAGCTGCCCGGCTCGCGGCAGCTGCTGCGCCGGATCGGCGCGGGCACCGACGTGCTGACGTACCTGGGGGAGTACACCCGCTCGCGGATCGCCGCCGCGGTGGGGCCGCAGGCCGCGGCCCGGATGGTGCAGCTGCCGCCGGGCGTGGACGAGACGGCCTTCCACCCGGGGTCCGGGGGCGCCGAGGTGCGCCGCCGCCTGGGGCTGGCGGACCGGCCCGTGGTGGTCTGCGTCTCCCGGCTGGTGCCGCGCAAGGGCCAGGACACCCTGATCGAGGCGATGCCGCAGATCCTCGCCGACGTGCCGGACGCCGTGCTGCTGATCGTGGGCGGCGGCCCGTACCGGGCGGACCTGGAGAAGCTGGCGGACGCCCGGGGCGTACGGGACTCGGTGCGCTTCACCGGCTCGGTGCCCTGGGAGGAGCTGCCCGCCCACTACGGCGCCGGGGACGTCTTCGCGATGCCCTGCCGGACGCGGCGCGGGGGCCTGGACGTCGAGGGCCTGGGGATCGTCTACCTGGAGGCTTCGGCGACGGGCCTGCCGGTGGTCGCGGGAGACTCCGGCGGGGCGCCGGACGCGGTGCTGGAGGGCGAGACCGGGTACGTGGTGCCCGGCGGCTCGGCGGCGGCCTCGGCGGAGCGGATCGTGCGGCTGCTGAAGGACGAGGATCTGCGGCGACGGATGGGCGAGGCCGGGCGCCGCTGGGTGGAGCGCTCCTGGCGCTGGGACCTGCTGGCCGGGCGGCTCACCTCGCTGCTGGCGGGCTAGGAACGCGTACGGACGTGGCCCCCGCCTCCTTCCTGGGGAGGCGGGGGCCACGTCCGTACCTGCGACTACCTCTGGTAGATCGCCTCGATGTCGGCGGCGTAGTCCTTGAGCACCACGTTGCGCTTGAGCTTGAGCGAGGGCGTCAGGTGGCCGCTCTCCTCGGAGAACTCGGTGTCCAGCAGGCGGAACTTCTTGACGGCCTCGGCGTGGGAGACGGCCGCGTTGCCGTCGTCGACGGCGGACTGCAGGGCGGCCAGCAGGTCCGGGTCTTCCCTGAGGTCGGCGACGGTGGCACCTGCGGGCTTGCCGTTGAGCTCCTTCCACTTGGGGAAGAAGTCCGGGTCGACGGTGATCAGGCAGGCGATGAACGGCTTGCGGTCGCCGACCACCATGACCTCGCCGACCAGGGCGTGCGCCCGGATGCGGTCCTCGATGACGGCCGGGGCGACGTTCTTGCCGCCGGCCGTGACGATGATCTCCTTCTTGCGGCCGGTGATCGTCAGGTAGCCGTCGCGGTCCAGGGAGCCGATGTCGCCGGTGGCGATCCAGCCGTCCTTGAGGGTGTCGGCGGTGGCCTGCGGGTTGTTCCAGTAGCCGGTGAAGACGTGCGGGCCCTTGAAGAAGACCTCGCCGTCCTCGGCGATCCGCACGGAGGCGCCGGGCACCGGCTGGCCGACCGTGCCGATCTTCGGCCTGTCGGCCGGGTTGAAGGCGGTGGCCGCGCAGGTCTCCGTGAGGCCGTAGCCCTCCAGGACGGTGAAGCCGATGCCCCGGTAGAAGTGGCCGAGCCGCTCGCCGAGCGGGGCGCCGCCGGAGATGGCGTGGGTGGCCCGGCCGCCGAGGGCCGCGCGCAGCTTGCTGTAGACGAGCTTGTCGAAGACGGCGTGCTTGAGCTTCAGGACGAGGCCCGCGCCGCCGGCGTCCAGCGCCCGGCTGTAGGCGATCGCCGTGTCGGCGGCCTTGTCGAAGATCTTGCCCTTGCCGTCGGCCTGGGCCTTGGCGCGGGCGGTGTTGAACACCTTCTCGAACACCCGGGGCACGCCCAGGATCAGGGTCGGCCTGAAGGTGGCCAGCTCGTTGGTGATGTCCTTGATGTCGGAGACGTGGCCGAGCTTGATCGGCGCCATCGCCGGGGCGATCTCGACGATCCGGGCGAACACGTGGGCCAGCGGCAGGAAGAGCAGGACGGAGCTCTCGCCGGTCTTGAACAGCGGGGCCAGGCGCTCCACCACGTTGCCGCACTCGGCCAGGAAGTTGCCGTGGGTCAGCTGGCAGCCCTTGGGGCGGCCGGTGGTGCCCGAGGTGTAGACGATCGTGGCGACCGAGTCGGCGGTGGCGACCGAGCGGCGCTCGGTGACCGTCGTGTCGGCGACCTCGCGGCCGGCCTCGGCCAGCGCGGCTACGGCGCCCTGATCGATCTGCCAGACCTGCGCGAGCCCGGGCAGCCGGTCGCGGACGTCCTCGACGACCTTGCGGTGCTGGTCGGACTCGGTGATCACGGCGACGGCGCCGGAGTCCCCGAGGATCCACTCCACCTGCTCGGCGGAGGAGGTCTCGTACACCGGGACGGTGATCGCCCCGGCCGTCCAGATCGCGAAGTCCAGCAGCGTCCACTCGTAGCGGGTGCGCGACATGATGCCGACCCGGTCGCCGGGGCGGATGCCGGAGGCGATCAGGCCCTTGGCGGCCGACTGCACCTCGACCTGGAACTGGGCGGCGGTCAACTCCTGCCAGCGGCCGTCCACCTTGCGGCTGAGAACGGCGACGTCCGGGTGGCGTTCGGCGTTCTGCTGCACGATGTCGGAGAGGTTACCGTCGCTCGGTACCTGGTAGAGGGCCGGAAGGCTGAAGTCGAGCAAGACTGCTCCTCGTTCGCGACGCTGCGGGACGGCAGGACGTTACTGCCCGGTAGGCGGCTTCGACCAGGGGGGTCGGCTCCGGTGTTCGAAGTGTCACACCCGGCCGGGTCCGACCCGGCCGTGACCAGGTCGTTCGAATGGCACCCTACGACAGACGGGGGGTGACCGGCCGGTAGCTTTCCGCGTCGGCGACCCGCCCCGGGCCCCCTGCGGGCCCCGGCGTACGCCCGCACCGCGCCCGCGCCTCCAGGGCGATCGCCGGGCGCGATAGCCTGCTCCGGGCGAACCGGACCGAGCAGCGCCTCGGCCGGGCCGGCAGGCAGAGGGACGACGCGGAGGGCCATTCCATGGCGGAGCACACCAGGTCGAGCATCATCGTCGACGCGACCCCGACCACGGTCATGGCCGTGATCGCCGACTTCGCCGCCTACCCGGCCTGGACCGGCGAGGTCAAGGAGATCGAGGTCCTGGAAACCGGCGAGAACGGCCGCGCCGCCCAGGTCCGGCTGGTCCTCGACGCCGGCGCCATCCGCGACGAGCACGTCCTGGCCTACACCTGGGACGGCGACCGCGAGTGCTCCTGGACGCTGGTGCGCAGCCAGATGCTCCGCTCCCTCGACGGCTCCTACACCCTCGCCCCGGCGGCCGGCGGCCGTACCGAGGTGACGTACCAGCTCGCCGTGGACGTCAAGATCCCCATGCTCGGCATGATCAAGCGCAAGGCCGAGAAGGTCATCATCGACCGCGCCCTGGCCGGCCTCAAGAAGCGCGTCGAGGACATCGCGGCCGGGCGCGCCCAGGGCTGACGGCAGGAAACGGGGGCCGGACGGCATGACGGCGAAGCGCACCATCCTCATCAGCGGCGACGCCGGCGCGCCCACCGTGGCCGCCGCCACCGCCCTGCACGCCGCCCGGCGCGGCCACCGCACCTGGCTGCTCGCCGCCGACGACCCGCACCGCGCGCTGGACGCCGCCCTCGGCACCCGCCTCGAACCCGAACCGGCGCGCTACGCACCCGGCCTGTACGTCTCCCGGATCGACGAGCAGGCCGCCTTCCGCTACGCCGTCGGCGAGCTCACCGAGAAGCTCCGCCCGCTGCTCGACCTCCTCGGCGCCGACCGCCTCGACCCCGAGGAACTCACCGCCCTGCCCGGCATCGCCCGGCTCGCGCTGCTGCGCGCCCTGCCCGCCGCCGACCAGGACGTCCTGGTGGTGCTCGCCCCGCCGCCCGCCGAGCTGATCGCCACCCTCGCCCTGCCCGAGCAGCTCAACCGCTACCTGGACCGGCTCGTCCCCGAGCAGCGCCAGGCCGCCCGGGCGCTGCGCCCGCTGCTGGCCGGCCTGGCCGGCGTCCCGATGCCCGCCGAGTGGCTGTACGAGGGGCGCGCCAAGGCGTCCGAGGCGCTCGCAGAGTCCCGCGCCGCGGTCGACGACCCCGGCACCAGCGTGCGCCTCGTCGTCCCCGCGGACGGCCACCCGTACGGGGAACTGCGCCGCGTACGGGCCGGGCTCGCGCTGCACGGGCACCGGCCGGACGCCGTGGTGGTGCACGGCGCCCTGCCCGACGGCGCGGCGGAATCGCCCGACCCCTGGCTGGCCGCGCTCGCCCGCCGCCGGGCCGAGGAACTGGCCGCGCTCGCCGCCGAGACGGACGCCCCGGTCCTGGTCACGGGCCTGGCCGAGGTGACGTTGGAAGCCGTCGCCGACCGGCTCTACGGGGACGGCGACGGGCCCGAGCGGCTCGAGGCGCAGCCCTGGCCCGTCGAGGACCGGCTCGCCGAGGAGGGCCTGCTGGTCTGGCACCTGGAACTGCCCGGCGCCGACCGCTCCGAACTGGACCTCGTGCGCCGGGGCGACGACCTGGTCGTCGGCATCGGCTCGCACCGCCGCGTCCTCACCCTGCCCTCGGCGCTGCGCCGCTGCACGGTGGCCGGGGCCGGGCTCGGCGACGGGGTGCTCTCGGTGCGCTTCGCGCCCGACCCCGCGCTCTGGCCGCAGGGCTAGGCGCGGCAGGCCCGTCGGGTAGCGTCGGGGCCGGGGCCGCGCCGTGCGGCCACGGCTTGAGGAGGCGCCCGCGATGACCAGCACCGAGGACCGGACCGAGGGCGAGAACCGTACGGGCGAGCAGAACCCGTTCGGGCCGGAGCTGGGCCCGCTGGTGGACGAGGTGCGCCGCTTCGCCACCGCCGTCGGGGAGAAGGCCCAGGCGGCGAGCGCCGACACCCTGATCACCCTGGCCGGGCTGACCGACCGCCTGCGCACCAGCCGGCCCGAGGTCTACACCCACCTCGCCGCCGCCGGCTCCGGGATCGCCGCCGCCGGCGCCGAACTGCTGGCCGCCTACCGCGCCGCCGTCTCGGGCCACGAGGGCCGCTGGACGGCCGGCCCGGGCGCCTCCACCGAGAAGATCGACCTCGACACGCCTGACGAGCCGTCTGTCAAGCAGTGAATCCGTAACCTTCGAAGCGTGATCGCCCCGCTCGCATGCGTCACCGAACGGCGGAATAGATACGACTTTTGAAGTATCGCGGCCCGGTTGGCCGGGAAATGTCTTCGGTTAATGTATGCGAGGCAGTGTACGGGGGCGCGGTTGGGCGGTACCGTTCCGTCCAGCGGGAACGAGTGAATAGCTGAGGGACACATGGCTCTGACCATCGGCGTCGATGTCGGCGGGACCAAGATCGCGGCGGGCGTCGTCGACGAGGCGGGCACGATCCTCGCCCGCACCCGGGTGCCCACCCCGGCCGACCCGCAGTGGGCGGTCGACGCGATCGCGCAGGCCGTCCGCGAGCTCAAGGAGCAGTACCCCGGCGTCGAGGCGGTGGGCGTCGGCGCTCCCGGCTTCGTGGACCGCGACCGCTCGACGGTGATCTTCGCCCCCAACATCGCCTGGGAGAACGAGCCGCTGCGCGGCCGGATCGAGGAGCTCACGGGCCTCGACACCGTGGTCGAGAACGACGCCAACTGCGCCGCCTGGGCCGAGTTCCGCTTCGGCGCCGCCGCCGAGCACCAGGACATGCTGCTGATCACCGTCGGCACCGGCATCGGCGGCGGCATCGTCCTGGACGGGCGGCTGCACCGCGGCCGCTTCGGCGTGGCCGGCGAGATCGGCCACCTCAACATGGTCCCGGACGGCCTGCAGTGCGGCTGCGGCGGCAAGGGCTGCTGGGAGCAGTACGCCTCCGGGCGGGCGCTGCGCCGCTACGGCCGGGAGAAGGCCGCCGCCGACCCGGTGCGCGGCAAGCGGATGCTGGAGCTCAACGACGGCGTCGCCGAGACCATCCGCGGCATCCACATCACCGAGGCGGCCGAGGCGGGCGACCCGCTCGCCCTGGAGTGCTACGCCGAACTGTCCGACTGGCTGGGCCGTGGCATGGCCGACCTCGCCGCGCTCTTCGACCCGGCCGTCTTCGTCCTCGGCGGCGGCGTCTCCGACTCCGGGCGGCTGCTGCTCGACCCGGTCGCCAAGTGCTTCGAGCACTACCTGACCGGCGGGGTGCACCGCCCGCGCGCCGAGGTCGTCCTCGCCTCGATGGGCTCCGCGGCCGGCATCGTCGGCGCGGCGGACCTCGCCCGCACCCGCTGAGCCTCCCATGACCGCCGCGCCCGCCGCGCCCGTCCGGCCGCCGTCCCCGGGGGCGCGGCGGCTGCGGCTGCTCAGCTACAACGTCCGCTCGCTGCGCGACGACCGGCGGGCGCTCGCCCGGGTGATCCGGGCCTGCGAGCCCGACCTCGTCTGCGTCCAGGAGTCCCCGCGCTACTGGCGGCCCGAGGGGCAGGCGGCCTGGCTGGCCCGCAGCACCGGCACCACGGTGCTCGCGGGCGGGGGCCGTACGGCGGCCGGCCCGCTGCTGCTCGGGCGGCCCGGCGCGGTGGACCTGCTCGGCGTGCACGACCGGCTGTTGCCCAAGACCCGGGGCCTGCACGCCCGGGGCTTCGCCACCGCGCTGCTGCGGCTGCCCGGCGGCGCGCCGTTCAGCGTCACCAGCTGCCACCTGAGCCTGAACCCGGAGGAGCGGTACGGGCAGTTCGAGCTGCTGCTCGACCAGCTCGCGATCGCCGAACTCGGCATCGTGGCCGGGGACTTCAACGAGCACCCGGACGGGCCGGGCTGGGAGCTGCTGGCCTCCCGGCTGCAGGACGGGCACGTCGCGGCGCCCTGGGGCGGGGAGTTCACCTCCGTCCCGGAGCGGCCCTACCAGCGGATCGACGCGGTGTTCGCCACGCCCGGGATCACCGTGCTCGGCTGCGGCGTGCCGCACGGACTGCCCGGCGTCACCGAGGCCGACCTGCGCGCCGCGACCGACCACCTGCCGGTGCTGGCCTTCCTGGAGATCCCCGAGCGTCAGAGCGTCGCTTAGGCCCTGTCGTCCGGACAGGGCCTAGACGACCGCGCCGTGGTTCGGGTCCTCGGGCTCGTCCTCGTCGCGGTCCTTCATCCGGGCGACCAGGGTGACGAAGCCGCCGAGGAAGGCGGTGATGCCGACCCAGGCGGGCCAGCCGGAGACCTCCTGCCAGACCACCGCGTCGACCAGCAGCAGCGCCGGGCCGCCGAGGACGGCCAGCCAGGCGAACTTGGCGGTCACGTCGGCCGAGGGCAGCGGCGGGGGCTCCGGCGGGACGAAGTGGCCCTCGTCGCTCTCCTCGGTCAGCTCGAAGTCGCGCGGGCCCGGGGTCGCCGCCGGGAGCACCGGCTTGCCGGAGCGGGGGCGGGGCTGGGGGGCGAGGTCGGCGAAGTCGTCCCCGCCGGCCTTGCGGTCGGGGCCGTCCTTGTAGCCGCCCTTGAGCTCGTTCTGGGCGCGGAGGTTCTCGACCTCGGGCCAGTTGGGGTTGTTGAGGTCGACGGGGTCGTCGAACTGGGCGATCAGGGCGGCGAAGATCTCGTCCTGCTCGGCCTGGCTGCGCTCGGGGGTGCGGCGCGGTGCGGGCTGCTCGGGCGCGGGCTCGACGGAGTCGCCCCCGGGGCCCTTCGCGGGGCCGTCCGCGGGAGGGCGCGTCAGGCCGCCGCCCGGCTCGGTGCCGCCGTTGACAGGGCCGTCCTCGCGGGGCGGTGTGCCGTCCTCGCGGGGAGTCTCGTCCCCGCCGCCCGCCGTGCTGCTCTCGTGCACTTCCGGCCCTTCAGCCATGGTGATCGTCCGATTCGATCCGGGTGACGCCCGCCGCGTGCGCGGGGGCCAGCCGTTGGATGAAGTCCAGGCTCGCCGCGAATATTTCCCCCGCGTCGTGATCCAGCGTCGCGACGTGGAAGCTGCGTTGGCACAGCCGCTCCGTCACCTCCGTCGAGGATATCCGGGCCAGCACCAGTTCCGAGTTGGCCGCGGAGACCACGTGGTCCTGAGGGCTGTGGAAGAGCAGCACGGGCTGGGTCACCTCGGGCAGCCGCGCCTGCACCTCCTTCCACAGCCGGGACAGCGACCAGGCGGCGTGCAGCGGCGTACGGTCGTAGCCGTGCTCGCTGACGTCCGGGCGGGCGATGTCGTCGGCGATCCCGGGCAGGCTCGGGACGAGGTGGCGCAGCACCGGAAGCAGCACACTCGCGGGGGTGTCCGAGCGGACCGACGGGTTGACCAGCACCAGCCCGGCGACCTTCGGGCCGTGCACGGCCGCCAGCCGCAGCGCCAGCGCCCCGCCCATCGACAGCGCGCAGACGAAGACCCGCTCGCAGGTGCGCGTCAGCTCCAGCAGTTCCCGCTCGACCTCGGCGTACCAGTCCTCCCAGCGGGTGACCTGCATGTCCTGCCAACGGGTGCCGTGCCCGGGCAGCAGCGGCAGCGAGACGGTGTACCCCGCGGCGGCCAGCTCCTCGGCCCAGGGCCGCAGCGACGCGGGGGACCCGGTGAAGCCGTGGCACAGCAGCACCCCCACCGCCGAACCGCGGTGGCGGTAGGGCTCGGCACCGGGCAGCAGCGGCATGGCGGACTCCTACGCTGGGGGGACACGCATCGTCCCATGCACCGTGCGGGGCGTACACCCCCACCGGCCGCCCCCATCGGCGGGCCCGGGCGCGGCCCGGGTCCGCGGGGCATTAGGATCGACCGGTCCGCATAACAGGAGGCCCCGGTTGTTCTACCGACTGATGAAGTTGATCGTCGCGCCACTGCTTCGGATCTTCTTCCGGCCGTGGATCGAGGGTGAGGAGAACATCCCCACCGAGGGTGCGGCGATCATCGCGAGCAACCACCTGTCCTTCTCGGACTCGTTCTTCTTCCCCGCGCTGATCAGGCGCCGGGTCACGTTCATCGCGAAGGCCGAGTACTTCAACACCCCGGGCCTCAAGGGCCGGCTGACGGCCGCCTTCTTCAAGGGCGTCGGCCAGCTGCCCGTGGACCGTTCTGGCGTGCGCGGCGCCGGCGAGGCCGCGATCCGCAGCGCGATCGCCGTGCTGGACCGCGGCGAGCTCTTCGGCGTCTACCCGGAGGGCACCCGCTCGCCCGACGGCAAGCTGTACCGGGGCAAGGTCGGGGGCCTGGCCCGCGTCGCGCTGGCCACCGGCGCGCCGGTCATCCCCGTCGCCATGATCGACACCGAGAAGGTCCAGCCGCCCGGCCAGGTGGTCCCCAACTTCGGCATCCGCCCCGGGATCCGGATCGGCCGCCCGCTGGACTTCTCCCGCTACCACGGCATGGAGAACGACCGCTTCATCCTGCGTTCGGTGACGGACGAGGTGATGTACGAGATCATGCGGCTCTCCGGCCAGGAGTACGTCGACATCTACGCGACGGCCGCCAAGCGCCAGATCTCCGACGACAAGAAGAAGGCCGACGCCGAGCGCAAGGCCGCCCTCAAGGCCGAGAAGGCCGAGGCGGAGAAGGCGGCCGAGGCGGAGAAGGCCGAGGCGGAGAAGGCGGAGAAGGCCGAGCAGGAGCAGCAGCAGAAGGAGAACGGGTCGGCCTGACCGGCCGGCCCGTTCCGGGGGAGGGGCGGGGATGACGGACGGCGGTCGCGGGGCGACGGCCGTCGGCGGCACGGTGGCCGCCGGCGGCATGTCCGTCGAACTCCCGCTCTGGCGGGCCATCTCCTACTTCCGGGTGCTGGCCCTGGCCTACGCCCTGCTGCGGTACGTCAACTCCTACCTGCACTTCCTGCACCCCGTCGCCGGCTGGATCTTCCTCGGCGCGCTCGCCCTGTGGACGCTCGCCACCACCCGCGCCTTCGGCGACCCGGAGCGCTGCACCTGGTACGTCCTGGGCGTGGACCTCACCCTCGTCGTCACCGGCATCGTGATGAGCGGCCTGACCGACACCCCGGCCCGGATCAACCACGGCGCACCCACCCTGCCGACCATCTGGGCCGCCGGTACGGTGCTCGGCTTCGCCGCCAAGGGCGGCTGGCGCCCGGCGGCGGCCGCGGGCTCGGTGATCGGCGTCGCCAACGTCCTCGGCCACGGCGGGCCGACCGGCGACAACCTCCACAACATCGTGCTGCTGCTGGTCGCCGGCTGCGCGATCGGGTACGTGATCGAGCTGGCCCGGGCCAGCGAGGCGACCCTCACCCGGGCCCTCCAGGTCGAGGCCGCCACCCGGGAGCGCGAGCGGCTCTCCCGCGACATCCACGACGGCGTGCTCCAGGTGCTCGCCCTGGTCCAGCGGCGCGGCGGCGAGCCGGGCGGCGCGGAGGGGATCGCCGAACTCGGCCGCCTCGCAGGCGAGCAGGAGCGGGCGCTGCGGGCGCTGATGACCGGCGGCCCGCTGCCCGCCCAGCGCGCCGCGGCCCCCGACGCGGACGAGCCGCGGGACCTCACCGCGCTGCTGCGCCCGTACGCCGACGAGCGGATCACGCTCTCCGCCCCCGGCACCCCGGTGCTGCTGCCCGGCCCGGCGGCGGGCGAGCTGGCGGCGGCGGTCGGCGCGGCCGTGGACAACGTGCGCCGGCACGCCGGGGAGCGGGCCCGGGCCTGGATCCTGGTCGAGGACGAGCCGGAGGCCGTCACGGTCAGCATCCGCGACGACGGGCCCGGCTTCGCGCCCGGGCGGCTCGGCGAGGCGGAGCGGGCCGGGCGCCTGGGCGTCTCCCAGTCCATCCGGGGCCGGCTGCTGGACCTCGGTGGCACGGCCGAGCTGTACTCGGCGCCCGGGGAGGGCGTCGAGGTGGAACTGCGGGTCCCGAGGGAGGGCGAGTGATGACCGGAGAGCCGGTGCAGGCCGTGCGCGTGATGGTGGTGGACGACCACCCGATGTGGCGCGAGGCCGTCTCGCGGGACCTGGCCGAGGCCGGGCTCGACGTGGTGGCCACGGCGGGGGACGGCGAGGAGGCCGTGCGCCGGGCCCGGGCCAGCTCGCCGCAGGTGATCGTGCTGGACCTCAACCTGCCGAACCTGCCCGGCGTCGAGGTGTGCCGCCAGGTCGTCGCGAGCGACCCGTCGGTGCGGGTGCTGGTGCTCTCGGCCAGCGGCGAGCACCAGGACGTGCTGGAGGCGGTGAAGTCCGGCGCCACCGGGTACCTGGTGAAGTCGGCCGGACGGGACGAGCTGCTGGAGGCCGTGCGCCGTACGGCCGTCGGCGACGCGGTGTTCACCCCCGGCCTGGCCGGGCTGGTGCTCGGGGAGTTCCGCCGGCTGGCCTCCGAGCCGGCCCCGGCCTCGGCGCCGGATGTCCCGAAGCTGACAGCGCGTGAGACCGAGGTGCTGCGGCTGGTGGCGAAGGGGCTGTCGTACCGGCAGATCGCCGACCGGCTGGTGCTCTCGCACCGGACGGTGCAGAACCACGTGCAGAACACCCTGGGCAAGCTGCAGCTGCACAACCGGGTCGAGCTGGTCCGCTACGCGATCGAGCAGGGGCTGGACGAGGAGCTCTGAACTCCCCGTCCAGCCCGATCAGTTCGGCCCGATCGGTTCAGCGTGATCGGTTCGGCGTGATCGGTTCGGCGCGACCGGTTCAGCCCCGGACGGCCGTCGCCTCGTGCAGCAGGCCCGCGACGATGTCCAGCCCGTCGCGGGTGAGCACCGACTCCGGGTGGAACTGGAGGCCCGCGAAGCCGGGGCCGCGCAGGGCGTGCACGTCCCCGGTGGCCGCGTCGCGGGCGACCTCGACACCGGCGGCGGCGAGCCGCTGCGCCTCGGCGTCGGTGCAGCGGGCGGTGAAGGTGTTGTAGAAGCCGACCGTCCGGCGGGTGCCGAACAGGTCGACCGACTCCTGTGCCCCCTGGTACGGGACGGCCTTGCGGGCCAGCGGCAGCCCGAGCTCGGCGGAGAGCAACTGGTGGCTGAGGCAGACGGCGAGCAGCGGCGCCGTGCGGGCGCCGGAGCGGACGGCGGCCAGGGAGTCGGCGACGATCGGCCGCAGCAGCGCCATCTTCGGGTCCTCGGCGAGCGCCGGGTCCCCCGGGCCGGGGCCGAGCACCAGCGGGCCCCGGTGGGCGGCGACGCGCTCCCGAAGCCCCGGCTCGTCGAAGCGGGCGACGTCGACCTGGTGGCCGAGCGAGGTGAGCAGGTGGGCGAGCATCGCGGTGAAGGTGTCCTCGCCGTCCACGACCAGGGTCGGCAGGGCTTCGGTGACCGTGGCCGCCGCCTGCATCCGCAGCCAGAACGGCGCGAGGTCGGCGCGGCGGGAGTCGAGGGCGGCCTGCACCCGGTGGTCGTCGCCGAGGCGCGGGCCGCTGGGGCCGGTCGGACGGGTGGGCGCGGGCAGGGCGCCGATCGCGGTGAGCACCCCGGCGGCCTTGGCGTGGGTCTCGGCGACCTCGGAGCGCGGGTCGGAGTGGCGGACCAGGGTGGCGCCGGCCCGGACGACCACCCGGCCGGTGGCCGGGTCGATGTCGACGGTGCGGATGCAGATCGGCGAGTCGAGGAGCTGCCCGCCGCTGGCGGAGCGGCCGATCAGGGCGAGGGCGCCGGAGTAGTAGCCGCGCCCGGTGGGCTCGTAGCGCTTGATGACCCGGGTGGCGTTCTGCACCGGGCTGCCGGTGACGGTGGCGGCGAACATCGTCTCGCGCAGCACCTCGCGCACGTCCAGGGAGGTGCGCCCGCGCAGCTCGTACTCGGTGTGGGCGAGGTGGGACATCTCCTTGAGCCGGGGGCCGAGGACCTGGCCGCCGAGGTCGCCGACCGTGCACATCATCTTGAGTTCCTCGTCGACGACCATGGTCAGCTCCTCGAGCTCCTTGGGGTCGTGGAGGAAGCGGAGCAGGGAGTCGAGGTCGGCGCCGGCGGCCGGGTAGCGGTAGGTGCCGGAGATCGGGTTCATCACGACGGTGCCGCCGCTCTGGCGGACGTGCACCTCGGGGGAGGCCCCGACCAGCACCCTGTCGCCGGTGTGCACCAGGAACGTCCAGTAGGCGCCGCGCTCCTGCTCCAGCAGGCGGCGGAAGAGGGAGAGCGCCAGCGCGGGCGAGCAGTGTCCGGTTCCGGCTCCGCCGGGGGCTTCCAGGGTGGCGTGGAAGTCGCGCCGGATGACGAAGTTGGCGCCCTCGCCGTTGCCGATCTCCTCCTCGATCACCGTGCGGACGATCTCCGCGTACGCCTCGTCGTCCA
Source organism: Streptomyces sp. NRRL WC-3742 (assembly GCF_000720635.1). GTDB lineage: Bacteria > Actinomycetota > Actinomycetes > Streptomycetales > Streptomycetaceae > Kitasatospora. The sequence continues at coordinate 65,069 of NZ_JOCF01000036.1, read as the reverse complement.
CGTCGAAGGCGCCGCCGGTGAGGTTGACCGGCAGGTGCGGCAGGGCGGCGGCGATTTCGGCCAGAGGCAGGGCGTACTGCTCCTCGACGGAGAGGGCCCGCAGCGGGGCGCCGTCGTCGTGCGCCTCGAACCCGCGCTCGCGGATCTGCCGGTACGGGACGAGCGCGAGCAGGTCGTGCGTCGGGCCGCCGACCGGGACGCCCTCACGTACGGGCAGGTCGGCGAGGTGCTCGTGGTCGGCGACGGTGCCCAGCAGCACCTCGACGGTGTCGGGGGCGTGCCGCGGGGTGCGGCGGTGCAGCAGGGCGAAGGCGGGGGCGCCGGGGGAGGTCAGGCGGGCGAGCAGTTCGACGGCGGTCGTCACGGTACGGCTTCCTTCCGGGTTACCGGGATGGATGTTTCCGGGATGGATGGCGAGGGCGGTGCTGGGTCCGCTCCCGGAGGGCCGTCTGCTCCAACGAGAACGGCCGCCCCGAGGGGCGGCCGTTCGTGTTCGTCTAGGAACGCGCGATCGGTGGGCCGCCCAGGAGGGGGGTCCACCACCAGGAGTGGGTGCGGTGCGCGTGCATGGGGCTGAGCGTAGCGGATCACATCAACGCGTCTACGCCGCGCCGGAATGGTTGTCCGGAAGGTGTCTCATCCACCGGGCAATGGTCACGGATCACCGGGCTCACCCCGTAGCCTTGCCCGTGTGACCGCAACGAATCTTCACTCATGGCAGTCCCTGCCCGCGGCGCAGCAGCCTGAATGGCCGGACCAAGAGGCTCTGCGCAAGACCCTTGCCGAGCTCGCCTCGTATCCGCCGCTCGTCTTCGCCGGCGAGTGCGACCAGCTGCGCGCCCGGCTCGGAGCCGTGGCGCGTGGGGAAGCGTTCCTCCTGCAGGGCGGTGACTGCGCCGAAGCCTTCGACGGTGTCTCGGCGGAGCACATCCGCAACAAGCTGAAGACCCTGCTGCAGATGGCCGCCGTCCTGACGTACGCCGCCTCGGTGCCGGTCGTGAAGGTCGGCCGCATCGCCGGGCAGTACTCCAAGCCGCGCTCCAAGTCGACCGAGACCCGCGACGGCGTGACCCTGCCGGTCTACCGGGGCGACTCGGTGAACGGCTTCGACTTCACCCCCGAGTCCCGCATCCCGGACCCGGAGCGGCTCAAGCGGATGTACAATGCGTCCGCCGCGACCCTGAACCTGGTGCGCGCCTTCACCACCGGTGGGTACGCCGACCTGCGCCAGGTGCACGCCTGGAACCAGGACTTCGTGCGCAACTCCCCGGCGGGCCAGCGCTACGAGCAGCTCGCCCGGGAGATCGACAACGCCCTGGCGTTCATGAACGCCTGCGGCGTGGCGCCGGAGGAGTTCAGGACCGTCGAGTTCTTCTCCTCGCACGAGGCCCTGATCCTGGACTACGAGACCGCGCTGACCCGCGTGGACTCGCGCACCGGCGAGCTGTACGACGTCTCCGGCCACATGGTGTGGATCGGCGAGCGCACCCGGCAGCTGGACCACGCGCACATCGAGTTCGCGTCCAGGATCCGCAACCCGATCGGCGTCAAGCTCGGCCCGACCACCACGGTCGACGAGGCGCTCACGCTGATCGAGAAGCTGGACCCGGAGCGCGAGCCCGGCCGCCTCACCTTCATCACCCGGATGGGCGCGGGCAAGGTCCGCGAGCACCTGCCCACCCTGGTGGAGAAGGTCACCGCCTCCGGCGCCCAGCCGGTGTGGATCTGCGACCCGATGCACGGCAACACCTTCGAGGCGTCCAGCGGTCACAAGACCCGCCGCTTCGACGACGTGCTCGACGAGGTCAAGGGCTTCTTCGAGGTCCACCGGGGCCTCGGCACCCACCCGGGCGGCATCCACGTGGAGCTGACCGGCGACGACGTGACCGAGTGCGTCGGCGGCGGCGACGAGGTGCTGGTCGACGACCTGCACCAGCGCTACGAGACGGCCTGCGACCCGCGGCTCAACCGCAGCCAGTCGCTGGACCTCGCGTTCCTGGTGGCGGAGACCTACCGCAACCAGTGACGGTCCGCGCCCCGCCCCGAGCCGAAGGGCCGCGCCGGTGCCGAAAGCGACGAGCGACCAGCGACGAAGGAGCGCCGGAGCGTGGAGTGTCGGCACCGGGTCGGAGCGGCCCGGAGGCGAGCGGGCGAGTAACTGTGACGAAGGCCCCTCCGGATTCGGGACTCCCGAAGCCGGAGGGGCTTTTTCGTACCCGGAATGCCAGGTAAGGTGAGGCTCAGTGAACTAAGGCTTGCCTTAGTCAAGATCCACTCAGTCCTTGGGAGAGACCGCGATGTACGTGTGCATGTGCCATGCGGTCACCGAGGACCAGGTGAAGAAGGCGATCGACGCCGGTGCGAACTCCCCGCGCCAGATCGCCAAGGGCTGCAAGGCGGGCACCGACTGCGGCTCCTGCGTCCGGCGGATACAGGCCCTGCTCGGCGAGCACGGCGCCCGGCCCTGCCCGACCGCCCGGCTGGCCGCCAAGCTGGGGCTCGCCGACCCGGAGACGCAGGACGCGGCTACGGAGTCATCCCTGGCCCCGGTGCTCCCGCTGCGCGTGGCCTGAGAGGGGCTCGTCGGCCTCAGGACTCCGGCTGCTCGATGAGCTGGGCGAGGTAGAGCGCCTCGCCGAGCTTCTCCAGGAGCTCCAGCTGGGTGTCCAGGTAGTCGATGTGGTGCTCCTCGTCGGCCAGGATGTCCTCGAAGATGTTCGCCGAGGTGACGTCGTTCTTGGCCCGCATCACCACGATCCCGCGCCGGAGCCGGTCGATCGCCTCGACCTCGACCTGGCGGTCCGCCTCGAACATCTCCTTGACCGTCTGCCCGATCCGGACGTGGAACAGCCGCTGGTAGTTGGGCAGCCCGTCCAGGAACAGGATGCGGTCGGTGAGGGTCTCGGCGTGCTTCATCTCGTCGAAGGACTCGTGCCGGGTGTACTTGGCGAGCTTCGTCCAGCCGAAGTTCTCCTGCATCTTGGCGTGCAGGAAGTACTGGTTGATCGCGGTGAGCTCGGCGGTGAGCTGCTCGTTGAGGAACTCGATGACCTCTGGATCGCCCTGCATGGTGGTGCCTCCCGGTGCCTACGTCCTGCGGTGCCCTGCGGTCGGGCCTGCGCTGCGAATCCTGGCACCGTGATGGGAGGTAATTCCAGTAAGTTCACACTCACTAGGACATGTGTCGGAATATCCGATTTGCACCGCTGTCCGAGAGTGTGCGATCGACCGTTGGCCCATATGGGCGGGGCGTGAAGGAGGGGTGAAGGGGCGCGCGTCGGGCCTCGGCCGCCGTCTGTCACCATGGACCCATGGGTCAGTCCGAGAAAGAACCGATTCCGCCACCTGACCCGAGGCTCCCCCCGGGGCAGCGCGGGCAGCGCGGCTGGCCCGCCCTGTACTACGGATCGGTGCCCCGCTTCAACCGGCTGACCTGGGACCTCCAGGTGTTCGGCGCCACCGCCTCCGCCGAGAAGCACACCTGGACCTTCGAGGAATTCGGCGCCCTGCCGCGCGCCACCGTCCACGGGGACCTGCACTGCGTCACCAAGTTCTCCGTCCTCGGCAACGAGTGGACGGGCGTGCCCGCCGCCGCCCTCCTCGAGCTGGCACCCCCGGCGCCGGGCGTCACCCACGTGATGGTCTGGGCCGAGTACGGCTACAGCGCCAACCTGCCGCTGGACGTCTTCGCGGACGGGAGCACCCTGCTCGCCACCCACCGCGACGGCGAGGTGCTCACCGCCGAGCACGGCTTCCCCGTGCGGCTGGTCGTGCCCCGGCTGTACGCCTGGAAGGGCCCCAAGTGGGTCCGCGCGGTGGAGTACATGCGGGCCGACCGCCGCGGCTTCTGGGAGGAGCGCGGCTACCACAACCTCGCCGACCCCTGGCGCGAGCAGCGCTACTCCCACCAGGAGGAGCCAGGCGACGGGCCCTTGCGCTAGAGGGCCGGCGGGCTTACAGGAACGGGAAGTTGACCGTCACGACGGTCTTCTGCGGGCGCCGCTCCCCGGCCGCCGGGGACTGGCCGGAGACCTTCCCGGTGCCGAACAGGTTCACCCCGGAGGTCTGCATCGAGAAGCCGGCCGCCTGGAGCGTCCGCTGGGCGTCCTCCTTGGACATCCCGGTGACGTCGGGGACGGGCACCATGCCCTTGCTGACCACCAGCGAGACCGAGCTGTTCTCCGGCAGCAGTTGCCCGGCCGCCGGGGAGCTGCTGATCACCGTGCCCTCGGCCACCGAGTCGTTGTACGTCTGCGTCACGTTGCCCTTGATCAGCTGCACGCCGGTCAGCGCCGAGACGGCCTGGTCGGTGGTCTTGCCGGTGACGTCCGGCACCGCTATCCGCTTGGGGCCCTTCGAGACCGTGACCGTCACCGTGTCGCTCTTGCGGGTTCGGGCGCCGATCCCCGGGTCCGTGGAGATGACCTGCCCGGCGGGGACGGACTCGCTGAACACCTCGACGAACCTGGCGTGCATGCCCTGCCCGTCCAGGTCGCGCTGCGCCTCGGCGCGGTCCTTGCCCAGCACGGCCGGCACCGACCCGTACAGGCCCTGGTTCAGCCCGTACGTCGCGCCGCCGACCAGCAGCACCAGCGCCGTCAGCGCGCCCGCCCAGATCAGCGGCCTGCGGGGCAGCCGGCGCAGCCGGGGCGGGCGGGTGCGGCGCACCGGGGTGGGCTCGTCGTACGGGCGGGGCTCGGTGAGCAGCTGCTCCATCAGGTCGGCCGGCACGTCCAGGACGCTGGTGCGCTCGGGCGGCGCGGGCCGGAGGTCGGCGGGCGCGGGCCGCTGCCGCAGCACCGAGGTGGCCTCGCCGGTCGGGTAGCGGGGGCTGGGCCGGGTGGAGGCGGGCGGCTCGGCGTCGAGCTCGGCGGGGGTGAGGGTGCGGCGCACGCGCTGGAGGGCGGCGAGCAGTTCGACGGCGTCGTACGGGCGGGCCTCGGCGGCGCGGGCGCAGGCGAAGGCCACTATGGCGTCCAGCGCCGGGGCGACGGCGGGGGCGACCAGCGAGGGGGCGGGGACGTCCTCGTGCAGGTGCTTGTACATGACCTGGACGGGGTTGTCGCCGGTGTGCGGGCGGCGGCCGGTGAGCATCTCGTACAGCAGGATTCCGGCCGCGTAGACGTCCACCCGCTGGTCGGTGGGGGCGTCCGGGAGGATCTGCTCGGGGGCCAGGTAGGAGACGGTGCCGAGGACGGTGCCGCCGGTCGAGGTGGTCACCGAGGTGGGGGCGCCGTCCGCGGTGCCGAGCACCCGGACGAGGCCGAAGTCGGCGACCTTGACCAGGCCCCCGTCGGTGATCAGCACGTTCTCCGGCTTGACGTCCCGGTGGACCAGCCCGGCGCGGTGGGCGGCGCCGAGGGCGGCGAGCACCGGCTCCAGGACGTCCAGGGCGGCGCGCACCGACAGGGCGCCGCGGTCGCGCAGCAGGTCGCGCAGGGTGCGGCCGGGGACGTACTCCATGGCGAGGAAGACGTTCCCGCCGTCCGCGCCCTGGTCGAAGACGTTCACCACGTTGGGGTGGGTGAGCCGGGCGATCGCCTTGGCCTCGCGGATGAAGCGGGCGGTGAAGCCCTCGTCGCCGGCCAGCTGCGGGTGCATCACCTTGAGGGCGACGACCCGGTCGAGCCGGGTGTCGGTGCCCTTGTACACGGTGGACATCCCGCCTGCGGCGATGCGCTGCTCGACCTGGTAACGGCCGTCGAGCAGGGTACCGATCAGGGGGTCGTGCATTCCCGTGTCCACCCGGGGGAGTCTAGTGGCGCGCTCCGATCCCGGACCCGGAGGGCGCCGCCTCCGGGACCGGGTTGTGACATGCGTGACGTGCCCGTGCGAGGTGCCCGGGCGAGGTGCCTAGAACGCGGGCTGCTCCCGGGTGTCGAGGTCCGCGCGGCCGGCCATCGCGGAGGACGCCTCCGCGTGGAAGCGGCGCGGGATGCGGCCGGCCCGGTGGGCCAGGCGTCCGGCCTCGGCGGCGTGCCGCATGGCCTCGGCCATCAGGACCGGGTCCTGCGCGCGGGTCACCGCGGAGGCGAGCATCACCGCCGAGCAGCCCAGCTCCATCGCCAGCGCCACGTCGGAGGCGGTGCCGGCGCCCGCGTCCAGGACGACGGGGACGTTCGCGGCCTCCACGATCAGCTGGAAGTTGTGCGGGTTGCGGATGCCCAGGCCCGAGCCGATCGGCGAGCCCAGCGGCATGATCGCCGCGCAGCCGACGTCCTCCAGCTTGCGGGCCAGCACCGGGTCGTCGTTGGTGTACGGCAGGACGGTGAAGCCGTCGTCGACGAGGGTCTCGGCGGCGTCCAGCAGCTCGATCGGGTCCGGCAGGAGGGTGCGCTCGTCGGCGATCACCTCCAGCTTCACCCAGTTCGTGCCCAGCGCCTCGCGGGCCAGGCGGGCGGTCAGCACCGCCTCGCCGGCGGTGAAGCAGCCGGCCGTGTTGGGCAGGACGCGGATGCCGTTGCGGGTCAGCACGTCCAGGACGGAGCCCTGGGTGGTGGCGTTCACCCGGCGCATCGCGACGGTGGTCAGCTCGGTGCCGGAGGCGAGCAGGGCGCGCTCGAGGACCTCGAGGCTGGGGGCGCCTCCGGTGCCCATGATCAGCCGGGAGGAGAAGGTCGTCCCGGCGATGGTCAGCAGGTCGTCGGCCATCGGTCAGCCTCCCTGGACGGCGGTGAGGATCTCGATCCGGTCACCGCTGCTCAGCGGCGTGCCGGACCACGAACTGCGCGGCACCACAGCCTCGTTGAGCGCGGCGGCGACGCCGGTGTTGGCGGCGCTGACGGTGGCCACCAGCTCGGCGAGGGTGGTGGCGGCGGGCAGCGTGCGGGGCTCGCCGTTGACGGTCAGGGCGATCTCGGTCGGGCGGGTGTCGGTCGGGCGGCTCTGGGTCATGGGGTTCTCGGTCATGCGGCGGCCTTCGTGGCGAAGCGGGTGGGGGTGAACGGCTGTGCCAGGTCCGGGAGTTCGCCGGTGGCCAGGTACTCGCCGAGCAGGTCGGCGGTCACCGGGGTGAGCAGCACGCCGTTGCGGTAGTGGCCGGTCGCGGCGACCAGGCCGGGCAGGGACGTCGGGCCGAGCAGCGGGGCGTTGTCCGGCGAGCCCGGGCGCAGGCCCGCAGCCGTCTCCACGAGCGGGAGTTCGGTGATCCCCGGGACCAACTCGTGGGCGTCGCGCAGGAGTTCGTACACCCCGCCGGCGGTGACGGTGGTGTCGTAGCCCTGCTCCTCGCTGGTCGCGCCGATCACCAGCTCGCCGTCCTCGCGCGGGACGACGTACAGGTGCTGCCCGCGCACCACCGCGCGGACGTTGCGGGAGAGGAACGGCCGGTACGCCTGCGGGACGCGCAGGCGCAGGATCTGGCCCTTCACCGGACGGATCGCGGGCAGCACACCCTCGGGCAGGCCCGGCAGTCGGTGGCTCCGCGGGCCGGCGGCCAGGACCACCTGGTCGGCGGTGACGCTCTCGCCGGTGCTCAGCCGGGCGCCGGTCGCGCGGCCGTCCTCGATGAGCAGCTCGAGGGCCTCGGCCCGGTGGAGCAGGACGTTCGCGCCCTCGCAGGCGGCGTACAGGGCCTTGAGCAGGCGGCGGGGATCGACCTGGTGGTCGTCGGCCGCGTACAGGGCGCCGCGCACGCCGGGGGCGAGCATCGGTTCGAGTTTGCGGGCCTCGCGGCCGGTGAGCCAGGTCGAGTCCAGGCCGAGGCGCTGGTGGAAGGCGTGCAGGTCGCGCAGTTCCTCGCGGTCGTCGGAGTCCAGGGCGACGGCGATCGTGCCGCAGCGGCGGTAGCCGGTGTCCAGGCCCCCGCTCGCCTCGGTGAGTTCGGCGGCGAAGGCCGCGTAGCGCTCGTTCGAGGCCGTGTTCAGGCGCAGCAGCGGCTCCTCGCCGTACTGGACCTCGGTGACCGGGGCGAGCATCCCGGCCGCGACCCCGGCGGCGCCGTGGCCGTGCGAGGGGTCCACCACGATCACGCGCCCTGCTCCGTGCTGCGCCGCGCGCCAGGCGACGGCGAGGCCGATGATGCCTCCGCCGATCACCAGCACCTCGGTGTGGGCATCCTTCAGCAAGCGTGACAAGGCTGCTCTTCTCCCTTCGCCGGTATGACCCGGATCAGGTTCGGACGGTCGCAGGCCGTGCCAGCCCGCCTCTCAGCCCGGTTCGCCGGGCTCCCGTGTGGTGCTCCCACCTTAACTCCGGGCGTCTGCCTGCCCGAAGGCCCGTACGAAGGGTGGGACAAAGCCCTGAGTACAGTGACGGGCGTGGCAGAGCTGAGCGGAAATGAGCGGATCGCGGTCGTCGTCGGCGCCGGGCTGGCCGGGGCGCAGTGCGTCCTGAAGCTGCGGCAGGGCGGCTGGCGGGGGCGGATCGTGCTGGTCGGCGAGGAGCCGCACGCGCCGTACGACCGGCCGCCGCTCTCCAAGGACGTCCTGCTCGGCAAGGCCGACGCCACCACTCTCGACGTCGACTACGACGCCCTCGGCGTCGAGCTGCTCCTCGGCCGCCGCGCCACCGGGCTGGCCCCCGGCACCCTGCACACCGACGCGGGCGACCTGCCGTACGACGCCCTGGTGATCGCCACCGGCGCCGTCCCGCGCGCCCTGCCCGGCGCCGAGCGGGCCCACCTGCTGCACACCCTGGACGACGCGCTGGCGCTGCGGGCCCTGCTGCGCCCCGGCCGCCGGCTGGTGCTGGTCGGCGCGGGCTGGATCGGCGCCGAGGTGGCCACCGCCGCCCGCCAGGCCGGCTGCGAGGTGACCGTGGTCGAGGCCGGACGGGCCCCGCTGCCGGGCGCCCTGCCCGCCGAGATCGGCCGGGCGATGGCCCCCTGGTACGCCGAGGCCGGGATCGACCTGCGCTGCGGCGTCGGCGTGGAGGCCGTCGAGCCGGGCTCGGTCCGGCTGGCGGACGGCTCGCACCTGCCCGCCGACGAGGTGGTCGTCGGCATCGGCGCCCGGCCCGCGACCGGCTGGCTGGCCGGCTCCGGCGTCGAGCTGGACGCGAGCGGCGCGATCGTGGTGGACGGGCGGCTGCGCACCGGCGTGCCCGGCGTCCTCGCGGCTGGGGACTGCGTCAGCTACCCCTCCGCCCGCTCCGGCGCCCGGCTGGCCGTCCAGCACTGGGACCACGCTCTGCACTCCGGCGGCGCGGCGGCCGCCGCCCTCCTCGGCGAGGACGCGGCGCCGTACGACCCGGTGCCGTACTTCTGGTCCGAGCAGTTCGGCCGGATGGTCCAGTACGCCGGCCGGCACGCCGAGGGCGACGAACTGCTGTGGCGGGGGAGCCCGGAGGACGGCTCCTGGTCGGTGCTCTGGCTGCGCGGGGGCGTGCCCAGCGCCCTGCTGGCCGTGGACCGGCCGCGCGACCTCGCCCAGGGGCGCAAGCTCATCGAGCGCGGCGCCGCCCTCGACCCGGCCCTCGCGGCGGACCCGGCGGTGGCGCTCAAGGGGGCCACCGTTTAGCTCCGGACGGCGCGGAGGTGGCAGTCTGGTGGCGTGAGCGAGATCGAAAGCAAGATTGAAACCCTGGTTTCCGAGTGGATGTACCTCCCCGACATCTCGGAGCAGTGGGGGGTGCGCGTCACCGAGGTGCGCGACCTGGTGCGCAGCGGCGGGCTGATCGCCGTCCGGCGGGGCCCGAACAAGTCGCTGCAGGTCCCTGCGGCGTTCATCGACGGCCCGGGGCTGGTCAAGCACCTGTCCGGCACCCTGACCGTGCTGCGCGACTGCGGGTACAGCGACGAGGAGATCCTGGAGTGGCTCTTCACCGAGGACCCGTCGCTGCCCGGTAGCCCGATCCAGGCGCTGCGGGAGAACCGTGGCACCGAGGTCAAGCGCCGTGCCCAGGCGATGCTGATCTGATGGCGGCGGACACGCGGCGCGCCCGTCTGGCGGACGCCCGGCTCTACCTGTGCACCGACGCCCGCCGCGCGCAGGGCGACCTGGTCGACTTCCTGGACGAGGCGCTGGCCGGCGGGGTGGACATCGTCCAGCTCCGCGACAAGGGCCTGGAGGCGAAGCAGGAGCTGGAGGCGCTGGAGGTCTTCGCCGACGCCTGCCACCGCCACGGCAAGCTGCTGGCCGTCAACGACCGCGCCGACGTCGCCCACGCGGCCCGGCCGGACGTGCTGCACCTCGGCCAGGACGACCTGCCGGTGGCCGCCGCCCGGGCGATCCTCGGTGACGACGTGCTGGTCGGGCGCTCCTGCCACGCCGAGTCCGAGGTGGACGCGGCGATCGCCGAGCCGGGCGTGGACTACTTCTGCACCGGCCCCGTCTGGCCGACCCCGACCAAGCCGGGCCGCCCGGCGCCGGGCCTCGGCCTGGTCTCGTACGCGGCGAAGCAGGCCACCGACCGGCCGTGGTTCGCCATCGGCGGGATCGACCTCGGGAACCTGGACGAGGTCCTGGCGGCCGGTGCCCGCCGGATCGTCGTGGTCCGGGCCGTCACCGCGGCCGAGGACCCCCGGGCGGCCGCCGCCGAGCTCGCCCGCCGGGTGCGCGCGGCGGTCTGACCGCAGAGGCTTCCATCGTCCGCCGGTACAGGCAGTACGTACCGGTACGTACTGCCTGTACGTGCCTGTACGTGCCAGTACGTGTCAGTACTTTCGGACGGTGGAAGCCTCCGCCAGCGCCAGCAGCACCTCGCGGGCCTTCTCGTCGGCGAGCGGCGCCGCCGCCAGCGCGGCCAGGGCCTCGCGCATCAGCTCGGAGATCCGTTGCTCCACCAGCTCGGCCGCGCCGCTGCGCTCCACCAGCTCCCGCAGCTCGGCGACCTCGGCGGCGGCCAGGTCGGGGGCACCGAGGCGCTCGTCCAGGTGACGGGCGTCGGCGGCGGGCAGGGCGCGCATGGCGTGGGCGACGAGCAGGGTGCGCTTGCCCTCGCGCAGGTCGTCCCCGGCGGGCTTGCCGGTGACGGCCGGGTCCCCGAAGACGCCGAGCAGGTCGTCGCGCAGCTGGAACGCCTCGCCCAGCGGCAGCCCGAACGCGCCGAGCGCCTCGACCGGTTCGGGCCCGGCCCCGGCGAGCAGCGCGCCGACCTGCAGGGGACGCTCGATGGTGTACTTCGCCGACTTGTAGTGCAGGACTGTCCGCGCGCGCTCCAGCGCGCCCTCGTCGGCCGAGTCCCCGGCCACCGGCTCCAGCACGTCCAGGTACTGGCCGACCATGACCTCGGTGCGCATCAGGTCGAACACCGGCTTGGCAGCGAGGACGGCGGCCGGCTCCAGGCCCGAGCGCATGAACAGCTCGTCGCACCAGATCAGCAGCAGGTCGCCCAGCAGCACCGCCGCCGAGGCGCCGTACTGCTCGCGGTCGCCGCGCCAGCCGCGCTCGCGGTGCAGGGCCTCGAAGCGGCGGTGGACGGAGGGCAGGCCCCGCCGGGTGTCGCTGCGGTCCATCAGGTCGTCGTGGACCAGGGCGCTGGCCTGGAGCAGTTCCAGGGCCGCGGCCGCGTGGGCGATCCCCTCACTGGCGGCGGACCCGCCGGCGGCGCGCCAGCCCCAGTAGCAGAAGGCCGGGCGCAGCCGCTTGCCGCCGTCCAGCAGGAAGTCGCGCAGGGCGTCGGCGGCGGGGGCCAGCTGGAGCGAGATCTTGTCGAGCAGGGCGGACTGGCCGTCCATGAACGCGGCGAGGGCGCCGTTGACGCGTGTGCGGACGTCCTCCACGTCAATGGGGTTGGCCGGCCGGGTGCTGGACGAGGTCACGATGAGGCTCCGCTGTTTCGCTGGGATGCGGCAAGCCTAGCTGGGGTACTGGGAACAGACGTGCGAGCCGGGCCGGGGCGGAGGGCGGTGCACGGGACCTGCGTGAACGGAACGCCGTCCACCGCCCGTCTCATTCCGTGGGACCCGCTTGTGACGTCCCGGTCACCGGCCGATAACCTGCCATCATGGCACTCGGTATCGCTTCCACCAGAACGGACCGCGCACAGACGGTCCGCGACCTCCTGGCGGCCGGAAAGCGGTCATTCTCCTTCGAGTTCATGCCCCCTCGCACCGAGGTCGGTGAGCAGAGACTCTGGGACGCCATCCGCCGTCTCGAGCCGCTCGACCCGAACTTCGTCTGCATGACGTACGGCGCCGGCGGCTCCTCGCGCGAGCGCACCGTCAACATGGTCGGCCGGATCGCCACCGAGACCACGCTCACCCCGGTCGCCCACCTGACCGCCGTGGACCACTCGGTGGCCGAGCTGCGCAACATCATCGGCCACTACGCCGACCAGGGCGTGCGAAACGTCCTCGCCGTCCGGGGAGACCCGCCCGGCGACCCGACGGGCGAGTGGGTCAGGCACCCGCAGGGCGTCACCTACGCGTACGAGCTGGTCGAGCTGATCAAGGGCATCGGCGACTTCTGCGTCGGCGTCGCGGCCTCGCCCAACATGCACCCGCGTTCGACGAACTGGGACGACGACATCCGGCACTTCGTCGCGAAGTTCCGCGCCGGCGCGGACTACGCGATCACCCAGATGTTCTTCGAGGTCGACGACTACCTCCGGCTGCGCGACCGGGTCGCCGCGGCCGGCTGCGAGGCGCCGATCATCCCGGAGATCATGCCGGTGACCAACGCCAAGCAGCTGGAGCGCTTCCCGCAGCTCAGCGGCTCGGCCTTCCCGCCCGCGCTGGAGGCCAGGCTGCGCGCCGCCGTCGACGACCCGGCGGCCCTGCGGGCGGTCGGCATGGAGCACGCCACGGCGATGGCCGAGCGGCTGCTGGCCGAGGGCGCGCCGGGCCTGCACTTCATCACGCTGAACCACTCGACGGCGACGCTGGAGATCTACCAGAACCTGGGGCTGCACCAGCGCTGACCGGGTGTTCACGAGCCCGTCACCGGTTGGACGGTGGCGGGCTCGGCCGTGTGCGCGCGGGTGCGGCCGGGGGTGGGAACGCGATGCGGTGCCCGGGCCGTTGAACCGGTACAGTCGCCGCACACGCGCGGCGAGCGCGGGCACGCGACTGGAGGTAGCGGGCGGATGGGCATCGGATTCCTGCTGCTGTACGTCGCGTTGGCGGTGGTGGCGCTCTGGCTGGTCGCCGAGGTGCTGCTGCAGAACCGGGCCCCGGTGCACTGGCGGGTCCTCGCCCTGGTGGGCTTCCTCGGCGTGGCCGCCGGGATGTCCCTCGACTCGGTCGTGGTGATCGGCGCGGGCGCCGCCCTGTTCGCACTCGGCCAGACCTTCGTCACCCTCTCCGTCAAGCGCGGCTTCCGGGCCGGCTGGTCCCTGCGCAAGCCGGACGGCAGCCTGCCGGGCCCGCTCTCCAAGGTGCCGCTGCTGGGCGCGCTGACCGGCGGCGCGACGGCCGTGGCGGCCGCCGCCGTCGCGGAGGAGCGCGTCGGCGAGGTCAGCTCGGTGGAGGAGCCCGAGACGGCCCTCGAACCGGCCCTCGAACCGGACTTCGGGCCGGACTTCGGGCCGGACTTCGGACAAGCCTCCGAGGACGCCCCCGCGGTGGAGCAGACGGCGGCCTTCGAGCTGCAGGAACTCGCCCAGGACGGCATCTACGCGCCGACGTACTACGAGCAGCAGGGCCAGCAGCAGCCTCAGCCCCAGCAGCAGGACCCGTACGCCGCCGGCTACCAGGGCGGGTACGACCAGCAGCAGTGGCAGCAGCAGCCCGCCTACGCCTCCTACGACCAGCAGCAGTACGGCGGTTACCCGCAGCAGCAGCCCCAGCAGCAGGACCCGTACGCGGCCGCCTACCAGGGTGGGTACGACCAGCAGCAGTGGCAGTCCCAGCCCCAGCAGCAGCCCCAGCAGGAGCCCGGCTGGGACCCGAACGCCCAGCAGCAGCAGTGGGAGCAGCACCCCCAGAGCGGCATCCCGCAGCAGCCGGGCTACGACCAGGCGTACGGCTACCAGCAGCAGAACACCTGGCCCTCACACGGCTGACGGGCCCAGGCCCTCCCGAAAGAGAGGGCCTCAGGCCGGGCCGATCAGCCCTGCGGTGATGCACGCCGACATGCCGACGCGGGCGAGCCCGCCACCCGGATGGGCGCCACCGCCGATCAGGTAGAGGCCGGGGACGGGGGACTCGTTGGCGGCCTTGAGGCGCGCCGTCGGGCCGAACCCGCCCGCCAGCGAGGGCCCGGCGACGGCGCCGTACACCGCGCCGGTCTCCCGCAGGGTGTCCGTGGGGGTGCGCACGACCCGCCACAGCACCCGCTCGCGCAGGCCCAGGCCCGCCGCGTCGACGTGGGCGAGCAGCCGGTCGGCGTAGTGCTCGGCGAAGCCGGGGGCCGTCCAGTCCACCTCGTCCTGGGCCGGGACGGTCGCGGTCAGCACCACGCTCTCGTGGGCGTCGTCCGGGCGCAGGGTCGGGTCGTCCGGGCGCAGCACCTGCACGGTGGGGCGCTCGCAGGGCGGCCGGTTGTGGGTGAGGGCGTTCTCCTCCGCCGCCGGGTCCGCGGCATGGACCACCGTCCGGTGCGCGGTGCCCGCCGGGCGGGGGCCGCGCAGGGCCAGCAGCACGCTGAACCGGCCGGGCACCTCGACCGGCTCCCACTCCTCGGCCGGCACGCCGGGCCACTCGGCCAGGCCGCCCCTGAACAGGGCGTCGGTGTCCATCGCGGAGACCACCAGGTCCGCCTCGATCCGGCCCTCAGCCGTCTCCACGCCCCGGGCCCGGCCCTCCTCGACGACCACCCGGGTCACGGGCGTGTCGAAGCGGAACCCGACCCCGCGCAGCTCGCAGCGCCGGTACACGGCCTCCGCCAGGGCCCGCATCCCGCCCCGGACGTACCAGACGCCGAAGGACTGCTCCATGTACGCCAGCACGGCGGCCCCGGCCGGGGCCTGCCCGGGCACCAGGCCGTACCGCAGCGCCGGCTCGCCCAGCAGGGCGGTCAGACCGGGGTGGCCGCCGAGCTGCCTGCGGGCCACCGTGTCCAGGGTCCACGGGACGGGCCTGCGCAGCCGGGCCAGGCCCGTGCGCGGCGGCAGGGGGTAAGGGTCGGTGTCCAGCCGCTCGCGGTCCGCCGGGCTCAGCACGCCGTGCTCGGCGGGCAGCGGCTCCTCCAGCAGGGGGCGGCGGGTGGCCTCCCAGACGGCGCGGGCGTGGTTCATGACCTCGCTCCACCGGGCGCCGGAGCCCTCGCCGAAGGCGGCGTCCAGGGCCTGGCTGACACCGCCGCGCGAGGCGTTGGGCAGGGTGAGGCCGGTGCCGTCCGGGAACAGGTGCCGGCTCTCCGGCGCGACCGGCGTCAGCTCGACCAGCTGCTCCAGCGGCTCCCTGCCGGTCTTGAGCGCGAGGTCGCGGTAGACGGCGGGCAGCGAGAGCAGGCCGGGGCCGGTGTCGAAGGCGAAGCCGTCGCGCTCGTACCCTCGACGGCTTCTCGTCGGTCACCAATGTCCCCCAGCCTTCGGCCGGGAGGTGCCCCCACCGCAGTGGCTCCCTCCTCGGCACCGCCGATGCACGCACCCCAACGCCGCCCGCTGATCCGACGTGATCCGAAAGACACGCCCTAGAGCTGCCGCTGCGGGTACACCCCGGGGGCGGGCCCCACGGCCCCGGCCGCCTTCGCGGTGCGGCGTTCGCGGCGGCGGGCGCGGAAGGCGCGGATCTTCTTGATCACCAGCCGGACCAGCAGGATCCCGGCCAGCAGGAGCACCGCGGCGATGGAGGCGGCCAGCCACGGGTGGAAGATCGCCAGGGTGATCAGGCCGGCCACCCCGAGGTCCTCCGTGACGCTCACCAGGATGTTGCTGAACGGCTCCGGCGTGGTGTTGACGGCCATCCGCAGCGACGCCTTCACCAGGTGGCTGACCAGTGCCGAGGAGCCGCCGATCGCGCCCGCCGCGACATCGCTGAGCGAGCCCGGGTCGTGGCTCGCGATCAGCACGCCCACGACGGCGCCGGCGATCGGCCGGATCACGGTGTGCACGACGTCCCAGACGCTGTCCACGTACGGGATCTTGTCGGCCACCGCCTCCAGCAGGAACAGCACCCCGGCCACGACCAGCACGTCCGTGCGCTCCAGCGCGGGCGGCACCGATCCGGCGTCGGCGAACCGGCCGAGCAGCCCCATCAGCAGCACCACCGCGTACGCGTTGATGCCGCTGGCCAGTCCGCTGGTGAAGATCAGCGGCAGGATCGTCATGGCACTCCCTCGTCGCCCGGTGCTCCGGCCGTACGCTACCCGGCCCGCGAACCGGGACGCTCACGTTCCGGGGGCCGGTTCCCGGACTGAGTACGGGTACTCAGATCAGGGGTTGAGTACCCGAGCGGATGCCCTCCGACCTGCCGGGACGGGAGAGTGGTGGCACCCGGGAGGACGGCGCGTCGGGCGCCGCCCGCCCGGCCACGGGCGCCGGTCACGGGCCCCGCACCGCCGGCACGGGGCGGCGGAGCGGGCACGGGGGAGAGACCGGCCACCCGAGGGGGGATTCGCTCCGCCGCCGTGGGGGAGGGCGGAGCGAACGGCACACGGCGGCGGCGTGGGACCGGGGTCCGTCTTCGGGCTCACGTCGTCCGCCCGGAGGGCGGGCGGGGCGGCGTTGGGGTGCGTGCATCGCAAGGCGGAGGAGGGAGCCACTGCGGAGCATTGGCGACCGACGACAACGCGGCGAGGTGCGTGCCCCGGCGGCGGCGGCCCGCAGGCGGGAGCCCGAAGACGGACCCCAGGGGCGATGGGTCCGCGCCCGCCGCCGGGATGCCTTCCGGGATGCCTGCGGCGGGCGGATTTGTCAGTGGTCCCGTTCACGATGGAGGGGCACGGATCATCCGGTCCGCGCGCTGCCTCGGAACCGGGGGAGACCATGACCATCAGCCATCCTGAGCCCGTCACCGCCCGCCTCCACTCCGCCGCCCTGCCGTACGACCGGGGCCCGCGCCCCACCGGCGGGGACGTCCATCCCGTGCTGCGCCGGATCGCCGCGCCTCCGGCCGCCCTCGACCTGCTCACCGACGCCCACCGCACCCTCGCCAGGGCCCGCGCCCTGGAGGACCCGCTGGAGCGCTACGCCACCGCCCACCTGGCCGCGCTGCGCACGGTGGCGGCCGTCCTGGCGGTGCGCGGGCGGCCCGAGAAGAGCGAACGCCGGCGCAAGGCGATCCGCCCCGCCTGGGACGTGCTGCCCGAGGTGGCCCCGGAGCTGTCCGAATGGGCGCTCTACTACGGCGCCGGCGCCCGCCGCCGGGCCGCCGCCGAGGCCGGGATCAGGGGAGCCGCCTCCGCCCGCGAGGCCGACGACCTGATCCGCAACTCCGCCCTGTTCCTGCGCCTGGTCGAGCGCCTCCTCGGCCTGCGCGCGACCCCGCCTGCGCCCCGCCTGCCCCTGGACGACGGGGAGGCGCCCGGCACGCCTTAAGGTGGGGAGCAATCCTGATCGAACTCCCCTGTCAAGGAGCCCGACCGTGTACCCGACGCGTCCCCGCAGTGCCCTGCGTACCGCCGTGGTGTGGGAGGTGGTGCGGGCGGCCCTGGAGAAGCGGGCGGCCGAGCTGGACCAGCCGGTGCTCGACGTGGTCGACACCGGCGGCGGCACCGGCAACTTCGCCGTGCCCGTGGCCAGGCTCGGCCACCGCGTCACCGTGGTCGACCCGAGCCCGGACGCGCTGTTCGCGCTGGAGCGCCGGGCCGCCGAGGCCGGGGTGACGGACCTCGTCCACGCCGTCCAGGGCGACACCCAGACGCTGCCCGAGCTGGTCGCTCCCGGCACCGTGGACGCGGTGCTCTGCCACGGCGTGCTGGAGGTCGTGGACGACCCGGCCGAGGCGCTCGGCAGCCTGGCCGCCGCCCTGCGCCGGGGCGGCTTCGTCAGCCTGCTGGCCGCCAACCGCAACGGTGCCGTCCTGGCCCGCGCCCTCGGCGGCCACTTCAACGAGGCCCGCGCGGCCCTCACCGCCCCGGACGGCCGCTGGGGCGAGCAGGGTCCGATGCCGCGCCTGTTCACCGGCGAGGAGCTCGGCCGTCTGGCCGAGGGCGCGGGCCTGCGGGTGCAGTCGGTGCACGGCGTACGGGTCTTCGCCGACCTGGTGCCCGGTGTGCTGGTGGACACCGAGCCGGGCGCGCTGGAGGCCCTGCTGAAGCTGGAGGAGGCGGCCGCCGCCCAGCCGGCCTTCCATTCCGTCGCCACCCAGCTGCACCTGCTCGCCACCCTCGCCTGAGTCCGGGGCCGGCCTCGAGCCGGTCCGGAGCCGGCGCGGAGCGCGCCCACTGCCGCCGTACGGTCCCGGACCGTACGGCGGCGGCCCGTTTCCGCCGCCTCGCGCAGGCGCCCGTGCCGTTCTCCCGCCGTTCGTCCGCCGTCCGCTCGCGAAGCTCCCCAGCTCCGGACGGATCCCACCCGTTCGGGCACTTGTCCGACCATCGGGGCGTTGAGTCCGGTGCGGCCCCGCCCGGCCGAAGTGGCCTGGCCCACGCGACGCGGACCACTCCGTTACCGGGCCCCGGACCGTATGATCTGGGTAAAGCCGGAAAGCATGACAGCCGGACGCGTGGGGCATATGGACGACACGGACCAGGACCCCCGCACAGGCGTCCGACCGTGGTGCCCCATGGCTGATTGGACTTTGCCTCCCCGACCGGGGAGGCGGACCGGTCGCACCCGCGACCGACGAGTAGGAGGACTCCGTGCCGCTCTCGGAGCACGAGCAGCGACTGCTCGACCAGATGGAGCGAGCGCTGTATGCCGAAGATCCCAAATTCGCGTCGGCGCTCGAGGGAACCGGGCTGCGCACGTTCACCCGTCGGCGGGTCTATCTGGCCGTCGCCGGCTTCGTGGTGGGCGTCGCCCTGTTGATGGGCGGCATGGTCGTCCCGGACCAGATCTGGGTCAGCGTCGTGGGCTTCCTGGTGATGCTCGGCTGCGCGGTGTTCGCCGTGACGGGCTGGCGCCGCGGCCCGGCCGGTCAGGGCTCCGGCCCCCGTCCGGCCCCCGCCCCGCGCCGCAAGGCCGGGATGATGGACCGGGTGGAGCAGCGCTGGCAGCGCCGCCGGGACGAGCAGACCGGCGGGTTCTGAGCCTCACCGCATCACGATCCCACCGCATCACGGTCCCACCGCATCACGTCGAAACGCCGGGGCGGGCAGTCGATCCGACTGCCCGCCCCGGCGTTTCCGTGTCCGCTCAGCCCTGCGGGCCCTTGGGCCTTCGGGCGAACATCCGCCGCAGCGGGGTCATGACCGCCGCCGAGGCCCGGCCGACGCGCTCGCCGACCGCCGCCCGGGCCACACCCAGGGCGTCGGAGAACCGCCACCACAGCTGCACCGAGGACGGCGGCATCAGCAGCGCCCGCAGGCGCCGCCGCCGGTCGGCCTGGGCCAGCAGGCCCTGCCGTACGGTGCGCACGTCGGCCGCGACGGGGGCGGTGGTGAGCCGGCCGGAGGGCGCGTACATCACGCGCTCGGTGGCCAGCGCCAGCCGGCCGGTGGCCGCCGACGCCTCCGCGTCCAGCTTGGAGCCGACGCTGATGCGCTGGGCGGTGGAGCGCGGGGTGCGGGACTCGTCCGGGGCGAGGCCGAGGTCCCAGGCGGAGTCGATCAGCTCCTCCCAGGCGGCCAGCACCTGGGCGTCCGTCAGCTCCACCGGTCCGCCGCCGCCCGGTCCGCCCGGGCCGCGCTTCCCGCCTCCGCCGCCGAGGCGGCGACGGCGCAGCGCGGTGCGCCAGAACATCGGGGCGAGCAGCAGCAGGACGACCAGCACCCCCGCGCCGACGATGGTCAGCAGCTGCCAGGACGGCAGCCAGGACCCGTCCGAGGCGTTGTTCGCCGTCTTGCTCTGCGGACCGCAGTCGCCGAGCTGCTGCTTCCCGGTGCAGGCGCTGCTCTTGGACGGCGCCGGGGCGGCCGAGACGCTGGGCGCGGCCGAGGTCGGCTGCGCGGTCGGTGTGGCCGTCGGGGTGGGGGTCGTCTCGGTGTACTTCGCCGGGGTGCCCCGGTTCGGGGTCGGCTCGAAGCGCAGCCAGCCGTAGCCGGAGAAGTACAGCTCGGGCCAGGCGTGGTACATCCGGCCGGTGACGGTGTAGACGTTGCTGCCCTTGGTGTCGCCGGGGGTGAAGCCGACGGCCACGCGGGCCGGGATGTTCAGCGTGCGGGCCAT
Source organism: Streptomyces sp. NRRL WC-3742 (assembly GCF_000720635.1). Taxonomy (GTDB): domain Bacteria; phylum Actinomycetota; class Actinomycetes; order Streptomycetales; family Streptomycetaceae; genus Kitasatospora. The sequence continues at coordinate 45,035 of NZ_JOCF01000036.1, read as the reverse complement.
CGCCGCCATGGCGGAGGCGTAGTGCACGCAGAAGCCGCGGCGGTCGCGCAGGAAGACGGCGATGGCGTCGTTGCCGGTGCCGGGGGTGATGGAGGTGTCGTACTTGAACTGCGGGCCGGTGAAGTAGTTCACCAGGGCCGTCGCCCGGTCGAAGTCGTTCTGCGCCCCGGCGGTGATCGCCTTGGCCTGCTCGGCGACCACGGCGGGCATCTCGGAGGGCACCGCGGTGTAGCGGTCGCGGATGTCCTGCGGGGCGAGGGCGGCGCCGCGCAGCTCGTTGGCGGTGGGGCGCAGGTCCAGCGAGCTGACGTGGTAGCTGAGGCCGCGGATCGCCTTGTCGCTCGTGGGGACCACGGTGCGGGTCAGCTGGTCGAGCTTCCACTCGCCCCGGTTGGGGACGCTGACGGAGGCGGCCGGGTACGGCATCGGCAGCCAGCTGGCCCCGCCGAGGCGGTCGCCGATCCGGACGTCGGTCTCCAGCCGGGGGACGGCGGCGTCGCGCAGGCCCTCGGGGTTGGGCAGGGTGGCCGGCAGCCCGGAGAAGGTGGTGCTGCTGAGCTTCCAGCGGGCGCCGTCGAACTGGTCGAGCGAGCCGGTGCGCAGGTAGGTCTGGTCGGCCTGGGTGCTGTCCATCGTGTAGGTGAACAGTTCGTCGTCGGTGGGTTTGACGATCGCGGATTCCAGGCTGACCATCGGGTCGAGGTTGCCGCTCGAGATTCCGCCGACTCCGGTGCCGCTGCCGTCGGCCGACTCGTGGGAGCCGCCGCCGATCAGCCCGGACCCGCTCTGCGGGACGAGGACGGACAGCACCACGGCCGAGGCCAGGGCCAGCACGCCGACCATCTGGCCGGCGGGCCGGACGGTCCCGGTGCTGACGGTGCCCGCCGCGCCGCGGAAGATGCGGCCCCAGCGGGTGGCGCGGTCCTGCCCCTCGGCGAACAGCAGCAGCAGGTACCCGGCGGCGGCGAACGCGAACCAGATCCAGCTGCCGCGCTCCGCGGCGAGGCCGTTGCCGACGGAGAACAGCGCCAGCAGCGGCAGCCCGGCCAGGGCCGCGCGCCGGTAGGTGACGGCGACGGTGTCCACGATGACGGCGATCAGGCCGACGGCGGAGAGCAGGATCAGCCGCAGGCCCGGGGTGGCCGGGGCCGGCATGGCGTAGCTCTGGATGTCGGAGACGCCGTCCGCGAAGACCCGCGTCAGGGTGCGCATCATGTCCAGCCCGAGGCCGCCGGAGCTCGCGAAGCCGATCAGCATCATCAGCAGCAGCACGAGCAGCTGGGCGATCGGGATGCTCCAGCCGAACAGCGGGGAGCGGCGCAGGCCCGCGCCGACCGCCGAGATCACGGCGATCACCACGAACGAGTAGGTGAGCCAGCCGTGCTCGCTCACCAGGGGCAGCAGGCAGAGCGAGGCGAGGGCGGTGGCCAGCGCCGAGTAGACGGTCAGTTTGGCCCGAGTGGTCACGCGCCGGCTCCTTCCCGGTGGCGGGCGGTGGTCTTGGTGCCGTCGACGGCCTGCCAGAGGTCCGGCAGGGAGTCACCGGCGCGCACGGGGATGACGGTCCAGCCGGCTTCGCGCAGCTGCCGTTCCCTGGCGCGGAACTCGTCGCCGCCGGTCTGCGGGGCGAGCAGGCGCAGGCCCGTCCAGGTGCCGGTGTCCAGCAGGAAGGCGATGGCCCCGCCGGTGCGGCTGCGCAGCCGGCCCAGGCGGGTGGCCTGGGTCTCGTCCAGCTCGCCGAGGACGGCGACCAGCAGGCCCTCGCCGCCGATGCGCAGCGGCTCCTCGGCGCGGGAGAGTCCGCCGCCGTCCGACAGGTCGGTGACGGCGAGGGCGTCCAGGATCAGCCCGGAGGTGTCGGCGGCGCTGTGGTTGCCGCTGCCGGGCCCGGGCACCCACTCGCCGGTGTCGGTGAGCAGGTGGGTCTGGTAGCCGCGCTCCAGCAGGTGCGCGGAGACGGAGGCGGCGCAGCTGACGGCCCACTCGAAGGAGGAGGCGGGGCCGCTGCCGCGGTGGCCGAACTCGCGGGTGTCCAGCAGGACGGTGGCCCGGGCCTTCTGCGGCTGCTCCTCGCGGCGCACCATCAGTTCGCCGTAGCGGGCGGTGGACTTCCAGTGCACCCGGCGCAGGTCGTCGCCCGGCCGGTACTCGCGCAGGATGACGTCGTCGTCGCCGGCCAGCGCGAGGGAGTGGCTGGCGCTCTCGCCCTGGCCGCCCCAGGCGCCGAGGAGCCGTACGTACGGCAGGGCCTGGACCTGGGGGACCACGGTGAGGGTGTCGGAGGCGGTGAAGGCGCGGCCGACCTCGCACATGCCGAAGGGGTCGGACAGGCGCAGCTGCAGCGGCCCGAGCGGGTAGCGCCCGCGCAGGTCGGAGCGGACGCGGTAGGACACCTCGCGGAAGCCGCGCGGCTCGACGCGGTCCAGGACGAAGCGCGGGCGCGGCCCGAGCACGTACGGCACCTGGTCCTCGAGCAGCAGCACCCCGGTGGGCACCCGGGAGACGTTGTCGACCCGCAGGTGGACCCTCGCCTCCTGACCGGCGACCGCCCGGTGCGGGTTGAGCCGGCGTCCGCTGGCCACCCGGTAGCGGGTGTTGGCGACGATCACCACGGCGATGACCGGCAGCGTGGCCAGCAGGAAGCCGACCTTCAGCAGCGCGTCCTGGCCCAGCACGTAGGCGCAGGCGATCGAGGTGATCCCGGCGGCGAGGAAGGAGCGGCCCCGGGTGGTGAGGCCGCGCATCGCGTCCCGCAGGCCCGACGTCTGGTCGGAGGGGGGTGGGGTCACCTCAGCCCCTCCGGACGGCCGGGCCGCCCTGCGGGCGCGGCAGGGGCAGCCTGGCGACGATCTCGGCCACGATCTGCTCGGTGGTGCGGCGGTTGAGCTGGGTCTCGGCGGTCGGCATCAGGCGGTGCGCGAGGACGGGCACGGCCAGGCGCTGGATGTCGTCCGGGATGACGTAGTCGCGCCCGTCGAGCGCGGCGGCGGCGCGGGCGGCCCGCACGAGGTGCAGGGTGGCGCGCGGCGAGGCGCCCAGGCGCAGCTCGTGGCTGTTGCGGGTGGCGCCGACCAGGTCGACGGCGTAGCGGCGGACCGGGTCGGCGATGTGGACGGCGCGCACCAGGTCGATCAGCTTGAGGATGTCGGCGGCGTGCGCGACGGGCTGGAGGTCCTCCAGCGGGTCGGCGCCGCCGTGCACGTCCAGCATCGCGAACTCGGCCTCGGGGCTGGGGTAGCCGATCGAGATCCGGGCCATGAAGCGGTCGCGCTGGGCCTCGGGGAGGGGGTAGGTGCCCTCCATCTCGACCGGGTTCTGGGTGGCGACCACCATGAACGGCGAGGGCAGCTCGTAGCTGGTGCCGTCGATGGTGACCTGGCGCTCGGCCATGGACTCCAGCAGCGCGGACTGGGTCTTGGGCGAGGCGCGGTTGATCTCGTCGCCGATGACGATCTGGGCGAAGATCGCGCCGGGGCGGAACTCGAAGTCGCGCTGGTGCTGGTCGTAGATGTTGGTGCCGGTGACGTCCGAGGGCAGGAGGTCCGGCGTGAACTGGATGCGGCGCACCGTGCAGTCGACGGACTTGGCCAGCGCCTTGGCCAGCATGGTCTTGCCGACGCCGGGCACGTCCTCCAGCAGGAGGTGGCCCTCGGCGAGCATGACCGTCAGCGCGATGCGGATGGCCTCCGGCTTGCCCTCGATGACGCTCTCGACGTTGGTGCGGACCCGGTCCACGACCGCGGCGAGTTCGGGCAGCCCGACCCGGTGGTACCCGTCCGTCCCCTGGCCCCCCGCAGGACCGCCGATACCGGCCTGATCGTTGTAGCTCGTCACCCGTTTACGCTCCCTGGCACCCTGTGCCCGCCTCACCCCGAGGCCGGACCCCACCCCTGCTGGACGCGGCCGTTCCCGGGAGCGGTTCCGTGAGGGGGACCGGCGCCGGTGGCGGCCTGCGGCCGGGCCGCCCCAGGTGGTTCGGGGTCCGACCGGCAGGCGCATTCTCCCCCGGGCGGCGGCTGAAAGTCACCCTGACGGCGAGGGTGCCCGGGATGCCCGGGTTGCCTGGTTCGGATACGGGTCAGTCGATCTCGCGCAGCAGGCCCGTGTGGACGTCGAAGACGAAGCCCCGGACGTCGTCCGTGTGCGGCAGGAACGGGGAGGTGCGCACCCGCTGCATGGACTGGCGCACGTCGCCGTCCAGGTCGACGAAGGACTCCACCGCCCACTGCGGGCGCTGGCCCACCTCCAGCTCCAGCTCGCGGCGGAAGTCCTCGGTGAGCCCGAGCAGGCCGCAGCCGGTGTGGTGGATCAGCGCGATGGAGCGGGTGCCCAGGGCGCGCTGGCTGATGGTCAGGGAGCGGATGGTGTCGTCGGTGACGACCCCGCCCGCGTTGCGGATGACGTGGGCGTCGCCCAGTTCGAGGCCGAGCGCCGCGAACAGGTCGAGGCGGGCGTCCATGCAGGCGACGACGGCGATCCTCTGGACCGGTCGGGCGTCCATGCCGCCGTCCCGGAAGGTCACCGCGTACTCCCGGTTGGAGGAGACGAAGCGGTCGATGATCGTGGGTCTGTCGGTGGTGGCAGCGGCGTGCGGCCCGGGCCGGTCGGGTGTCACTGTCATGACGGCGACGTTAGTGCGATTCGGTCGAGCGCGGTGGGGTGAACAGCTACAGAACCGGCGGCTGTGATCGAGCACATAGCCACAACGGGAGGGTTTGTCCCGGCTGGTCCCGGACCGGTCCCCGACGTCCGTGCGGCGGTTCCTCCGGTGGGGGCGCGCGGCGGCGCCCGGAGGCCGTCGCGGAGGACCCTGCGGAGCCGACCCGGCCGCTGCGACCTGCGACGATCCGTACCGCCGCCCGGGTGGTGCGCCGGAGCGGACCATTGACTGCCGGGGCCCGCGCGATAGAGTTCGCAACGCGGTGGAGCACAGCCGCCGGGGTCCCGTCAACCGGGCGCCGCCGGTCGGTGCCGGGCTCTGCCGACGCGGCCCGTGGCCTCCTCCCGCTCCGCGCTCACCTGGCGCACCTTCCCCGGTGCCGGGCGGGCGCGTCCTTCCCCTCGAGCGGGCGGGGACCACGGGCCGCGTCGTGGTGCCGGGCGGCGGTGGGCGAGAATGGTCACAGCTCCCGGACGTCGGGCTGCTCCACCGAGGAAGGGCGCCACCGCGCATGACCAGCAACGACTCCGGCCCCAAGCACGTTCCGGTGATGCTGCAGCGGTGCATGGACGCGCTGGCGCCGGCGATCTCGCGCCCGGGTGCCGTGGTCGTCGACGCGACCCTCGGCCTCGGCGGGCACAGCGAGGCGCTGCTGACCCAGTTCCCCGAGGTGCGCCTCGTCGCGGTGGACCGCGACCCGCAGGCGCTCAAGCTCGCCGGCGAGCGGCTGGCCCCCTTCGGCGACCGGGCCACCCTGGTGCACGCCGTCTACGACGAGATCCCCGAGGTGCTGGAGCGCCTGGGCATCGACCGGGTGGACGGCGTCCTGTTCGACCTCGGCGTCTCCTCCATGCAGCTGGACGAGGCCGAGCGCGGCTTCGCGTACGCCCAGGACGCCCCGCTGGACATGCGGATGGACCAGACCCGGGGGATCAGCGCGGCGGAGGTGCTCAACACCTACGGCCACGGGGACCTGGCGCGGATCCTCAAGGTGTACGGCGAGGAGCGCTTCGCCGGGAAGATCGCCTCGGTGATCCTGCGCGAGCGCGAGAAGGAACCGTTCACCAACAGCGCGCGTCTGGTCGAGTTGGTCCGCAACGCGATTCCGGCCGCCACCCGCCGTACGGGAGGGAACCCGGCCAAGCGGACGTTCCAGGCCCTGCGGATCGAGGTCAACGGCGAGCTGGAGGTCCTGGAGCGGGCGATCCCGGGCGCCCTGGACGCCCTGGCGCTGGGCGGGCGGATCGTCGTGATGTCCTACCAGTCGCTGGAGGACCGCCTGGTGAAGCAGTTCCTCGCCGCGGGGGCCACCAACACCGCGCCCCCGGGACTGCCGTTCATCCCGGAGGAGCACCAGCCCTGGCTGAAACTGATCACCCGCGGTGCCGAGCTGGCCACCGAGCAGGAGATCGAGGAGAACCGGCGCGCCGCGCCCGTACGGCTGCGGGTGGCGGAGAGGATCAGGGACCGAAGCAAGCGGGGCTGACGGAACGGCCCCGGCGGGGTCCGAAGGGCGGAGGAGAGCAGTGGGGCCGGTGGCCGGTGGGGTCCGGACGGGGCGGGGAACGCTCGCGGGACAGGGCAGGGCGCGCATCACGGTCAGGCCGGGGCGGCGCCCCGTGCGGGGGCGCACGCCGTTCGCCGTGCTCGTGGTCGCGCTGCTCGCGGGCGGGCTCTTCGGCCTGCTGGCGCTGAACACCGCGCTCAACGAGGGCTCCTTCGAGCTGTCCCGGCTGCAGAAGCAGACCACCAAGGCCACCGACGAGCAGCAGGGCCTCCAGCACGAGATCGACCGGTCCTCGGCGCCGGACGCGCTCTCCAAGCGGGCCGCCGAACTGGGCATGGTCCCGGCCGGCGGGATGGCGTTCCTGGACGTGCCGAACGGCGGCAAGGTGATCGGCACGCCGGGCCCGGCCCAGGACAGCCCGCCGGTGAAGCGCTCGGGCGTCGAGCCGTGGCCGACGAAGGGCACCCCGGGCGCCGCGCCCGCCGCCCAGCCGAGCCCCGCCGCGCCCGCCGCCCCGCCGGCCGCACCGGCCGCGCCTTCGGGGGCGCCGAGCCCGGCGGCCTCCAGCGGCGACCCGGTGGCCCAGCTCAACCCCGTCGCGCCCGCGCAGCCGCAGAAGAGCGGAGGTGCGGCCCGATGACCACGCCCCGTCAGCCAGGTTCCGGAGGCTCGGGCGGCTCGGGCGGCGGCCGCCGCCAGCCGCCGCGCGGCGCCGTCCCCCGCTCCGGCAGCGGGCGGGTCCAGCCGCCCAGGGGCCAGAGCCCCCGTGGGCAGTCGGCCCAGTCGGCCAAGGGCCAGCCCACCAGGGGCCAGGGCGCCAAGCCGCCGGCCGCGGGTTCGAACGGTGCGGGCAGGGTGCAGCCGAGCCGCTCGGCGCAGCCCGGCCGGGGGGCGACCGCCAAACCGTCCGCCGCGGGTGCGGGCAAGGCCCAGCCGGCCCGCTCGGCGCAGCCCGGCCGCGGCCCGGCCGCCAAGGCGGGCGCCGCCCGTGCACCGCGCGCCCCGCAGCAGCGCCAGGGCGACGCGCGCAGGCCCCCGGCCGCCCGGCCGCGCCCCAGGCCCCGGCTGCCCCAGCGGCCCAAGGCCCTGCGGCTGGCCGAGCCCAGGCGCCGGCTGCGGGTGATCACCGTGGTGATGTCGCTGGTGTTCTCCGTGTTCGCCGGCCGCCTGGTGCAGCTGCAGCTGCTGGACTCCGACGCGCTGGCCGCCGACGCCAACACCAACCGCTACCTGAACATCCCGATCACCGCCGAGCGCGGCTCGATAACGTCCTCGGACGGCGTGGCGCTGGCCGCGACCGTCGACGCGTACGACATCACCGCGGACCCGGCCATGTTCACGCCGGAGGCGACCGGCGTCCCGGACGCGCCGGAGCAGGCCGCGGCCCTGCTGTCGCCGATCATCGGCGTCCCCAAGGAGAAGCTCGCCGCCGACCTGCACACCCCCAAGACCCGCTACAAGCGGCTCGCCGCCCAGCAGACCCCGGCCGCCAAGAACCAGATCAGCGACCTCAAGGCGGGCCTGGAGAAGCAGGCCGGCAGCCGCACCTGCCAGGCCCAGAAGAAGCTGATGGGCAAGCCCGCCGAGCAGGGCGGGCGCACCCGGGTCGACGACCAGTGCGCCAACCCGCTGGCCGGGGTGTTCAACCGGGAGACGCAGAAGCGGATCTACCCGGCGGACGGGCTGGCCTCCAACCTCGTCGGCTTCGTCAACGGCGAGGGCGAGGGCGCCGGCGGCCTGGAGCTGCAGTTCCAGAAGCAGCTCGCCGGCAAGGACGGCCGCAGCAGCTACGCCCAGGCGGGCGGGCGGCTGGTGCCCACGGCCGGCGGCTCGATGGACCCGGCCGTGCCCGGCAGCGACTTCCGGCTGACGATCAACCGGGACATCCAGTGGGCCGCCCAGAAGGCGATCACCGACCAGGTGGCCAACTCCGGCGCGGAGAAGGGCTACGTCGTCGTCCAGGACGTGAGGACCGGCCAGGTGATCGCGATGGCCACCGCGCCCGGCTTCAACCCGGGCGACCTGTCCGGCGCCAAGCAGTCCCAGCTGGGCAACGCCGCGCTCCAGGACGCGTACGAGCCGGGCAGCACCGCCAAGTTGATGAGCCTGGCCGCCGTCCTGGACTCCGGCAAGGCCAACTGGGACACCAGGGTCACCGTGCCCAACCGGCTGGTGCGCGCCGGGCAGCAGTTCAAGGACGACGTCGAGCACGGCGACTGGTACCTGACCCTGGCCGGGGTGCTGGCCAAGTCCTCCAACATCGGCACCATCGAGGCCGTCGAGGCGCTCGGCGACGGCGACCAGGCCAAGGCGAACCAGGCGCTGGACGCCTACATGCGCAAGTTCGGCGTGGCCCGGCCGACCGGCCTGAACTTCCCCGGGGAGACCCCCGGGATGCTCAAGAAGCCGGAGGACCTGGTCGCCTCGGAGAAGTACAACATCGCCTTCGGCCAGGGCCCGCTGCAGATGAACGCCCTGCAGGCGACCTCGGTGTACTCCACCATCGCCAACGGCGGGGTCCGGGTGGCGCCCAGCATCGTCCAGGGCGTCACCGGCCCGGACGGGAAGTACGCGCCGACACCGGCGGGGGAGGAGACCCGGGTCGTCAGCGAGCAGACCGCGAAGACCCTCACCTCGATGCTGGAGTCCGTCGTCGACGACGAACAGGGCACCGGCGGCAAGGCCGCCATCCCCGGCTACCGCGTCGCCGGCAAGACCGGTACGGCCAACCGGGGGGCCGCCGACGGCAAGGGCTACGACGGCTACACCGCCTCCTTCATCGGCTTCGCCCCCGCCGACGCCCCCCGCTACACCGTCTCCTGCACCCTCCAGGGCCCGGTCAACGGGCACTTCGGCGGACAGCTGTGCGGCCCGGTGTTCAAGCAGGTGATGGAGTTCACCCTGAAGACCATGCAGGTCCCGCCGAGCGGAAGCCAGGCACCGAACCTGCCCGTCGAGTGGAAGCCGTGAACGAGCATGGACGAGCAGCGCACCGGCCGCGGCGGCGGCGCGGCGAAGGCCCGGTTTGGCCCTGGGCACCCTTCGGCGGATAGCCTTCCCGCCGTGCCGAAACCCGATCAAACCACCGTGACTCCGCCCCGCCCGACCGGGACCACCGCCCTGCCGCTCGCCGAACTGGCCACGCGGATGGGCCTGCCGCCCGTCGAGGGCGGCGCCGTCACCGGCGTCACCCACGACTCCCGCGCGGTGCGCCCGGGCGACGTGTACGTGGCCTTCCCGGGCGCCAACCACCACGGCGCGGCCTTCGCCGACAAGGCCGCCGCGGCCGGCGCGGTGGCGGTGCTCACCGACCCGGCCGGGGCCGAGCTGGCCGCCGGGACGGGCCTGCCGCTGCTGGTCGTCGACCGGCCGCGGGCCCGGATGGGGGAGCTGGCCGCGATCGTCTACGGCCACCCGTCCGAGCGGCTGCTGATGATCGGGCTGACCGGCACCAACGGCAAGACCACCACCTCCTACCTCGTCGAGGGCGGCCTGCGCGGCGCCGGGCGCAGCCCGGGCGTCATCGGCACCGTCGAGATGCGGGTCGGCGAGGAGCGGATCAAGAGCGAGCGCACCACCCCCGAGGCCACCGACCTGCACGCGATCCTCGGCGTGATGGCCGAGCGCGGCGCCGACGCGGTGGCCATGGAGGTCTCCAGCCACGCCCTGGTCTTCGGCCGCACCGACGGGGTGGCCTACGACGTCGCGCTGTTCAACAACCTCACCCCCGAGCACCTCGACTTCCACCCGGACATGGAGGACTACTTCCAGGCGAAGGCCCGGCTCTTCCAGCCCGGCAAGTCCCGCCTGGGCGTGGTCAACCTGGACGACGCGTACGGCCGCCGGCTCGCCGCCGAGGCCGAGATCCCGGTGACCACCTTCTCCGCCGCCGACGCCCCCGAGGCCGACTGGCGGGCCGTGGACGTGCAGCTCGGCCCGGCCGGCTCCACCTTCCGGGTGGTCGGCCCGGACGGCGCCGGGGCCGACGCCTCCGTGCCGCTGCCCGGCCCGTTCAACGTCGCCAACGCGCTCGCCGCGATCACCGCGCTGGCCGCCGCCGGGCTGCCGCTGGAGCAGGCCGTGGCCGGCGTCGCCGCCGTCCCCGGCGTCCCCGGCCGGCTGGAGCGGGTGGACGCGGGCCAGCCGTACGTCGCCGTGGTCGACTACGCGCACAAGCCGGACGCCCTGAGCGCCGTCCTCGGCTCGCTGCGCGAGGTCACCAAGGGCCGGCTGCACGTCGTCGTCGGCTGCGGCGGCGACCGCGACCCGCACAAGCGCGGCCCGATGGGCGACATCGCCGCCCGCCTCGCCGACACCGCTGTGCTGACCAGTGACAACCCGCGCAGCGAGGACCCGCTGGCGATCCTCGCCAGCATGCTGAACGGCGCCGCCGCCGTCCCCGAGGCCGAGCGCGGGGCCGTCCTGGTCGTGCCCGACCGGGCCGAGGCGATCGGCCTGGCCGTCGCCCGCGCCCAGGCGGGCGACACCGTGCTGGTGGCCGGCAAGGGCCACGAGCTCGGCCAGTACGTACGAGACGAGATCCGCCCCTTCGACGACCGGGAGGTGCTGCACGAGGCGATCAGGAAGAGCGCGATCGTGCGGACCACGGCCGCCCGGGGCGACCGAGGAGTAGAGCAGCAGTGATCGCACTGACCCTCGCCGAGGTGGCCGCCGCGGTCGGAGGCACCCTCGACGGTGCCGACCCGGACACCCCGGTCACCGGCCCGGTCGAGGTCGACTCGCGCAAGGTGACCCCCGGCGGCCTGTTCGCGGCCTTCATCGGCGAGCACGTCGACGGCCACGACTACGCGGCCACCGCGGTCGAGGCCGGCGCCGTCGCCGTGCTGGCCTCCCGTCCGGTCGGCGTCCCCGCCGTCCTGGTCGACAGTGTGGTGGACGCGCTCGGCAAGCTGGCCCGTGCCGTGGTCGCCCGCGCCGAGGGCACCGCCGTGGTCGCGCTGACCGGCTCGGCCGGCAAGACCAGCACCAAGGACCTGATCGCCCAGCTGCTCCAGCGCCTCGGCGACACCGTCTACCCGCCGGGCTCGCTCAACAACGAGATCGGCCACCCGATGACCGCGCTGCGGGTCGAGGCCGGCACCCGGCACCTGGTGATGGAGATGGGCGCCCGGCACAAGGGCGACATCGAGTACCTCACCTCGATCACCCCGCCGAACATCGCACTGGTGCTCAACGTCGGCACCGCGCACGTCGGCGAGTTCGGCTCGCAGGAGGCGATCGCCGAGGCCAAGGGCGAGATCGTCGAGGCGCTCCCGGCCGACGGCACCGCGATCCTCAACGCGGACGACCGGCTGGTGCGCGCCATGGCTTCCCGGACCAGGGCGAAGGTCGTGTACTTCGGCGAGTCCCCGGACGCCCACGTGCGGGCGACCGACGTTCGCCTGGACGCCACCGGACGGCCATCGTTCACGCTCACCACCCCGGCCGGTTCCGCGCCCGTGCAGCTGCGCCTGTACGGTGAGCACCACGTCTCGAACGCCCTCGCCGCCGCCGCGGTGGCGACGGAGCTCGGGATGACCGTCGACGACACCGCCGCCGCCCTGGGCGAGGCGGGTGCGCTGTCCCGCTGGCGCATGGAGGTCGTCGACCGGGCCGATGGTGTCACCGTCGTCAACGACGCCTACAACGCGAACCCCGACTCGATGCGGGCCGCGCTGCGGGCGCTGGTCTCGATGGGGGGCCGGGGCCCGGAGCGCCGCCGTACCTGGGCGGTGCTCGGGGAGATGCGGGAGCTCGGCGAGGAGAGCCTGGCCGAGCACGACGCCATCGGACGGCTCGCCGTCCGGCTGGACGTCACCAAGCTGGTGGCGGTCGGCGGACGCGAGGCGGCCTGCATGGAACTCGGCGCGAGGAACGAAGGTTCGTGGGGTGAGGAGTCGGTGCTGGTGTCCGACGCGGACGCGGCGGTCGAACTGCTGCGCAGTCAGCTGCGGCCCGGGGATGTGGTCCTGGTGAAGGCGTCCCGTTCGGTGGGGCTGGAGAAGGTGGCCGAGGCGATCCTGGCGGACGGTGCTGCCCGATGATGAAGCAGATCCTGATCTCCGGGATGATCGGTCTGATCCTCTCGCTGATCGGCACCCCCGCCCTGATCAAGCTGCTCGCCCGTCAGGGCTACGGCCAGTACATCCGCGACGACGGCCCCAAGGCGCACCACAGCAAGAAGGGCACGCCCACCATGGGCGGCATCGCCTTCATCCTGGCGACCCTGATCGCGTACTTCGGCACGAAGGCGATAACGGGCGACAGCCCGACCGCCTCCGGCCTGCTGGTGCTCTTCCTGACGACCGGTCTGGGCCTGGTCGGCTTCCTCGACGACTACATCAAGGTCGTCAAGCGCCGCTCGCTGGGCCTGCGGGCCAAGGCGAAGCTGGCCGGACAGTCGATCGTCGGCCTGGCCTTCGCCGTCCTCGCGCTGCAGTTCCACGACGACCGGGGCCTCAGCCCGGCCTCGGAGAAGCTGTCCTTCGTACGCGACTTCAGCTGGTCGATCGGCCCCGTGCTGTTCGTCATCTTCGCCTACTTCATGATCGCCGCGACCTCCAACGGCGTGAACCTGACGGACGGTCTGGACGGCCTGGCCACCGGCGCCTCGGTGATGGCCTTCGGCGCCTACACCTTCATCGGGCTCTGGGAGTACTCGCAGAGCTGCGCCTACTTCATCTCCGCCACCGGCGCCTGCTACGACGTCCGCGACCCGCTGGACCTCGCGGTGGTCGCCGCCGCCCTGATGGGCTCCTGCTTCGGCTTCCTGTGGTGGAACACCTCGCCCGCCAAGATCTTCATGGGCGACACCGGTTCGCTCGCCCTCGGCGGCGCCCTGGCCGGCCTCGCGATCTGCTCGCGCACCGAGCTGCTGCTGATCATCCTCGGCGGCCTCTTCATGATCATCACCCTGTCGGTGATCATCCAGGTCGGCTCCTTCCGGATGACCGGCAAGCGCGTCTTCAAGATGGCGCCGCTGCAGCACCACTTCGAACTCAAGGGCTGGAGCGAAGTCCTGGTCGTGGTCCGCTTCTGGATCATCCAGGGCCTCTGCGTGGCCGTCGGCCTCGGCCTCTTCTACGCGGGATACCGAGCGGGATGACCAACACCGACACCGACACCGACTTCACCGATCTGCCCGTCGTCGTCGCCGGGCTCGGCGTCTCCGGCATCAGCGCCGCCCGCGTCCTGCGCGGCCTCGGCGCGAGCGTCACCGTCGTCGACGGCGGCAGCGGCGCGGGCCTGCGGGCGCGCGCCGCCGAGCTGGAGGCGCTGGGCGTCGCCGTGCGCCTGGGCGACGGCGACAGCCTGCCCGAGGGCACCCGGCTGATCGTCACCTCGCCCGGCTGGGCACCCGACAGCCCGCTGTTCGCCGCCGCCGCGGCGGTCGGCGTCGAGGTCTGGGGCGACGTCGAACTCGCCTGGCGCCTGCGCAAGCCGCTGCCCGCCACCGGCGAGCCCGCCCCCTGGCTGGCCGTCACCGGCACCAACGGCAAGACCACCACCGTCCAGATGCTCGCCTCGATCCTGGCCGCCGCCGGCAAGCGCACCGCCGCCGTCGGCAACGTCGGGGTCTCGGTGCTGGACGCGGTGCTCGCCGAGGAGCCGTACGACGTCCTCGCCGTCGAGCTCTCCAGCTACCAGCTGCACTGGGCGCCCTCGCTGCGCCCGTACTCGGCCGCGGTGCTCAACCTGGCGCCCGACCACCTCGACTGGCACGGGTCGATGGAGGCGTACGCCGCCGACAAGGGCCGGATCTACGAGGGCAACGTCGTCGCCTGCGTGTACAACCTGGCCGACCCGGCCACCGAGGCGCTGGTCATGGAGGCCGACGTCGAGGAGGGCTGCCGGGCGATCGGCTTCGGCCTCGGCGCGCCCAGCCCGTCGAACTTCGGCGTGGTGGACGGGCTGCTGGTGGACCGGGCCTTCGTCCAGGACCGGGCCACGAACGCCGCCGAGCTCGGAGCCGTCGAGGACGTCAACCCGCCCGCGCCGCACAACATCGCGAACGCGCTCGCCGCGGCGGCGCTGGCGCGCTCGTACGGGGTCGACGCGAAGGCGGTCCGCGAGGGCCTGCGGGCCTTCCGCCCGGACGCCCACCGGATCGCCGAGGTCGGCACCGTCCGCGAGATCACGTACATCGACGACTCCAAGGCCACCAACACCCACGCCGCGGCCGCCTCGCTGGCCGCCTACCGGCCGATCGTCTGGATCGCCGGGGGACTGGCCAAGGGCGCGACCTTCGACGACCTCGTCCAGGGCGCGGCCGAGCGGCTGCGCGCGGTGGTGCTGATCGGCCAGGACCGCGCGGTGATCCGCGAGGCCCTGGAGCGACACGCTCCGGATGTGCCGGTGGTCGAGGCGGCAGAGGGCCAGACTGGCGCGGTGGCGATGGCCGAGATCGTTCGAACGGCCGCGTCGCTCGCCCGATCGGGTGACACGGTGCTGCTGGCGCCGGCCTGCGCCTCGATGGACATGTTCACCAACTACGGCGAGCGCGGCGACATGTTCGCGGCGGCCGTCCGGGAGCTGGCGGACCCCGGGGAGTGAGCCGAAGGCCCGCGCCGACGACCGTCGGCGTCGGGTCAGAGCGGGCCGGAGGCGAACGAGCCGTCGGTAGGGAGAGCGGGGACTGGTGGCGGGGCAGGGCAGGGCGGATTCCGGGGCGACGAAGCAGGACCCCGCCGAGCCGTGGCGCGTGATCTCCGCCACCACGACCAAGTACAAGTCGGCCGGTCCGCTGGCCCGGCTGCGGGCCTTCCGGGCCGGGGTCGGGTACTGGCTGGACCGGCCGCTCACGCCCTACCTGCTGGTGCTGGGCACCGTCCTGCTGCTGCTCGTGCTCGGCCTGATGATGGTCTTCTCGGCCTCGCAGATCCTGGCGCTGAACCAGCACCACACCGCGCAGTACTACTTCCTCAAGCAGCTGATCGCGGCCATCCTCGGCCTCGCCCTGCTGATCGGCTTCGCCTCCGTGCCGCTGGCGGTGCTGCGGGTCATCGTCTACCCGGTGATGTTCGGGGTGATCGGCGCCCTCGCGCTGGTCGCCGTCCCCGGCATCGGGGTGCGGATCAACGGCAACCAGAACTGGCTGGACTTCGGCTTCTTCCAGTTCCAGCCCTCCGAGTTCGCCAAGCTCGCGCTGGTCCTCTGGGGCGCCGACCTGCTCGCCCGCAAGCAGAAGGCCGGCACCCTCAACTCGTGGAAGCACCTGCTGGTGCCGCTCGTGCCCGGCGCCCTGCTGCTGCTCGCGCTGATCATGATCGGCGGCGACATGGGGACCTCGATGATCCTCGTCGCCATGGTCTTCGCGCTGCTGTGGATGGTCGGCGCGCCCCTGCGCCTGTTCGTCGCCACCCTCGGGGTGGCCGTCGTGGTCTGCACCGCCCTGGTCGTCACCGTCCCGCACCGGGCGGAGCGGCTGGGCTGCATCGGCGTCACCAAGCTCGACCCGGACGGCGCCTGCTTCCAGGCCCTGCACGGCGCCTACTCGTTCGCCCTCGGCGGCGGCTTCGGCACGGGCCTGGGCGCCGGTGTGGAGAAGTGGGGGCAGCTGCCCGAGGCGCACACCGACTTCATCTTCGCCGCCACCGGCGAGGAACTCGGTCTCGTGGGGACGCTGTCGGTGATCGGTCTCTTCGCGGCACTAGGCTACGCGGGTATCCGTGTGGCCATCGGTACGAAGGACCCCTTCGTCAGGTACGCCGCGGGAGCCGCCACCACCTGGATCATGGCTCAGGCCATGATCAACCTGGGGTCGGCGCTGGGACTGCTGCCCATCGCGGGCGTCCCGCTCCCGCTGTTCTCCTACGGCGGTTCCGCCATGCTGTCGGCCATGTCCGCGATCGGGGTGCTGCTCTGCCTGGCACGCAGCTCCTCGGGCGCGAAGGCGGCCCTGGCCGCCCGGAGCAAGAACTCCCGGATCAGGAAGCGACTGGCCCGGGTGCTGCCACGACGACGAACCACAGCGCGCCCGGCCCCGGGGCCGGCACGCAGGGAGCGGTGAATTTCGGTGCATGTCGTACTCGCCGGCGGGGGGACCGCCGGTCACATCGAACCGGCCATGGCCCTCGCGGACGCACTCCGCAGGCACGACCCGTCCGTCGGGATCACCGCCCTGGGCACCGAGAGGGGCCTGGAGACCCGGCTGGTACCCGAGCGCGGCTACCAGCTGGAGCTGATCCCGGCCGTCCCGCTGCCCCGCAAGCCCACCCCCGAGCTGATCACCGTCCCCGGCCGGCTGCGCGGCACCGTCCGGGCCGCCCAGGAGATCATCGAGCGGGTCAACGCCGACTGCGTGGTCGGCTTCGGCGGCTACGTGGCCATGCCCGCCTACCTGGCCGCCAAGCGCGCCGGCGTGCCGATCGTCGTGCACGAGGCCAACGCCCGCCCGGGCCTGGCCAACAAGATCGGTGCCCGCTACTCCGACTTCGTCGCCGTCTCCACCCCGGACAGCAAGCTGCGCGACTCCCGGTACATCGGCATCCCGCTGCGCCGGACCATCGCCACCCTGGACCGGGGCGCCACCCGGCCCGAGGCCCGCCAGTACTTCGGCCTCGACCAGCGGCTGCCCACCCTGCTCGTCTCCGGCGGCTCCCAGGGCGCCCGGCGGCTGAACGAGACGATCACCGCGATCGCCCCGAGGCTGCAGCAGTACGGCGTGCAGATCCTGCACGCCGTCGGCCCGAAGAACGAGCTGCCGCAGGTCGCGGACGTCCCCGGGATGCCGCCGTACCGCCCGGTGCCGTACATCGACCGGATGGACCTCGCCTACGCGGCCGCCGACCTGATGCTCTGCCGGGCCGGCGCCATGACCGTGGCCGAGCTGGCCGCCGTGGGCCTGCCCGCCGCCTTCGTGCCGCTGCCGATCGGCAACGGCGAGCAGCGGCTGAACGCCCAGCCGATGGTCAAGGCCGGCGGGGGCCTGCTGGTGGACGACGCCGAGCTGACCACGGACTGGGTGCTCCAGAACGTGCTGCCGGTGCTCACCGACCCTCAGCGGCTCTGGGACATGAGCCGGGCGGCCGCCGAGTTCGGCCGCCGGGACGCCGACGACCTGCTGGTCGGCATGGTCTACGAGGCCATCCAGGCCCACCGCGGCGGCCGCCGCCGTGGCTGACGGTCGGCTCGCCGACCCCCTCGAGGAGGAGCTGGAGGACGAGGAGAACGCCCCTCGCCTCCGGCTCTCCCGGCGGGGCGTCGTGGTGCTGAGCGTGTTCGGCGCCGCGGTGGTCGGTGTGCTGGCCTGGCTGGTGTTCTACTCCTCGGTGCTGGACGTGCGCAGCGTCGCCGTCCAGGGCGCGCCGGACGACAACCTGACCCCGGACCAGGTGCGGGGGTCGATCGGCGCGCTGGCCGACGGCCCGCTGGCCCGGGTCGACCTGGACGAGGCCCGGCGCCGGGTGGAGGCGATCCCCCGGGTGGCGAAGGCCGAGGTGTGGCGGGGCTGGCCGCACACCCTGCGTGTCAAGGTCGTCCAGCGCACGGCGGCGGCCGCCGTCAAGGGGGAGGACGGCAGATTCACCCAGGTGGACGCTTCGGGAGTGAGCTTCGCCACCGAGGCGGCCCCACCGGCAGGAGTGCCGGTGGTGGAGCTGCGGCTCAGTCAGCCGGCCCTGGACGTGGAGTCGGTGATCTCCCGTCCGCAGCTGGTGCGCGGGGCGGTGGCGGTGGCCGCCGGACTTCCGCCGGACCTCGCCAAGCGGGCCGGATCGGTGCTCGTGCACTCCTACGACGACATCGAACTGCAGCTCAGCGGCGGTGCGACGGTGCGCTGGGGGAGCCCGGACCAGATCGACCGCAAGGCCCGGCTGCTGGTCGCACTGATGAACCAGAAGGGCACGAACTACGACGTGAGTGCGCCGGAGGCGCCGGCGGTGTCCGGCTGATCCGGTAGGTTCTGTGGCTGAGGGAGGGGTTGACGCCTCGAAGTGTCGGCCCGACCCTTGGTGGTCACCCCGGTTTCGTAAGCCGGCCGATGATCACATAGGCTCAAAAGAAAAAGGGAAGCTCGGCGTGTTCGTTGAAACACGTGCCCGGAGCCACCTAGTGTCCTGTGTCACCAGACTGTGTCCCCTGGTGATGTGACGGTGGCGCAGCACTAACCCTAAAGGTCAAGTTTAGGGTTGGGGTCGGTGGTCGGCATTTCGGACATTCAGTCAGAAACCGCGCTCCCTACCCATCGACATCCGTCGGTACGTCCCCCCACTGGGTCGAGCCGACCCGGAAATTCGAGGCGAGAGGGCCTTCGACGTGGCAGCACCGCAGAACTACCTCGCAGTCATCAAGGTCGTCGGAATCGGCGGCGGTGGTGTCAACGCCATCAACCGGATGATCGAGGTCGGTCTCAAGGGCGTCGAGTTCATCGCGATCAACACCGATGCGCAGGCCCTCCTGATGAGCGACGCCGACGTCAAGCTCGATGTGGGCCGTGAACTCACCCGGGGCCTCGGCGCCGGAGCCAACCCCGAGGTCGGCCGCAAGGCCGCCGAGGACCACCGCGAGGAGATCGAGGAGGTCCTCAAGGGGGCCGACATGGTCTTCGTGACGGCCGGCGAGGGCGGTGGCACGGGCACGGGCGGCGCGCCCGTCGTCGCCAACATCGCGCGCTCCCTGGGCGCCCTGACGATCGGTGTGGTCACCCGCCCGTTCACCTTCGAGGGCCGCCGCCGCGCCAACCAGGCCGAGGACGGCATCGCCTCGCTGCGCGAGGAGGTCGACACCCTCATCGTGATCCCCAACGACCGGCTGCTGTCCATCTCGGACCGCCAGGTCAGCGTGCTCGACGCGTTCCGCTCGGCGGACCAGGTCCTGCTCTCCGGTGTCCAGGGCATCACCGACCTGATCACCACCCCGGGTCTGATCAACCTCGACTTCGCCGACGTCAAGTCCGTCATGTCGGACGCCGGTTCGGCGCTCATGGGCATCGGCTCGGCCCGCGGCGAGGACCGCGCCAAGGCCGCCGCCGTGATGGCGATCTCCTCCCCGCTGCTGGAAGCCTCGATCGACGGCGCCCGCGGCGTGCTGCTGTCCATCTCGGGCGGCTCCGACCTCGGCCTGTTCGAGATCAACGAGTCGGCCCAGCTGGTCAGCGAGGCCGCGCACCCCGAGGCGAACATCATCTTCGGCGCCGTCATCGACGATGCGCTCGGCGACGAGGTGCGCGTCACCGTCATCGCGGCCGGCTTCGACGGCGGGCAGCCGCCGGCGATCGTCCGCGACCCGGTGGTCAAGGCCACCGCCTCCACGCCGTCCACCCCCGCGGCCGCCCCGGAGCGCCCGGCCTCCCGCCCGTCCTACGGCGGCATCGGCTCGGTGACCTCCCGCTCGGAGAGCGAGACCCCGGCGTCGGCCCGTTCCGCCGAGACCCCGGCCACCACGACGGCCGCCCCGGTGCCGCCGCAGGTCCAGCCGGCCCGGCAGCCGTACGTGGAGAGCCCGGCGGAGGAGCTCGACGTACCGGATTTCCTTAAGTGATCGATCACTCGATCCGCGCGGGTGCTCACTTCGCCTTCACCGACCGGTGGGGCGGGGTGAGCACTTCGCCGTACGGGGAGCTCAACCTCGGCGGTGCGGTGGGGGACGATCCGGAGGCCGTCCGGGAGAATCGGGTGCTGGCCGCCCGGGAACTGGGGATCGAACCGGCCGACGTGGTCTGGATGAACCAGGTGCACGGGGCCGAGGTGTCCGTGGTGACGCGGCGCCAGGCGGACGGGCAGGCGCCGACCGTGGACGGGGTGGTCACCGACCGGCCGCTCGCGCTGGCGGTGCTGACCGCCGACTGCACCCCCGTGCTGCTGGCCGACCCGGTGGCGGGCGTGGTGGGCGCGGCCCACGCGGGCCGGCCCGGGCTGGCGGCCGGGGTGGTGCCCGCGACCGTACGGGCGATGGTCGAACTCGGGGCCGAGCCGGCGCGGATCACCGCCGCCACCGGCCCCGCGGTCTGCGGCCGCTGCTACGAGGTGCCGGCCGGGCTGCGCGCCGAGGTCGCGGCCGTGGTGCCGACGGCCTTCGCCGAGACCTCCTGGGGGACCCCGGCGCTGGACGTGGCGGAGGGCGTCGCGGCGCAGCTGGCCGAGGCGGGCGTCACCTCGCTGGTGCGCTCACCGGTCTGCACGCTGGAATCGACCGACCACTACTCCTACCGGCGCGAGCGGCGCACGGGCCGGCTCGCGAGCTACGTCTGGTTGGGCTCTGATCACTGATGACGAACGACATCTACGGACCGTTCCCGGGCAGCCCCGGCAGCTTTCCTGATCAAAGGTGGCTCGGAGCGCTGACGGAGGGCCAGCGGGCCCGCTACGAGGAGCTGGGCACCAACCTCGAGGTGGTCGAGCGCCGGATCGCGGACGCCTGTGCCGCCGCAGGGCGCCCCCGCGAGGACGTGACCCTGGTCGTCGTCACCAAGACCTACCCCGCCGAGGACAGCGCCCTGCTGGCCGGGCTGGGGGTGAGGGACGTCGCGGAGAACCGGGACCAGGACGCCGCACCCAAGGCGGAGCAGTGCAGAAACCTTCCTCTTGACTGGCACTTCGTCGGGCAGCTGCAGACCAACAAGGTCCGCTCGGTCGTCCGGTACGCGAACCGTGTGCACTCGGTGGACCGGCTGCGGCTGGTCGAGTCGCTCTCGGCCGCCGTGCTGAAGGCGGAGCGCCCCGAGCTGGGGTGCCTGGTGCAGGTCGCCCTCGACAAGGAGCACGGGGAGGGCGAGCACCGGGCCGGGGTCGCGCCGGAGGACGTGGCCGAACTGGCCGACGCGATCGCCGACGCGCCCGGGCTGCGACTTGACGGTGTGATGACCGTCGCTCCGCTCGCCGGTCCGCTGGCCGGGGACCCGGCCCGCGCCTTCGATCGACTGGTGGAAATCGCAACCGGCGTACGGACGACCCATCCGGCTGCCACCATGGTTTCCGCAGGGATGAGCGGGGATCTTGAGCAGGCGATTGCCGCCGGTGCGACACATGTACGCGTCGGTACGGCGGTACTCGGAGTGAGGTCACCCCTCAGGTAACGTCACCGGGTAGTAGATCAGACTGCAGGACAAAATAGGACAGAATCTAGCAGCTCCTCGGGGCGGCTAGCGAACCGTGGATCGCAGCTCCGCGGCCCCCACTCCACGAACCCTGACAGGCCGTCGGCCTGACGCGCCGTCGTGGGGGGACCGCGGAATCCGCTGGTCAGGGCCGTGGCCCGGCGGTCCACCACAAGCGGAGGAGACAGGAGCATGGCCGGCGCGATGCGCAAGATGGCGGTCTACCTCGGCCTCGTGGAGGACGAGACGTACGACGGCCAGGGGTACGACCCCGACGACGACTACGACGCGGACCCCGAGCCGATCCGCACGGGACAGCGCACCGAGGACATCCCGCGGCCCGCCGCCGCGCCCGCCCCGGTCTCCTCGATCACCCCGCAGCCGGTGCCGGCCGCGGTGCCGATCCGGCAGGAGACTCCGAGGATGGCCCCAGTGTCGTCCATCACACCCGAACGCCGCCACAACCTGGAGAAGAGCGCCCCGGTGATCATGCCCAAGGTAGTGAACGAACGAGAGCCCTACCGCATCACCACGCTGCACCCTCGGACCTACAACGAGGCCCGCACCATCGGGGAACAGTTCCGTGGCGGGACCCCGGTGATCATGAATTTGACCGAGATGGACGACACCGATGCGAAGCGGCTCGTAGACTTCGCGGCTGGACTGGTCTTCGGTCTGCACGGCAGTATCGAGCGCGTGACACAGAAGGTGTTCCTGCTGTCGCCTGCTAACGTCGATGTCACGGCGGAGGACAAGGCTCGGATCGCCGAGGGTGGGTTCTTCAACCAGAGCTGACCCGGCCACGACTGTACGTGTGGATCTGATCAACAGTGGGTCAACGACAGGTGACGAGCGGCGGCCCTAGGGCCAACGCCGGGGAGAGGGAAGCGCGATGAACATCGTGTGGGCGGTGCTCTACTACGCCCTTGTCGTCTTCCTGGTGTTCCTGCTCGTGAGGCTGGTGATGGACTGGGTCTTCCAGTTCGCGCGTTCGTGGCGCCCCGGCAGGGCCATGGTCCTGGTGCTGGAGGCCACGTACACTCTCACCGATCCTCCGCTCAAGCTTCTGCGGCGGTTCATCCCGCCGTTGCGTTTCGGGGGCGTGGCGCTCGACCTGTCCTTCTTCGTACTGATGATCATTGTGTATGTCCTGATCTCGCTTGTGCACCCCTAGTCGTAGGTGAGCGATGCGACAGGATGCCGGTGTGCCGACGATCACGTTGAGGTGAAGAGATGCCATTGACCCCCGAGGACGTTCGGAACAAGCAGTTCACGACCGTCCGCCTGCGTGAAGGCTATGACGAGGACGAGGTCGATGCCTTCCTCGACGAGGTCGAGGCGGAGCTGACCCGCCTCCTCCGGGAGAACGAGGACCTGCGGGCCAAGCTCGCGGCCGCGACTCGCGCCGCCGCGCAGAACCAGGCCAACATGCGCAAGGAGCCGCCGCAGGACTCGCGTCCCGGCGCCCCCGTGCCGGCCGCCATATCCGGCCCGCCGGTCCCCGGCCAGCAGGGCCCGGGTGGACCGCAGCAGATGGGTCCGGGTGGCCCGCAGCAGATGGGCCCCGGCGGTCCGCAGCAGCAGATGGGCCAGCCGATGGGCGGCCAGACCATGGGTGGCCAGCAGCAGATGGGCGGCCAGCAGCCGCTGGGCCTGCCCTCCGGCGCGCCGCAGCTCCCCGCAGGCCCCGGTGGCCAGCAGCAGATGGGCCAGACCATGGGCGGCCAGCAGCAGCTGGTCCAGCCGATGGGCGGTCAGATGCTCCAGCCCATGGGCGGTCCCGGTGGCCCGCAGCAGATGGGCAACCCGATGGGCCAGGGCATGGGCCAGCAGCAGATGCAGCCGATGGGCGGCCCCATGGGCGGCCCGCCGCAGATGGGCGGCCCCCTCGGTGGCCAGGCTCCGATGCAGCAGCAGGGCCCCGGTGGCGACAGCGCCGCCCGCGTCCTCGCCCTCGCGCAGCAGACCGCCGACCAGGCGATCTCCGAGGCCCGCTCCGAGGCCAACAAGATCGTCGGCGAGGCGCGCAGCCGGGCCGAGGGCCTGGAGCGCGACGCCCGTGCCAAGGCCGACGCCCTGGAGCGGGACGCGCAGGAGAAGCACCGCGTCGCGATGGGGTCGCTGGAGTCGGCCCGGGCCACGCTGGAGCGCAAGGTCGAGGACCTGCGGGCGTTCGAGCGTGAGTACCGCACGCGTCTGAAGTCGTACCTGGAGACCCAGCTGCGCCAGCTGGAGTCGCAGGCCGACGACTCGCTCGCTCCGCCGCGGATCCCCGCCACCGCCTCGCTGCCGCCGGCGGCCTCGTCGATGGCGCCGGCCGGTGCCAGCGCGATGAGCTCCGCTCCGTCGTTCGGCGGGAACCAGCAGTCCTTCGGCGGCGGCTCGCCCTCCTTCGGCGGGCAGAGCGCCTTCGGTGGAGGTGCTCAGTCGCCGAGCTTCGGCGGGCAGGCTGCCGGTGGCAGTGGTGCTCCGCAGATGCAGCCGGCCGGGATGACGCAGCCGATGGCGGCCGTCCGGCCCCAGCCGCCGCAGCCGATGCAGCAGGCTCCGGCGCCGATGCGCGGCTTCCTGATCGACGAGGACGGCGACAACTGAGGTTGTAGCCGGGCTCTTTGGGAGCGCCCCCTTTCCGACCCACGGGTCGGGGAGGGGGCGCTCTTCTGTGCGTCCTGCGCCGTCCGGTGAGTCCTGTGCGTCGGGGGCGGGGATACGGCGAAGCCGCCGTCATCCCGGGGGACGACGGCGGCTTCGGCGGGCTGTGCCTTGTTGTGCCTCGCTACGCCTCGCTGTGCCTTGCTACGCCTTGCGGAGCTGGAAGGCGAGGCCGAGGGACTCGTCGGTGAAGGTCTCGGAGGTCCAGTCGGCCGCACCGGCGGCGAAGTCGGTGGCGAGCACCTCGTCGGCGACGAGGGCGCCGTGCTCGGCGATGGCCTCGGCGGTGTCCTCCTCGGTGGCGCGCCACCGGAGGACGATGCGGTCGGCGACGTCGAGGCCGGAGTTCTTGCGGGCCTCCTGGATCTGGCGGATGGCGTCGCGGGCGATGCCGAGGCGCTTGAGCTCCGGGGTGATGGCCAGGTCGAGGGCGACGGTGGCGCCGGACTCGTTGGCGACGGCCCAGCCCTCGCGCGGGGTCTCGGTGATGATCACCTCGTCGGGGGAGAGGGTGACCGTCTCGCCGTTCAGCTCGACCGAGGTCTCGCCGCCGGCGCGCAGCTCCGCGGCCAGGCGGGCGGCGTCGGTGGCGGCGACCGCCTTGGCGACGTCCTGGACGCCCTTGCCGAAGCGCTTGCCCAGCGCGCGGAAGTTGGCCTTGGCGCTGGTGTCGACCAGCGAGCCGCCGACCTCGGAGAGGGACTCCAGGGTGGAGACGTTGAGCTCCTCGGCGATCTGCGCGCGCAGGTCGGCGGGCAGCTCCTCCCAGCCCTGGGCGGCGACCAGCGCGCGGGAGAGCGGCTGGCGGGTCTTCACGCCGGACTCGGCGCGGGTGGCCCGGCCCAGCTCGACCAGGCGGCGCACCAGCGCCATGTGCTTGGAGAGCTCGGCGTCGATCAGGGTCTCGTCGGCCACCGGCCAGGTCGACAGGTGCACCGAGGCCGGGGCGTCGGGGACGACCGGGACGACCAGGTCCTGCCAGACCCGCTCGGTGATGAACGGGGTCAGCGGGGCCATCAGGCGGGTGACCGTCTCCAGCGCCTCGTGCAGGGTGGCGAGCGCGGCCGCGTCGCCCTGCCAGAAGCGGCGGCGGCCGCGGCGGACGTACCAGTTGGAGAGGTCGTCGACGAAGCCGGAGAGCAGCTTGCCGGCGCGCTGGGTGTCGTACGCCTCGTAGGCCGCGTCGACCTCGCGGACCAGGGTGTTCAGCTCGGAGAGCACCCAGCGGTCCAGCTGCGGGCGGTCGGCCGGGGCCGGGTCGCTCGCGGAGGGCGCCCAGTTCGAGGTGCGGGCGTACAGGGCCTGGAAGGCGACGGTGTTCCAGTAGGTGAGGAGGGTCTTGCGGACCACCTCCTGGATGGTGCCGTGGCCGACGCGGCGGGCCGACCAGGGCGAGCCGCCGGCCGCCATGAACCAGCGGACGGCGTCGGCGCCGTGCTGGTCCATCAGCGGGATGGGCTGCAGGATGTTGCCCAGGTGCTTGGACATCTTGCGGCCGTCCTCGGCCAGGATGTGGCCCAGGCAGACGACGTTCTCGTAGCTGTTCCTGTCGAACACCAGGGTGCCGACGGCCATCAGTGTGTAGAACCAGCCGCGGGTCTGGTCGATCGCCTCGGAGATGAACTGCGCCGGGTAGCGCTTCTCGAACAGCTCCTTGTTCTGGTACGGGTAGCCGTACTGGGCGAAGGGCATGGAGCCCGAGTCGTACCAGGCGTCGATGACCTCGGGCACGCGGGTGGCGGTGCCGCCGCACTCGCGGCAGTCGAAGGTGACCGCGTCGATGAACGGGCGGTGCGGGTCGAGGCCGCTCTGGTCGGTCCCGGTGAGCTCGCTGAGCTCGGCGAGGGAGGCGACGCAGGTGAGGTGGTTCTCCTCGCAGCGCCAGATCGGCAGCGGGGTGCCCCAGTAGCGGTTGCGGCTGAGCGCCCAGTCGACGTTGTTGTTCAGCCAGTCGCCGAAGCGGCCGTGCTTGACCGTCTCGGGGAACCAGTTGGTGGCCTCGTTCTCGCGGATCAGCGCGTCCTTGACGGCGGTGGTCCGGATGTACCAGGACGGCTGCGCGTAGTAGAGCAGCGCGGTGTGGCAGCGCCAGCAGTGCGGGTAGCTGTGCTCGTACGGGACGTGGCGGAAGAGCAGGCCCCGCTCCTTGAGGTCCTTGACCAGGTCCTCGTCGGCCTTCTTGAAGAACTGGCCGCCGACCAGGGGGACCTCGGGGGCGAAGGTGCCGTCCGGCAGGACGGGGTTGACCACCGGCAGGCCGTAGCGGCGGCAGACCGCGAGGTCGTCCGCGCCGAAGGCCGGGGACTGGTGGACGATGCCGGTGCCGTCCTCGGTGGTGACGTAGTCGGCGTTGAGGACGAAGTGCGCGTTCTCGATCGCGACCAGCTCGAAGGGGCGCTGGTAGTTCCAGTGCTCCATCTCGGCGCCGGTGAAGGACTCGCCGGTGGGCTCCCAGCCCTCGCCGAGGGCCTTGGCGAGCAGCGGCTCGGCGACGACCAGCTTCTCGTCGCCGTCGGTGGCCACCACGTAGGTGACCTCGGGGTGTACGGCGAGGGCCGTGTTGGAGACCAGGGTCCAGGGGGTGGTGGTCCAGGCGAGCAGGGACGCCCGGCCGGCCAGCGGGCCGCCGGTGAGCGGGAAGCGGACGTAGACCGAGGGGTCGACGACGGTCTCGTAGCCCTGGGCCAGCTCGTGGTCGGACAGGCCCGTGCCGCAGCGGGGGCACCAGGGGGCGACGCGGTGGTCCTGGACCAGCAGGCCCTTGTCGAAGATCTGCCGGAGCGACCACCAGACGGACTGGACGTAGGACGGGTCCATCGTCCGGTACGCCTCGTCGAGGTCGACCCAGTAGCCCATCCGGGTGGTGAGCTCGGCGAAGGCGTCGGTGTGGCGGGTCACCGAGTCGCGGCACCTGGCGTTGAACTCGGCGATGCCGTACGCCTCGATGTCCTGCTTCCCGGAGAAGCCCAGCTCCTTCTCGACGGCCAGCTCGACCGGGAGGCCGTGGCAGTCCCAGCCGGCCTTGCGGGCGACGTGGTAGCCCTTCATCGTCCGGTAGCGGGGGAAGACGTCCTTGAAGACGCGGGCCTCGATGTGGTGCGCGCCGGGCATGCCGTTGGCGGTCGGCGGGCCCTCGTAGAACACCCACTCGGGGCGGCCCTCGGACTGCTCCAGGCTGCGCTGGAAGATCTTGTTGTCCTGCCAGAACGACAGGATCTGGTGCTCCAGGGCAGGCAGATCCACCTGCGCGGGAACGGGGTTGTAGGAGCTGCTCATCGCGGGCGTCTACCTCCGGCGGATGCTGGGACTGGATCCTCCGGAGGGACGAGACGGCCTTCGCCGACCCGCGGTACCACCCTCCTTGGCCGCGGTGGTGCGGTGCGGCCCTCTTGTTTGGGTTGCTGCCGGGTCTAGTGGGCCGCCTCGCGGTGGCCGTTCTTCCGGCGGCTCCGGGGTGATCTTCCCGCCGTGCACACCCCCGGGCTCACACCGTCCCCGGGTCGCTGGTGGCTGCGTACGTCGGTACTCGTCCCATCTGCGCCTTGCAGGCACAAGTGTATCGGCCTGCCGCAAGTCGATTCCGCCACGCGGGCCGGGGGTGGTGCGGGGGTGCGCGGCGGGCGGGTTCGGGGGGCGGTTAGGCGGGGGTGATCTGGGCAGAAGTCTGTCAGCGCGAGGGGCGTGGCGATTGGGGCGGCTGCCTGGGTGGGATCACTGTGAGGCGCCGGTATGTCATGTTGTGACCGGTTTTGATCAGGATTATCGTTCCGGCACTGGAGGCCGCCGGGAACCGGCGGCTCGATTCGTTCGTAGATGGGGTCGAAGCCATGGCTGAGAAGGCAACCGGCGCGGGCACCGCCACCAAGCGGGCACGCAAAGCCTTGGCGGTCGATCCAGGGGAGGGGATTGTGACCACAACAGCACCGAAGACCGGCACCGACACCGTGGCGCGGGGCGCCGAGTCGGTGGACCCGGCCACGCTGCCCGTGCGGCCCGGCGAGGAGCCGTGGACCGCCGAGGAGGTCCACGAGCTGCACGACGAGCTGATCAGCGACCTCGAGCGGCTGCGCGGCGAGATCGACGCCGCCGACGCCGCCATCGCGGGCCTGATGCGCGACTCCAACGACGGAGCCGGCGACGACCAGGTGGACGCCGGGACGAAGAACATCTCGCGCGAGAGCGAGCTGGCGCTGGCCAACAACGCCCGCGACAGCCTCGCCCAGACCGAGCGGGCGCTGGGGCGGCTGGAGGGCGTCGGCTTCGGGGTCTGCGAGTCCTGCGGGCAGGCGGTCGGCAAGGCCCGGCTGCAGGCGTTCCCCCGGGCGACGCTCTGTGTGCAGTGCAAGGCCAAGCAGGAACGCCGCTGAACCCGGCCACCGGGGCGACGTGGGGGGTCGGGCTTGCCGTACGCTCGACCCCGTAACGTCGGTCGGCGCGTTCGCGGACGCGCCCAGGTCCTCAGCGGACCATTTCATCGGCAGCGGAGCGGATCATCAGTACGCAAGGTTCCCCCCAGACCCGGGACGACGCCGTCCCGAACCAGGCCGATGACGTGGAGGCGGCCGTGACCGAACCCGTCGAGCCCGTCGAGCCGGTCGGGCCGGTCGAGCCGGCATCCGTGGAGGCGACGTCCGTGGAGGCGGCTCCGGAGGGCGGGGCCACGGCGGCGGGCAAGGGCAAGGGGCCGCGCCGGGTCGGCGTGCTGCTGGTCGTGGCGGTGCTCGCCTTCCTGATCGACCTCGGCAGCAAGCTGCTGGTCGTCGCCAGGCTGGAGAACCACGCGGCGATCAAGGTGATCGGCGACATCGTCACCTTCCAGGTGATCCGCAACTCCGGCGCCGCGTTCGGCATGGGCCAGGCGCTGACC
The DNA here is from genome assembly GCF_000720635.1 of Streptomyces sp. NRRL WC-3742. Lineage (GTDB taxonomy): Bacteria > Actinomycetota > Actinomycetes > Streptomycetales > Streptomycetaceae > Kitasatospora. The sequence goes on along the minus strand of NZ_JOCF01000036.1, from coordinate 16,315 downwards.
GTCGTCTTCACGATGATCGCCTCGGCCGTCATCGTGGTGATCTGGCGGATCGCCCGCCGGCTGTACAGCCTGCCCTGGGCGATCGCGCTCGGGCTGCTGCTCGGCGGGGCGCTCGGCAACCTCACCGACCGGCTGTTCCGGTCGCCCGGCGTCTTCCGCGGGCACGTGGTGGACTTCATCTCCGTCCAGCACTTCGCGGTGTTCAACCTCGCGGACTCGGCCATCGTCTGCGGCGGCATCCTCGTCGTGCTGCTCTCCTTCCGGGGCAGCAACCCGGACGGCAGCGTCCACCAGCCGGCCGAGAAGGCCGGGAAGAAGGACGAGTAGGGCCGGTCGCACGCCCTTCGGGGGAGGGGCGGGCCGCCGCTTCCGGCATACTCGTACGGGTGAGTACCGCAGCGCAGATCCGCAGCCTCCCCGTTCCCGACGGCCTGGAGGGCGAGCGCCTCGACGCCGCCCTCGCCCGGATGTTCGGCTTCTCCCGGACCAAGGCCGCCGAACTGGCCGCCGAGGGCAAGGTGACGCTCGACGGCGCGGTGGCCGGAAAGTCGGACCGGGTGACCGCCGGCTCCTGGCTGGAGGTCGAGATCCCCGCCCCCGCCGCCCCCGTGCGGATCGTCGCCGAGGCGGTCGAGGGCATGCGGATCGTCCACGACGACGAGGACATCGTGCTCGTCGACAAGCCGGTCGGCGTCGCCGCGCACCCCAGCCCCGGCTGGACCGGCCCCACCGTGATCGGCGGGCTCGCCGCCGCCGGCTACCGGATCTCCACCTCGGGCGCCGCCGAGCGCCAGGGCATCGTGCACCGGCTCGACGTCGGCACCTCCGGGCTGATGGTCGTCGCCAAGTCCGAGCGCGCCTACACCGACCTCAAGCGGCAGTTCCACGACCGGATCACCGACAAGCGCTACCACACGCTCGTCCAGGGCCACCCGGACCCGATGAGCGGGACCGTGGACGCGCCGATCGGGCGGCACCCCAGCTCGGACTGGAAGTGGGCCGTCACCAAGGAGGGCAAGCCCTCCGTCACCCACTACGACCTCATCGAGGCGTACCGGGCGGCCTCGCTGCTCGCCATCAAGCTGGAGACCGGGCGCACCCACCAGATCCGCGTCCACATGTCCGCGCTGCGCCACCCCTGCGTCGGCGACCTCACGTACGGGGCCGACCCGACGCTCGCCAAGCGGCTCGGGCTGACCCGGCAGTGGCTGCACGCGGTCTCGCTCGGGTTCGAGCACCCGGCGGACGGGCAGTGGGTCGAGTTCAGCAGCGACTACTCGGCGGACCTGCAGAAGGCGCTGGACATCATCGCGGCGGAGAGCTGAGATGACCGTCTCCATCCGGACGGCCTCGGGGGAGGCCGACCTCGCGCTGGTGTGGGAGGTCCGGCGGGCGGTGTTCGTCGTCGAGCAGCACGTGCCGGAGGAACTGGAGTGGGACGAGTACGACGCCACCTCGGTGCACCTGCTGGCCCTCGCCGAGGACGGTTCCGCGCTGGGGACGGCGCGGCTGATCTTCGGGGAGCAGGCGCGCAAGGAGACCGGGGGCGTCGCCGGGCGGGTGCTGCTCGGGCGGCTCGCGGTCGTCGAGGCGGCCCGGGGGACGGGGCTCGGGGCCCGGCTGGTGCGGGCGGTCGAGGCCGAGGCGCGTGAGCGGGAGGCCCTGGAGGTCGAGCTGCACGCGCAGGTGCGGGCGCTCGGGTTCTACGAGCGGCTCGGGTACGTGGCCGAGGGGCCGGTGTACGACTCGGTGGGGATCCCGCACCGGATGATGACGAGGACGCTGTAGCGGGTACCGCGCTGCGTCGAGAGGTCCCCGCACCCCTCAGGGGTGCGGGGACCTTCTGTTTCAGCCGTCGCCGGTGCGCAGGCGCGGGAGCGCGCCGGGGTGGTGGTCGCGCAGGTGGGCGACCAGGTGCTCGCGGACGTCGAAGCGGAGCTGGGCGGCGTCGTCGGGGTTGCGGGTGGTCATCGTGGCGCGGACGACGATCGTGCTGGGGGTGGTGTCGGTGACGTTGAGGGCCCAGTCGGCGCCGTCCCAGAGCGGGTGCTCCTCCAGGCGGGCGTGGAGGGCGGCGCGCAGCTCGTCCACCGGGGTGGTGTGGTCGAGGTGCAGCAGGACGGAGGCGAGAAGGCCCGGGTCGCGGCGGGTCCAGTTCTCGAAGGGCTTGCTGACGAAGTAGGAGACCGGGACGATCAGCCGGCGGGAGTCCCAGAGCCTGACCACCAGGTAGGAGAGGGTGATCTCCTCGACGGTGCCCTGCTGGCCCTCCACCACCACCGTGTCGTCGATGCGGACGGTGTCGCCGAAGGCGATCTGCAGGCCCGCGAAGAAGTTGCCCAGGGTGCTCTGGGCGGCGATGCCCGCGACGATGCCGATGATGCCGGCGGAGGCGAGCAGGCTGGCGCCGACGGTGCGCATGGCGGAGAAGGTCAGCAGCATCACGGCGAGGGTGACCACGACGATCACCGCGCTGACCACCCGGCGCAGCATGCCGATCTGCGTCCGTACCCGCTGGACGCGCGCGGGGTCGGCGGCGACGCTCTCGTAGCGGCTGAGCAGGGCCTCCAGGACGGCGGCCACCACGCGGACGGTGAGCCAGCCGAGGGAGGCGAGCAGGAGCAGCAGGAGGAGGTGGCGGGCGCCCTCCTCCTCGGCGAGGTGGAGGATCCGCCGGAGCGGGTGGGTGGCGAGCAGCAGGGCCGTCACGACGGTGAGCTGGAGCGGGATGCGGCAGCGGCGCAGCTGCGCCCAGACCGGGGCCTCGGGGTGGCCGGCGGCCAGGCGCTGGAGGGCCTGGTCGACGATCCAGCCGATCGCCAGGGTGGCGGCGACGGTGGCGAGCAGGGTGAGCAGCGACCGGAGCACGGGACCTTCTCGGGGTGGGCGTGAGCCGTACGATACCCGGGCGTTACGGGGTGAAGCGGACATCGGCCCGGGGCCCGTTCCCGGACTTCCGCCCGGGGGAGTCCGTGGACGGGCTTCGGGGCCTTATCGGGTGCCTACCGTGGTGGCCGATACGATCAACGGTCATGGAGTTCGGTGGGGCGTGGCGTCGCTTGCGCGGCCGGGGTACGTCCGTCAGACGCAGGGTGCTGGCAGGGGTCGTGGCCCTGGTGGCGGTGGCCGGGGTCGGCACGGCGACGGTCGCCTCGGGCGGTCAGCAGGCCGTCCGGGAGGAGGACCGTTTCCTCAGCATGCCGGAGACGCCCGGCAGCTCCCAGCAGGTCCAGCTGGACACCTCGTTCTTCACCACGGGCGACGGCCGGCGGCCCGCCGTGCTGCTGGCGCACGGGTTCGGCGGGTCCAAGGAGGGTGAGCGCGAGCGCGCCCAGCAGCTGGCCCGGCAGGGGTACGCGGTGCTGACCTGGTCGGCGCGGGGCTTCGGGCGCTCGGGCGGGAAGATCGGGCTGAACGCGCCGGACCGCGAGGTCGAGGACGTCAAGCACCTGGTCGACTGGCTGGCCCAGCGGCCCGAGGTGCAGCTCGACGGCGCCGGGGACCCGCGGGTGGGCATCACCGGCGCCTCGTACGGTGGGGCGATCGCGCTGCTCGCCTCCGCGTACGACGACCGGATCGACGCGGTGTCCAGCCAGATCACCTGGTGGAACCTGGCCGACGCGCTGTTCCCGCAGAACGTGCAGGGCTCGGGCGCGGCCGACGGCGTGTTCAAGAAGCTGTGGGCCGGGATCTTCTTCACCACCGGCTCCGCGGGGGACCTCGGGCCCTCGGGCGGCTCGCCGCGCGGTGGCGGGGCGAAGCCGGCGGAGGCCGGGGCGGCCGGAGACGTCGGCTGCGGGCGGTTCCTGGAGTCGCTGTGCGCGATGTACGACCGGGTCGCCACCGCCGGGCACGCCGATCCGGAGGCCGTGGCGCTGCTGGAGCGCTCCAGCCCGTCCTCGGTGGCCGGGCGGCTCAAGGTGCCCACGCTGGTGGTGCAGGGGCAGCAGGACTCGCTGTTCCCGCTCGACCAGGGGGACCGCATCGCCAAGGCGGTGGCGGCCAACGGGGCGCCCGTCGCGGTGGACTGGTTCGCGGGCGGGCACGACGGCGGGACGGACACCAGCGCGCGGGTGGACGACCGGGTGACGGCCTGGTTCGACCACTTCTTGAAAAATGGCGGCCTGATGGGCGGCGAGGGGACGGACACCGGCCCGGCGTTCCGGGTGACCCGCACCGGCGGGGTCGACTCGACGGGCTTCCAGGCCGTGCTGCGCGGCGCCTCCACCAACCGCTACCCGGGGCTCGGCGGGACGGGCAGCCGCACGGTCGAGCTGACCGGCGGCGAGCAGACCGTCGCCAACCCGCCCGGCGGGGCCCCGCCCGGCATCTCGACGCTGCCCGGGATCGGCGCGCTCAGCCAGGCCGCCTCGCTGGGCGCCGGGCTGTCCCTGGACTTCCCCGGGCAGAACGCCGCCTTCGACTCCGCGCCGCTGGACAAGGCGCTGCACCTGACCGGGCAGCCGACCGTACCGGTGAAGGTGTCGGCGGACCGGGCGGACGCGGTGCTGTTCGCGAAGCTGTACGACGTCGGCCCGGACGGGAAGTCGGTGCTGCCGCAGCAACTGGCCGCCCCGCTGCGGGTGACCGGCGCGGACGCCGGGCGGACGGTGACGGTGGCGCTGCCCACCGTGGACCACACCTTCCCCGCCGGGCACCGGGTGCGCCTCGTCCTGGCCGCCACCGACCTGGCGTACGCCTCGCCGGTGGAGCCGGCCGTCTACAAGGTCGCGCCGGCCGGGGCGCTGAGCGCGCCGACCGTGGAGGAGCTGGTCACCGAGGCGGCGCCGCTGCCCGCGCGGACCTGGCTGCTGCCGATCGGGGCGGCGCTGGTGGCGGCCGCGCTGGTGCTGGTGCCCGGGCTGCGGCGCCGGCGGGCGGCGCGCGGGACCGACTTCGACCCGGAGCTGGCCGGGGTGCCGCTGCAGATCACCGGACTGAGCAAGCGCTACAAGGGCTCCCAGGACCGGTACGCCGTCCGGAAGTTGGGCTTCCGGGTGGAGCAGGGGCAGGTGCTCGGGCTGCTCGGGCCCAACGGCGCCGGCAAGACCACCACCCTGCGGATGCTGATGGGCCTCATCCGGCCGGACGCCGGGGAGATCCGGATCTTCGGGCACCTGGTGAAGGCCGGGGCGCCGGTGCTGTCGCGCGTCGGCGCGTTCGTCGAGGGCGCGGGCTTCCTGCCGCACCTCAGTGGGCGGGCCAACCTGCGGCTGTACTGGCAGGCGACCGGCCGGCCCGAGGCCGACGCGCACTACGAGGAGGCGCTGGCGATCGCCGGGCTCGGCGAGGCGCTGGACCGCGCGGTGCGCACCTACTCGCAGGGCATGCGGCAGCGGCTCGCCATCGCGCAGGCGATGCTCGGGATGCCGGACCTGCTGATCCTCGACGAGCCGACCAACGGGCTCGACCCGCCGCAGATCCGGGAGATGCGCGAGGTGATGATCCGGTACGCGGCCGCCGGGCGGACCGTCATCGTCTCCAGCCACCTGCTGGCCGAGGTCGAGCAGAGCTGTACGGACCTGGTGGTCATGGACCGCGGGCGGCTGGTGACGGCCGGGCCCGTGAGCGAGATCGTCGGGGCCGGGGAACTGCTGATCATCGGGGTGGCCACCTCCGGCGACCCGGAGACGGCCGCCGAGAAGGTGGGCGCGCTGGCCGGGGTCGGCTCGGCGGAGGCCGTCGAGGGCGGGCTGCTGGTGCGGCTCGACGGCCTCGCGGCGAGTGAACTGCTGGCGGAACTGGTGCGGATGGGCGTGCCGGTGGAGAGTGCGGGGCCGCAGCGGCGGCTCGAGGACGCGTTCCTGTCGTTGATCGGAGGTGGTGCGGCGTGAGCGCCGTCTCGATGGACCACGGCTCGACGGACCACGGCTCGACGGGCCACGGTTCGACGGACCATGCCGAGGGCTACAAGGCGAGCCGGACGCTGCCGCTGCGGGTGGAGGCGATGCGCCAGCTGCGGCGTCGGCGCACCCTGGTGATCGGGGCGGTGCTGGCGGCGATGCCGTTCGTCATCCTGGCCGCCTTCCAGATCGGCGGCACGCCCTCGCGGCCGGACCGGACCACCTTCATCGACCTGGCCACGGCTTCCGGGGCGAACTTCGCCGTCACCATGCTGTTCGTCGGCACCGGGTTCATGCTGGTCATTCCCGTGGCGCTGTTCTGCGGGGACACCGTCGCCTCCGAGGCCAGCTGGTCCTCCCTGCGGTACCTGCTCGCCGCGCCCGTGCCCAGGGCGCGGCTGCTCGCCCGCAAGTTCGCCGTCGGGCTGGCGTTCTCGGCCGTGGCGGTGGTGATGCTGCCGCTGATCGGGCTCGCCGTCGGCACCGCCGCGTACGGGTGGGGGGACCTCAAACTGCCCGCCGGGATCAGCCTGCCGGCCGGGCAGGCGCTGCCCCGGATCGCCATCGCCGTCGCGTTCGTGTTCCTGAGTGAGCTGGTGATCGCCGCGCTGGCGTTCTGGCTCTCGACCGCCACGGACGCGCCGCTCGGGGCCGTCGGCGGGGCGGTGTTCGTGTCGATCATCACCGGGGTGCTGGACGCCGTCACCGCGCTCGGGGACCTGCGGCAGTGGCTGCCCGCGCACTGGCAGTACGCCTGGGCGGACGCGCTGCAGCCGCAGTTGGAGTGGGGCGGGATGGTGCAGGGGGTGTCGGTGTCGCTCTCGTACGCGGTGGTGCTGCTGGCGCTGGCGTTCCGGGGGTTCGCGCGCAAGGACGTGGTGTCGTAGGGGGTCGGCGGGGGTGGGGACCGTCGGCCGGGGTGGGGGATCATTGGTGCGTACCGCCTCTGATTCCGTCTGGTGAAGGACCCGTACCGTGGCCCAGATCGTCCTCTTCCACTCCGCCCACGGGCTGCGCCCGGCCGTGCACGCCGCCGCCGACCGGCTGCGCGCCGCCGGGCACACCGTGCACACGCCGGACCTGTTCGAGGGGCGGACCTTCGACGACACGGGGGAGACGACCGCGTACGAGGCCGCGAGCGCGTACCAGGAGGAGATCGGCGGCAGCGACGAGCTGCTGAAGCGGGCCGTGACGGCCGTCGCGCCGCTGTCGGCGCAGGGGCTGGTGTACGCCGGGTTCGCGCTCGGCGGGGCGGTGGCGCAGAACCTGGCGCTGGCCGACGAGAAGGCGCGCGGGCTGCTGCTCCTGCACGGCACCTCCGACCTGCGGGAGGACGCGTCGACGGAGATCCCGGTGCAGCTGCACATGGCCGAGCCGGACCCGTTCGAGCCGGAGGACTGGGTGAACGCCTGGTACCTGCGGATGGTGCGGGCCGGGGCGGACGTGGAGGTGCACCGGTACCGGGGTGCCGGGCACCTGTTCACGGACACGGACCTGCCGGACTACGACGCGGCGGCGGCCGGGCGGGCCTGGGCGGCGGCGCTGGCGTTCCTGGAGGAGCTGGACCAGTCGTAGTGGCGTTGCGGAAGGCCGGGGGCGGGCGCTCCCGGCCTTCCGGTGTTGTGGGGGTCAGGAGGGGTCGGTGACCTGGGGGCGGGCGGCGCGGACCACCAGGCCGCCGAGGAGGGCCAGGACCAGCAGGACGGCGCCGAAGACCGTCGCGCCGTCCGTCAGGCCGACGGCGTCGCTGAGGTAGCCGGCCGAGACGGGCAGGGCCCCGGCCGGGAGGTAACCGCCCACGTTGAGCGCGGCGTTGGCCTCGGCGAGGCGCTGCGGCGGGACGGCCGAGTTGAGCAGCGACAGGCCCCCGAGCTGGCCCGTGCCCTGGCCTGCCCCGGCCAGCAGGGCGGCCAGGACGAGCAGGGCCACGGCCTCGGTGCGGACGGCGGCGATCAGGGTGACCATGCCGAGGGCCGTGCTCGCGGCGCTCGTCAGCAGGATGGTGCGGCGGCGCAGGCGCTGGACGGCGAACTGCACTCCGGTGGCGGCGAGGAACATCGCGAAGGCCATCGCCCCGGCGACGATCCGGCTGGTGGTGCCGAGCAGGCCCGACAGGAGGGACGGGCCGAGCGAGAGCACGAACGAGGTGGCGGTGATGCCGGGGGCGAACACCGCGATGCCCAGGGCGAGTTGGCGGCCGTTGCCGCGAGGGACCGCGGGGATGCGGATCCAGGTGCTCGTGTTCGTGCTCGTGTTCGTGCTTGTGGTCGTGGTCGTGGTCGTGCTCGTGGTCGTGCGGGCTTCGGGGCGGCGGAGCGGCATGCGGAGGACGGCGAGGACGGCGGTGGCCAGCAGGACGGCCTCGACGGCGAAGACGGTGGTGGTCGGCGCGGGCGCGAGTTCGGAGAGCACCCCGGCGAGCAGCGGGCCGAGGCCCGCGCCGAAGACCATCGCGCAGGAGGCGAGCAGGGCGGCCGTGCGCCTGCGCTCCGGTCCCGCGACGTCGGTGACGGCGGCCATGCCGGCCGAGACGGCGGCGCCGACGGCGATGCCGGTGAACAGCCGGGCCACGATCAGGGCGGCGACGCTGGTGGCGGTCGCGAAGATCAGGCAGGCGGCGAGGGCGAGTGCGAGGGCGGGCAGGAGGACGGGCTTGCGGCCCACGCGGTCGGAGACCACGCCCGAGACGAGCAGGGACCCGATCAGCCCGACGATGTAGAAGGCGAAGACGACGGTCAGGGTGCCCTTGGAGAAGCCGATGTCGTGCTGCCACAGGACGTAGAGGGGGGTGGCGGCGTTGGAGAGGACGAACACGGCGGTGACCGGCCAGGCGGCGAGCCAGATCCACCGTAAGGGGGCTTCGGGGGTGGGGAGTTGGGTGTTCTGCTGCCGGGTCGTGAGGGTTGCGGGCATGGCGGTGCCTCCCGTTCGGGGCGCGGGCTCCTGCAGTACGAGTTGAGTCGAACTTAGCATGCAGTACGATTGGAGTCGTACTAGGAGATCGGATGGGAGGAGGCGGGCGTGTCCGCTGTGTCTGCTGTATCTGGTGTGTCCGCCGTGTCCGCCGTGAAGGTGATGCCCGAACCGCCCGGGCTGCCGGAGCCGTTGGCGGAGCCGGGGGTGGACGAGCTGCGCCTGGAGGTGGTGCTCGGTGCGCTCAGCGATCCGCTGCGGCTGACCATCGTGCGCAAACTGCTGCTGGAGTCCGAGGACTTCGACCACTCCTGCGGCTGGTTCGGGCTCGACCGGCCCAAGTCCTCGCTCACGCATCACTTCAAGGCGCTCCGCGAGGCCGGGGTCACCCGGCAGCGGCAGTACGGGCTGGAGCGGCGCAGTCAGGTGCGGGTGGCGGACCTGAACGCGCGCTTCCCGGGGCTGCTGGACCTGGTGGCGGCCTGGACTCCGGCCGGCTGAGGGGCGTTTGAGGATTTCGGTGCCCGGTGGTGTGAACTGCCGGGCGCCGGAAGGCTCTTGGTGGCTCCGGCGCGGCTATCCCAGCGCTAGGATAGCCGCCGTGGATCGCATGGACATGGGGCTGACCGCCGCCGAACTGGCGCTGCTCGGCCTGCTGGTGGAGAAGCCGAGGCACGGGTACGAGCTGGAGAAGGTGATCGCCGAGCGGGGGCTGCGGGAGTGGACGGAGATCGGGTTCAGCTCGATCTACTACCTGCTCACCAAGCTCCGCGAACGCGGACTGATCGCCGAGGCCGACGCCGCAACTCCCGTACGGGGCAAGGGTCGCAAGGTGTACGCGGCGACGGCGGAGGGTCGGCGGGCGTGCGCGGCGGGGGCGGTGGCGGCGATCGCCGAACCGCACCCTCTGTTCCCCCGCGTGCTGGTCGGGCTGGCCAACCAACCGGCCATCGACGGTGGGGAGTTGCTCGACGCCCTGCGGCGGCGGGCCGAGGCGCTCGCCGAGCGTGCGGAGGCCGTCCGGCGGGCCTCGGAGGCGGAGGCGGACGCCCCGGAGTTCGTGCGGGCGATCTTCGACTACTCGCTCGGCCAACTGGCCGCCGAGCAGGAGTGGTTGGAGCGGTACCGGGCGTCGATGGCCGGCGCCCCCGGGGAAGGAGGGAGTGCGACCGTGGCACCGTACGACATCAAGCGGGAGCTGAAGGAGTTCTACGCGCCCAGGAACACCGAGTGGGCCGTGGTGGACGTGCCGGAGATGCGGTACCTCGCCGTCGACGGCAGCGGGAACCCGAACACCGCGCCCGCGTACACGGCGGCCGTGGAGGCGCTGTACGCGGTGGCGTACACGCTGAAGTTCGCGGAGAAGGGCGCGGGGCGGGACTTCGTGGTCGGGCCGCTGGAGGGGCTCTGGTGGGCGGACTCGTACGAGGTGTTCACCAGGCGGGACAAGGACGCCTGGAACTGGACGATGCTCATCGGGCTGCCGGAGTGGATCACCGAGGAGGCGGTCGAGGAGGCCGGGCGGGCGGCGCTGGCGAAGAAGAAGGCCCCCGCGATCGGGGAGGTCCGGTGGCTGGTCCTGAACGAGGGGCCGAGCGCGCAGGTGCTGCACGTCGGGCCGTACGACGAGGAGGGGCCGGTGCTGGAGGAACTGCACGAGCGGTACCTGGCGGCGAACGGGCTGCGGCCGGCCGGGCTGCACCACGAGGTCTACCTGGGCGATCCGAGGCGGACCGCGCCGGAGAAGCTGAGGACCGTGGTGCGTCAGCCGGTCGAGCGGGTCGGATCGGCCTGACCTCAAGGCGGCTTGAGATTCTCGCGTGAGGCCCGTTCCGTGGTTCGCGAGCTGGTTCGCGAGCTGGTTCGCGAGGGCGGCGTGATGACGCTGACGGAGGCGGGCGAGGCGGGGCGGCTGCGGGCGCGGGAGCGGAACCTGCCGTCCTGAGGGTGCGCTGCGCAGGAAGTCGGTGGGGTCGACTTCCTGCGCACGCCCGCGTTCAGGAGCAGGTGGTGGCGACCTGGCGGAGGAGGTGGGCGGAGGAGGCGGTGACGGCGTACCAGGTGTTCTCGGTGTCGTCGTCGGCGTCCGTCCAGGCGGTGACGACGGGGAGTTCGCAGTGGTCGCCCGGGTTGAGTGGGGGCAGGCGCCAGGTGATGCCGTGGCGGCTGTCTCCGAAGTCGATGCCCCAGGTGGTGTTGGTGCGGTCGTACGCCTCGTCGATCAGGGCCGCCCAGTGGCTGGGGGTGGTGCTGCCGGCCGCCTCGCAGAGGACCACTTCGTCGTCGCCGCCGAGGGAGAGCCGGGTGTGCCGGTCCTCGACGGTGACGGCGGCGAGGGACTGGCCGCCGTCCCAGTAGGCGTCGGCGCCGTCCGGGAGGTGGCGGGGCAGGGCGGCGGTGAAGCGGACGCGGGCGAGGGCGGAGCGCGTCTCGATGCGCCAGACGGCGGCGTGGGCGGCGGTGAGGGGGCTCCAGGTCTCGGGGTCGAGGTCGGCGTCGTACGGGGTGAGCAGCAGCTCGACCGTGGTCGCGTGGGTGGTCCAGCGGGCGAGGGTGCGGCCGGTGCCCGGCAGCGCGAACAGCGCGTCGGGCACGGGCGGGAGGGTGGTGCCGTCGAGGGTGGTGGTGAAGGTCAGCGGGCCGAAGGGGGTGTCGACGGACGGGCGGGTGGCGGACCCGTGGGCACGGGTGCGGGGGACGGTGGGGAGCAGCACGGCGGGCCTCAGGCGGTGTGGGCGGCGGTGGTCGGGTGGCGGGCGCTCAGGAGGCGGTCGATCTCGTCGAGGCGGGAGGCCGTACGGCTGCGGGGGCCGGTGAGGGCGCTGCGGATCTCCTCGAGGACGGCCGGGCCCCGGTCGTCGCCGCGCAGGGCGAGGGCGGCGGCGGCCTCGAGACGGGCGTCGGGGCAGGCATCGGTGAGGGCGGCGGCCAGGGCTTCGCGTAGCTCGGGGGAGTCGGTCGGCTGGCGGGTGAGGGCGTGGGCGGCGGCGTCGCGGACCTCGGGGTCGGGGTCGGCGGCGAGGCGGGTGAGGGTGGGCAGGACCTCGGGGTGGGGGACGGTGGCGCCGGTGACGAAGGCCATGGCGACGCTGCGGCGGACGGCCGGGGCGGGGTGGCCGGCGTGGGGGAGGACGGCGGGGAGCTCGTCGGGGCGGCAGTAGGAGGCGAAGGCGGCGATGGCGGTGCGGAGGGCGTGCGGGTCCTGCTCGCCGTGGTCGGGGTCGAGGAGGGGGCGGAGGAAGGCGAGGGCCTCGGCGGTGTAGGGGGGTTCCTCGTCGGCCTCGTCGGCCTCGTCGTCTTCGTTGCTTTCGTTGTTCTCGTTGTTCTCGTTGTTTTCGGCGGTGTCGTCGTCGTCCAGGCCGAAGCTCAGGGTGTTGATGACGTCGAGGCCGAAGCGGCGGCGGTCGAGGGAGACGGGGTCGCTCGCGGTGGCGCGGGCCCAGTCGAAGGTCTCCTGGCCTCCGCGGAAGGTGAGTTGGAGGACGGAGGCGAACCAGTCGTCGTGCTCGGGGAGGGCGTGGACGAGGGCGCGGGCGAGGAGTTCGTCCGGGGTGCGGTGGACGCCGAGCCGGGCCTCCAGGTCGGTGACGATCGCCAGGTGGGCCGGGGGGTTGGGGCCGGTGGCGGCTTGGGCGGCTTGGGCGGCCTGGGCGTCGAGGTGGGCCTGGGCGATGGCGAGGGCTCGGCGGTAGGTGTCGGCGCCGCTGCGGGGGGAGGGGGCGAGCAGGGAGTAGAGGATCTCGTACGCGCCGCGCTCCGCCGCCCAGGTGACGGGGTCGGTGCCGTCCGGCCAGGGGCGGGCGATGTCGGCGCCGTGGGTGACGAGGGCCCAGACGAGCTCGGGGAGTCCGGCGTGCGCGGCGGCGTGGAGGAGGGTGCTGCCGTCCTCGCCCTCGAGGTCGTGGTCCGGTACGGCGTCGAGGAGGAGGTCGAGGGCGGCGGGTTCGTCGGCCTGCTCTATGGCGGTGAGCAGCGGAGGGAGGTTCACCGGGGGATTGTGCCCGGACGGATGGTCGTGGGGCGAACTCTTAATCGGGAGGCGGGCAGGGGCGGGGCCGGGTCATGATGGCGGGATGGACGATGAGGCTGCGTACGTCGACGAGTGGGTGACGATGTTCGGCTTCCGGAACATCCCCGGCAGCCCCAAGCCCGGTCCGATGATCGTCCTTTGACTGCGTGACCGGGGGATCGACTGGTGGCCGTTCGAGGATGAGGACCACCGGATCGATCTGATGCGGTGCGAGGGCCCGGACGGGGGCATTCAGTGCGTGACCGCCGTGCGCTTCCGGGCCGAGGCGCTGCGGCGGCTCGGGCTGCACCCGGACCAGCCGACCTCGGCCGCGGCCGAGCCGCCGGCGCCGAAGTGGTGGGGCCCGTGGGGGCGTCCGCGTTCCTAAGCCGGCGGCGGGTCGGTGCGGAGGCCGGCGCGGAGGCCGGCGCGGAGACCGTCCAGGAGGAAGCTGAGGCCGGCGGCGAAGGACCGGTCGTTGTCGGCGGGCTTCTCGGCGATCCAGCGCGCCAGGTTGGGGTGGTGTTCCAGGCTGATCTCGGGGAGCGGGCCCGGCGGGGTGGGGGGCGCGGCCTGCTCCTGGAGGACGAAGCCGGTGACGTAGCAGGTGACGGCGTGGCCGAACTGTGCGGCCTTGGCCAGGGGCAGGCCCGTGGCACGGAGGAGGGCGAGGCCCGCCTCGGTGGCCTCCAGGGACTCCGCGCTGAGCGGGAGGTGTCCCGCGACCACCCGGGCGCCGTCGCGGTGGGCGAGCAGGGCGCGGCGGGTGCGGTGGGCGAAGGCCGTGGTCTGCGCGGCCCAGTCGCCCGATCGCCCGTGCGGGGGCGGGGTGAAGGCCGGGCGCATGATCTCCTCCGCGACGGCGCTCAGCAGCTCGGCCTTGCTCCGTACGTGCCAGTACAGCGCGCCCGCCGCGACGCCGAGGCGGGTGGTCAGGGCGCGGGTGGTGAGCCTGTCCAGGCCGACCTCGTCGAGGAGTTCGACGGCGCTGCGGATGACGTCTTCGCGGGTGAGTCGCACGGGACTTGAGCTTAGCTCAGGTGTGTGGGGTACGCTGCCGGGCATACTTGAGCAATGCTCAGGTCTTCGTCTCCAGGGAGGGAAGGACGTCATGGGGGAGTACCTGACGGTCGACGGGCTGCGGACCTACTACGAGGTGCTCGGCGAGGGCGAACCCGTCGTGCTGCTGCACGGGGGCGGCGTGACCGCCGACAGCTGGTTCGGCCAACTCGGTGCGCTGGCCGAGCGGTACCGGGTCTACGCGCCCGAGCGTCGCGGACACGGGCGCACCCACGACCTGCCCGGGCCGGTCGACACCGGGCTGATGGCAGAGGACACCGAGGCTCTGCTCACGGCTCTCGGCACCGGCCCGGTGCGCCTGGTCGGCTGGAGCGCCGGCGGCACCGTCGCACTGCGGCTGGCGCTTCGACGGCCGGACCTGGTGCGGCAGTTGGTGCTGATCGGCACCGGCGTCAGCCGTGACGGCGCGACCGGGGCCGACCTGGGGCTGATCGACGAGGCCGGGGAGGAGGCGCTGGAGTCGATGTTCCGCCCGCAGTACGAGCCGCTCTCGCCGGACGGGCCCGGCCACTTCCCGGTCGTCTTCGCGAAGTGGCTGCGGATGTGGCGCGAGGAGCCCGACATCGGGCTCGAGGCCCTCGCCGGGCTGCCCATGCCGGCGCTGGTGATGCAGGGCGACGACGACGGCGTGCGGATCGAGCACGCCGCGGCCATGGCCAGGGCGCTGCCCGACGCCGAACTCGCCGTGCTGCCGGGGACTTCGCACGCCGCGCCGATCGAGAAGCCGGAGCTGGTGAACCGGCTGCTGCTGGACTTCTTCGCGCAGGAGCGGCCCGCCCGGCTGTTCCCCCTGGGGGCGCTGAAGGGCTGAACTCGCCTCAGGGGCGCCATTCCTCCTGGTACTCGGGGTGGTGGGAGTGCGACTGGGCGAGGGAGCGCAGGGCGTAGGCGAGGCCGGGGCGGCGGGGGTCGGAGGGCGGCATGGCCTCGTAGTCGGCGGCGAGCATGTCGACGAGGTCGAGCATGGGGAGGTGGCTGTCCAACAGGGCACGCCCGCCGAAGAGTTCGGCGACGTCGACGTAGGCGTGGTTGTCGTCGGTGCAACGGGCGCGGATGAACGCCAGGAGTTCGTTCACGAGGTGGTCGTCGGTCCGTTCAGGGGCGTCGGAAGGTGGCGGTGCCGGCGTCGAGGTCGATGCCGGCGTGGGGCGGGGCGCCGCTGTGGTCGTCGTCGCGCAGGGTGAGCCGGGTGCGGCGCTCCTCGATCTGGACGCGCTTGTTGGCGTTGAAGAAGGAGTGGAGTTCCTCGGTCGCGGTGGCGCCGAGACCGAGGCCCGTACCGGGGGTTCGGGCGGCGAGGCGGCGGGCCAGGCGTGCGGGGCGGCCCGATCGTACGATCACCTGCCGGAGTGCGGCGAAGGTGAAGGGCACGATCACCAGGATCGCCATGAGGAGTAGGCCGGCTGTCATCACCATGCCGACCCAACGTGTGGGCGTGGTGCGGGTGTTCCTGCTGTCGACTCCGAGGATCACTGGCTGTGGGAGGCGAGGTGCCCGGCGGGGGCCTCGGCGTGGAACCCGGTGGCGGTGAAGGTGATCTGCATGCCCCGCCCGGCGAGTGCGACGGAGCCGGTTCGAGGGGTGAGGGTGGCGGTGGTCATGGGGTAGCCGGACCAGCCGTCCACGGCGAAGCCTGCCACGCCGGTGCAGACGAGGGTGAACTCGACGGCGTTGTGGCGCCTCTCCTGCCAGAGGTGTGCGGCGGCGGACGGGACGAGGAAGGCGAAGAAGCGCAGGGTGACGGAGGTCCGGCGTTCGTCGACGAGGACGGAGGTGAGGTCGAAGTCGGTGAGGGGCGGGGGCGGTGAGCCCAGGACGCGGCGGACCGGACCGGGGTCGGCAAGGGCGGCGGACCAGTCGACGTCAGCCATGGAACGCCTTCGACGTGACGGGCGGCTGCGCCCGGTGGAGGCGCTGGTCGAAGGGGCTCACGAACCATCGCGGCGCGGTGGCGGGATCGGGGTCGGTGGAGCGGTAGGCGTTGAGGTGGACGGCCTTGATCGCGGCGTACGCGGTGAAGGAGAGGCGGATCGCGGTCCCGGTGACGGCGACGGAGATCCGGGGCTCCCGGATGCGGGGGAGGGTGGCGAGGGCGAGGTCCACGGCGGTGCCGTCGGGGGTGCCGCGCATGTGGAGGTCCTCGGCGACCGCCGTGAACTCGAGCTGGAGCTCGAGGCGGTCGCAGCCGGCCTCGGTCCAGGCGGCGGGGGCGAGGTCCGGGAAGCGGGGGAGGTCGACGCGCAGCTTCACGCCGGCGCCGTACGGGCTCAGGTGGACCGACCTGAGCGGCAGTTGGCGCAGGGGTGGCAGGTCGGTGCAGAGCGCGGTGAGGCGGTCGGAGTCGACCAGGAGGTCGGTCCAGGCGGCGGCCGGCATCGGGGCTCGTCTCGGGGGTGGGGGTGGCGGGGAATTCGTCGAAATTGTAGGGCAGGCGCGGTACGGGAAGGGCCCTTCGCGGGCCCGGGAGGGG
>NZ_JOCF01000035.1 GCF_000720635.1 Streptomyces sp. NRRL WC-3742 | reverse complement strand
CAGTTCGGAGAGGTGCTCGACGTGGTCGAGGGCGGCGCGGTTGAGCGCGTCGCGGGCGTCGTCCTCCTCGCGGGCGGTGTGCTCGGGTTCGAGGGCGAGTCCGGAGCGGTTGACGACGGCGGCGAGGGTGAGGCCCTGGACGACGAGGGTGAACACGACGACCGAGGTGGTGAGCACCAGGACCAGCGGGCGTCCGGCGAGCGCGGAGTGGTCGTCGGCGAGGAGCGGGATGGACAGGGCGGCGGCGAGCGGCATGACGCCCCGGGTGCCGGCCCAGGTGACCACCCCGGCGACCCGCCAGGACAGCCGGCCGCGGCTGGGTTTGACGGCGCGGGTCAGTGGCAGGGTCCACAGGACGCGGACGGCGATGAGGACGGCGGCCAGGGCGAGGGCCTGCAGCGGCCACCAGCCGGTGCCGGCGGGCAGGTCCCGGACCAGGGTGGGCAGTTCGAGGCCGACGACGGAGAAGACGACGCTCTCCAGCAGGAAGACCACGACGGCGGAGACGGCGCCCAGTTGGAGCCGGATGTGGGCGTCGGTGAGCCGGTGGCCGGAGCGGCCGAGCAGGACGCCGGCGACCACGACGGAGGTGACGCCGGAGGTGTGCGCGGATTCCGCGAGGACGTACGCCGCGTACGGGGTGATCAGGGCGATCACGGTCTCCAGGACCGGGTCGGTGGTGCGGCGGCGGATCAGCCACACCGCCCCGGCGACGACGGCGCCGACCACGCTGCCGCCCCCGCCGAGCAGCAGCAGTTCTCCGCCGGCGGAGGGCAGGTCGACGGTTCCGCCCACCGTGACGGCGACGCCGACGGCGACCTTGAACAGGACGAGGGAGGTGGCGTCGTTGAACAGGCTCTCGGCCTGGACCAGCACCTGGACGCGGCTCGGCAGTGCCAGGCGCCGGCCGAGCGCGGTGACGGCCACCGGGTCGGTCAGCGAGGGGGCGGGTATCCGCCATCGCCGGGCGAAGGTGGCCACGGTCGTGGCCAGAACCACCAGAACGAGAACGATCCCCACGGCGTGCATCTGCAGAAACGACCCATCGCAACCACCGGGGTCGCCGAGGCCCGATCGCCGCGGTCGTCCCCCGAGCCGACCAGACTTCCCGGCACACCTGTGGTCATCTTATCGGCGTATTTGCGGGCTGGGCAGGGGGTCTCCGCCGATCCGGGCCGGTCACCGCCGCCGTCGGGCGGCCGGGCCGCCGGGCCGCCGGGCCGCCGGGCGGCCGGGCCGCCGAGCGACACGGAGCGCCGAAACGCCGCACAGTCGCTTCGACCGGAATCCCTGCCGTGAAACGCTGCACGGCGGAGGCAGGCACCGCCCCGGTGGCATGCCCCACCGCACCGCCTGGAAGGGCCACCCACGTGACCGTCTCCATCGCCCTGTTCACCCAGGACCTGCGCCTGCACGACAACCCCGTCCTGCACGCCGCGCGCACCACCGCCGACCAGGTCGTGCCGCTGTTCGTGCTCGACCCCGCCGTCGACGCCGCCGGGTTCGCCGCCCCCAACCGGCACGCGTTCCTGGCCGACTGCCTGGCGGACCTGGACGCGTCGCTGCGCCGGATCGGCTCCCGGCTGACCGTACGGCGGGGCGAACCCGCCGAGCAGACGGCCAGGGTGGCCGCCGAGACCGGCGCCTCCAGCGTGCACGTCGCCGCCGGTGTCACGGCCTTCGCCGACCGCCGCGAGCAGCGGCTGCGGACGGTGTTCGGCGGGCGCCTGCACGTCCACGACGCCTCGCTCACCGTCGTCCCGCCCGGCCGGATCACCCCGGCCGGGCGCGACCACTACGCCGTCTTCACCCCCTACCACCGCGCCTGGCAGCAGGTGCCCCGCCGCAGCGTGCTCGCCGCGCCCCGCTCCCTGGACACCCCGGCCGGGGTCGGCAGCGAGAGCCTCGTGATCGAGGTGGCCGAGGGCTCGCTCTCGCCCGCCCTGCCGCCCGGGGGCGAGACGGCCGCGCGGGCGCGCCGGCGCCGCTGGGACGTCGACGCCTACACCGACCTCCACGACGACCTCGCCGCCGACGGCACCTCCCGCCTCTCCCCGTACCTGCACTTCGGCTGCCTCTCACCCACCGAGCTCGCCGCGCAGGCCCTGCGCCACGAGGGCGCCGGAGCCCAGGACTTCGTCCGCCAGCTCGCCTGGCGCGACTTCCACCACCAGGCCCTCGCCGCCCGCCCCGACGCCGCACACCGGGACTACCGGCATCGGGAGGACCACTGGCACGAGGACGAGAAGGAGGCCGAGGCATGGCGCCGGGGCCGCACCGGCTACCCGATCATCGACGCCGGGATGCGCCAACTCGCCCACGAGGGCTGGATGCACAACCGCGCCCGGCTGCTCACCGCGAGCTTCCTCGCCAAGTCCCTCCACCTGGACTGGCGCATCGGCGCCGCCCACTTCCTCTCCCTGCTCGTCGACGGAGACGTGGCCAACAACCAGCTCAACTGGCAGTGGGTCGCGGGCACCGGCACCGACACCCGCCCCAACCGCGTCCTCAACCCGCTGCGCCAGGCGGACCGTTTCGACCCGACCGGCGCGTACGTGCGCCGCTGGGTGCCCGAACTCGCCCACCTGCCCGGCCCGTCCGTCCACCGGCCCTGGCTGCTGGACGGCGACTACCCGCCCCCGATCCTCCCGCCGGAGGAGCTGACCACCCGCTTCCGGAGCGGCCGCCCCTGACCGGCGGCGCCGCCCGTCACCCGCCGAGGAGGACATATGGACACGCTGCGACCAGGACCGGCGCACTGCCTGGTGACCGGCGCGAGCGGCTACATCGGTGGCCGCCTGGTGCCCGAGCTGCTCGCACGCGGACACGCCGTCCGCTGCCTGGTGCGCAACCCCGTCCGGCTGCGGGACCAGCCCTGGCGGGCGCAGGTCGGGATGGCCACCGGGGACGTGACCCGACCTCAGACCCTCGCCGGGGCCTTCGCCGGCGTCGACGTCGCCTACTACCTGGTGCACTCCCTGGGCACCGGACGGGCCTTCGAAGCCACCGACCTCGCGGCCGCGCGCGCCTTCGGGGAAGCCGCGGCGGCCGCCGGCGTCACCCGGATCGTCTACCTCGGGGGCCTCGTCCCGGCCGGGGTGCGCGAAGCGGACCTCTCGCCGCACCTGCGCTCCCGCGCGGAGGTCGGCCGGGCCCTGCGCGTCAGCGGCGTCCCCACGGCCGAGCTGCGGGCGGCCGTGATCATCGGCTCCGGTGGTGCCTCCTTCGAGATGCTCCGCTACCTCACCGAACGCCTGCCCGTGATGGTCACGCCGCGCTGAGTCTCCACCCGTATCCAGCCGATCGCCGTCCGGGACGTCCTGCGCTACCTGGTCGGGGCCGCCGAACTGCCGCCCGAGGTGAACCGCGCCTTCGACATCGGCGGGCCCGACGTCCTGACGTACGCGCAGATGATGCACCGCTACGCGCGGATCGCCGGACTGCGGCGGCGCCTCATCGTCCCGGTGCCGGTCCTCACGCCCCGACTGTCCGGCCACTGGGTCGGCCTCGTGACCCCGGTTCCCGACTCCATCGCCCGCCCGCTCGTCGAGTCCCTGCGCCACGAGGTCGTCTGCGGCGAACACGACGTCGCCCGCTGGATCCCCGACCCGCCGGAGGGCCTGACCGGCTTCGACCGGGCCGTCACCCTCGCCCTGCGCCGGATCAAGGACGCGGACGTCGCCACCCGCTGGTCCTCCGCCTCGCTGCCCGGCGCCCCCAGCGACCCGCTGCCCACCGACCCCGACTGGTCCGGCGGCAGCCTCTACGAGGACCTGCGCGAACGCACCGTCGCCGCGCCGCCGGAGGCCGTCTGGCGGGTGGTCGAGGGTATCGGCGGCGAGAACGGCTGGTACTCCTTCCCCCTGGCCTGGGCCCTGCGCGGGCTGCTCGACCGCCTGGCGGGCGGCGTCGGCCTGCGCCGGGGCCGCCGCGACCCGGCCCGGCTGCGGGTCGGCGACTCCCTCGACTTCTGGCGGGTCGAGGAGATCGAGCCGGGCAAGCTGCTCCGGCTCCGCGCCGAGATGCGGTTGCCCGGCCTGGCCTGGCTGGAGCTGTCCGTCACCCCGGACGGGGACGGCCGCACCCGCTACCGGCAGCGGGCCCTCTTCCACCCGCAGGGCCTGGCCGGCCACGCCTACTGGTGGTCCGTCGCTCCCTTCCACGCGGTGGTGTTCGGCGGAATGGCCCGCAACATCACCGAACGCGCCCGCCGGACACCCTGACGGCGCCCCGGTGCCCCCTTCCACGCCGACGCGGTACGTCGGTGCCCGGCCCGGTGGGGCGCAGTTCGGCCACTCCTCGCTGCCCGCAGGCGCGGGGTGCCGGGGGCGGACCTCCCGACTCGCGGCGCGGAGGGGAGCCCGGTAGGTGCGCAGCCGCCCGCCGTCACAGGTCAGCGTGACGGGCGGACAGGTGGCCGAAACAAGCGTGCAATATAACCTGTGACATTGTTCTGGTGGTCGGTGGGTGACAGGATCCACGCCAATCTCCTTCACCACAGCCCGGCGCCACGTCGGGCTGCCCCCTCGAAGAAGGACTCTGCGTGCTCCTGCGTACCAGACTCTCCATACTCGCGGCCGGCGTCGTCGCCTGCTGCGCCACGGCCACCGCCGTGCTGCCCGCCCAGGCGTTCGCGGCACCCGCCGCCGTCACCGCCGCCCCGGACGTACAGGCCCCCGTCGCGAGGGCGGGGGCCGAGAGCCCCGCCGCGCCCCTCGCCGCCCCGCAGATCCCGGCCCTGATCGGCGAGCGCCTGATGGGCCGCTCGGCCACCGAGGTGGCGACGGACGGCCCGGCCCGCCCCGACAAGTCCGCTGCCGCGAAGCCGAGTTCGAGCCCCGGCGTGGCGGCCTCCGCCCAGGCGTGCGGCCCGGCCGACTTCGCCGGCCGCGACGGGGTCGACCTGGTCATGTCGATCATGCGTCAGACCCCGGAGTGCATCCGGAGCCTGTACGACAGCGGCAGCGCCGACCCGAGCATCTTCCGGCAGTCCCGGATGCTGGCCGTGGCCGCCGCCTTCAAGGAGGCCGCGGCCGACTACACCGGCGACGACGTGACCGGTGTCCAGCAACTGGCGATCTACCTCCAGGTGGGCTACTTCATCCAGTCCCACCACCCCGAGGAGGCCGGCCCGTACACCGGCAAGCTCACCACCGCCGTCAGGGCCGGCCTGGACGCGTTCTTCGCCGGCCCCCGCTCACGCGACGTCAGCGCGGGCAACGGCCCGGTGCTCAAGGACGTGGTGTGGCTGACCGACAGCGCCAACGTCCAGGCCGGGTACCTGGGCGTCTACAAGCGCATCCTGGACGGCTACGACAACTCCTACAACACCGTCCCGACGATGGTCGGCGCGGTCAACTCCGTTCTCCAGTACCCGCTCTGGCGGGGCAACGCGAACCCGGACTTCGTCAGGGCGGTCGCCGCCGACCCGGGCCTGGCCCACTCCCTCGCGGACTTCGCGATCAAGCACAAGGACCTGATCGGCGGGCCCAACGAGGTCCTCGACACCAATGCGGGCAACGACCTGGCCCGGATGGCCGGCAGCGGCCCGGCCGTCGAGCCGAAGGTCAAGCCGCTGGTCAGGAAGGTGCTGGACTCCGCGCCGCTGCTGACGCCCGCGGCGCCGCTGTACGTGAACACGGCCGTCCAGGCCGCGTACTACAACCCCGGCCAGTGCTCCTACTACGACATCTGCAACCTGCCCGCCAAGCTCGCCTCGGTCGTCCTGCCTCACCGGCTGGTCTGCGACAACCGCACCCTGCAGGCCCAGGCGCTGTCGGCCGAGGAACTGGCCACCGCCTGCGCCAGCCTGCGCAAGCAGGACGCGTTCTTCCACGGCATCGTCAAGGACGACGGGCCGGTGCCGAACCAGTACGCGAAGACGGTCACCTTCGGGATCTTCGCCAACCGGGCCGACTACGTCACCTACTCGTGGGCGATCTTCGGCAACGACACCGACAACGGTGGCGAGACCCTCATGGACGCGACCGACCCGGACAACCAGGCCGTGACCGTGATGTACCAGAAGTCCTGGAACAACATGGACCCCGCCCGGGTGTGGAACCTCAACCACGAGTACACCCACTACCTCGACGGCATCTACGACATGAAGGGCAACTTCAAGGCCCAGACGTCCGTGCCGGACATCTGGTGGATCGAGGGCATCGCCGAGTACACCTCGTACACCTACCGCGCCGTCACCGACGTCGACGCGATGAACCAGGCCGCGAAGCACACCTACAAGCTCAGCACCATCTTCCAGAACACCTACGACAACTCGGACACGACCCGCGTCTACCCGTGGGGCTACCTGGCCGTCCGGTACATGCTGGAGAAGCACCCGGCCGACGTCCGGGCCATGCTGCAGCGGTTCCGCGTCGGCGACTACCCGGGCGGTTACGCGGTCTACAACGGCCTCGGCACCTCCTACGACGCCGACTTCGACACCTGGCTCACCGCCTGCGCCGCCGGCGCCTGCTACGCCGCGGGCCCGACCGCGCTGTTCGACACCTCGGTGAACGGCGCGACCGTCAGCGTCAAGGAACGGGCCGTGCAGACCGGGCCCGGCCGGATCGTCTCCTGGCACTGGACCTTCGGCGACGGCACCTCCTCGGACGAGCGCAACCCGAGCCACACCTACGCGGCCGCCGGCAGCTACACCGTCGCCCTGACCGCCAAGGACGACACGGGCCGCATCGCCACCACCCCGACCACGGTCACCGTGACCGCCCAGCCGGTCAGCACCGAGTCCTGACCCCGTGACCCCCTGACCCCCGAAGGACAGCACGACGAAGGACAGCACGACGACAGCACGACGCCCGGCCGGGAGTTCCCGGCCGGGCGTCGTGTGTACGGGCTGCGCCGCCGGGTCAGCGGCGCAGCGGGCCCTCGCAGGAGTAGTCCGCGGTTCCGGCCCCGCCCGAGGGCCAGACGTCGACCTTGCCGAACCAGCAGTTCATGTCGGCCAGGTTGTTGGCGGCGGCGCCGCCCCGGTCGAGGAGGAAGGTGTCGACGGTGGCGGCCATGTCCTTGCGGATCTGCCCGGCGTCGGCGGAGTTGGTGAGGTTGGCGGTGATGCGGCCGGTGCAGGTGAAGCGCATCTTGTTGTTCCAGTCGCCGTTGTCCTTGCAGTCGGGGGTGTTCTGCGTGGCGGCGGTGAAGGCGCTGCGGACCTCGGTGGCCATGGAGTAGGTCAGCTGCCCGTTGGGCGTGAAGCCGGTGGCGGGGACGTAGAGGTTGTCCGCGAGCGGGATCTCGGCGTCCAGGAACGCGGTGTACTCGCGCTGGAGGGCGGCGTCGTGGCCGAGGCGCTCGCGCCAGGCGTCGTAGCCGGCGCGGTCGTCGGCGCGCAACAGGCGGTACATCTCGGCGAGTTGATCCGGGTGCTTCTCGCCGAGCAGGTTGAAGAAGGTCGCGGCGTACGGGTAGGCGCGGAAGCCCAGTGCGCCCTGGGTGGCGTGGAGGATCTCGTCGACGGTCAGGCGGGGGGTGCCGCCCTGGTCGTCCCAACCGATCTGGCGGACCATGTACTTGCGCGCCTTGACCCCGCCGTCGCGGGTGGAGCCGGCGAAGTACTCGGCGGTGCCCTCGTTCATGGCGAAGGTGGCGTCGCCGGGCCAGCGGGTGGTGTAGCCCGAGCCGGGGATGGCCCAGCGGGCGTTGAGGTAGTGGGTGTACTCGTGCCGGAAGAGCTCCTCCAGGCTGAAGTACGACTCCTGGGTGGTGCGTTGGTAGGTGTAGAAGGTGGAGCGCTCCTCCAGGAACATGCCGCCGTTCTGGACGTCGCCGATGCCGAACAACAGGTTCTGGAACGCCTGGTAGTTGGTCTTGGTGTCGTACAGCTGGACGGTCAGCGCCGGGTGGGTGTCGTCGGCCAGCGGCTGGTCGGTGCCCAGGGTGCGGAAGAACTGGGCCTTGACCTGCTTGGTGGCGTAGTAGAGCTGGTCGGCGGTGGCCTTGTCGAGCGCGGTGCGCACGACCAGGGTGCCGTTGTCGTAGCTGTAGGTGTTGGGGAAGAGCTGGCGTTCCAGGTCGGTGCGGCAGACCGCGTACGGGCCGCAGAGCCCGAGGTCGTTGATCGGGCCGACCAGGTTGGCCCAGGGCCGGGTCATCCGGCCGAACGTGGCTGCGGCGAGCTCCAGTTCGGAGCCGAGCCGCTGCGTCAACTCCGGCTTGAGGGCGCCGATCTGGGCGAAGCGCCCGTACTCGAGCATGGCGTCCCCGGCGGCCCACTCGCTGCCGGTGCCCTTGAGGTGGGTGTAGCCGGCGTAGGCGCGGAACGCCTCGCGGTAGTCGGCGTCGGCGGCGACCGCGGCCCGGAACAGGCCCTGCGGGTCCTCGCCGACGTTGCTGATGCCCTGGAAGTTGAGCTGGAGGGCGCCCTGGACGGCCCAGTTCCAGCCGCTGTCGCCGACGGTGGGCGAGCCGGGTGCGAACGTCCGCAGGACCCGCTTGACCAGGGGCAGGCGCGCGAGCCGGAGCTTGGGGGCGGTGCCGGTCTGCACCAGTTCGCCCATGGTGCTGCCGTTGGTGGTGGTGGGTTCGAACACCCGGGGGTTGGCGGTGTAGTCGCGGATGGCGCGGTCGAGGGCGGCGACGGTGGTGTCGTCGGAGAGGTCGACCTCGGTGTGGTTGAAGTCGAAGAAGACGGCGATGTGCAGGTAGTACCAGAGTTCCTGCTGGTTGAGGTTGTTGGCGCTGTCGAAGGACGGCGCGAGGGAGCTCACCCGGGCGGCGACGGCCCGTACGTGCTCGGGCGTCATCACCTTGGCCGTCAGCGGGCTCCAGTTGACCAGCAGCGGACGCAGGCAGTCCTGGTAGGTGTGGCTGCGGTCGGCGAGGAAGTCGGCGAGCGCGGTGGGGGAGAGCGAGGTGAACGTCTCCGGGGTGCAGGCGGCGCTCCTCGCCGTGACGTCCGCCTGGACGGCGGCGGCGGCCGGATCGCCGGGCTGCGTACCGGTGGTGGGCTGGAGCGCCGCCGAGCCGGGCGAGCCCTGGGGACCGGCGGAGGCGGCCGGGGCCGGTGCGGCCGGAACCGCCGGTACGGCCGGGACGGTGGGCGCAGGCGCGGCGGTGGCCTGGACGCCCTGCACCAGGGGGACGGCGAGCGTGGCGGCCAGCGCGGCCGAGAGCAGGGTGTTGCGCACGGTGGCTCTTGAGGGCACCGGGTTCTCCTCGTGGGGTGTGGGGGTGTTCTGGTGGTGCTGCGGACGGGCGCGCGCCGGGGGAGGAGAGAGGCGGGCGTGCGCCGTCGGTACCGGTTCCGGGGGTGGGGGAACGGCAGCCCGGGGCCGGGGGACCGCGCCGGGGCGCGGGGCCTTGGAGCCCGTACGGGGAGGCCGCGGAAGCGGGTAAACGGCGTCCCCGTACGGGAGTCGGGGTGTGTCGGTGGAGGTGGGGGCCGCCGGCCGGAGGGGTTGGCAGGCGGCGTGAGTGAAATGTAACAGCACAATGTGAAATTGCACTAGCCCTGTGGCATGGGCTCCGGGTGGGCGCAGAGTGGGCACCGGTCGGGCACCGATCGGCGGGCCGGGGCCCTGTGGCCGACGCGGTCGCCGTCCTACTCTGGACCGGTCCCGGATTCGGCCGGGGCGGTGCGACAGGAGGGGCGATCGTGGGGGAACTCGACGGCAGGACGGCGCTGGTGACGGGCGGCTCGCGGGGGATCGGGCGCGCGGTCGCGCTGCGGCTCGCCCGCGACGGCGCACTGGTCGCGGTCCACTACGGCGGCGACGCCGAGGCCGCGGCGAAGACCGTGGCGATGATCGGCGAGGCCGGGGGCCGGGCGTTCGCGGTGCCGGCCGCGTTCGGCTCCGGCGGTGCGGTGGACGCCCTGTTCGAGGGGCTGGCCGCCGGGCTGGCGGACCACGGCGCGGAGGGCCTGGACATCCTGGTCAACAACGCGGGCGTCCACTCGGCCGTCTCGATCGGGCAGCTCACCGAGGCCGAGCTGGAAAGGGTCCTGACGGTGAACCTGAGCACGCCGATGTTCGTGATCCAGCGCGCACTGCCGCTGCTGCTCGACGGCGGCCGGATCGTCAACGTGGGCTCGGCGGCCACCCGGATCGCCAACCACCTCCAGATCGCCTACACCGTCAGCAAGGCGGCGCTGGCCGCCCTCGGCACCTCGCTCGCCAACGACCTGGGGCGGCGGGGGATCACCGTGAACACGGTCGAACCCGGGGTGGTGCGCACCGACATGACCGCCGGATGGACGGGCTCCTCCGAGGCACTGGCCGGGCTCGCGTCGATCACGGCCCTCGGCCGGATCGGCGAGCCGGAGGACGTCGCGGACGTGGTCGGCTTCCTGGCGGGCCCGCAGGGGCGCTGGGTGACCGGCCAGGTCATCGACGCCTCCGGCGGCACCTGGCTGGGGCCCATCGTACGCGGCTGACCAGCGGCGCGGGACGACGGCCCGGCCTCGCGGACGACCCACTCGGCGGCGCGGCCGGGCTCTCGGGCGAGCCGTCGTACCCGACGACGACGGGTCCGGTCGCGGCGTGCTCCTCAGCCCCGCAGCGAGTCGAGGGCCGCGCCGAGGCGCCGCGCCGCCTCGTCGGCGACCTCGGCCAGCCCGCCGTCGGGCCCGGCGAGCGCCACCAGCGTCTGCGGGTCGACGGCCTCGACCACCGTGGCGTCCCCGTCCGCCCGGACGACCACGTTGCAGGGCAGCAGTAGGCCGATGCGGCGATCGGCCTGGAGCGCACGGTGCGCGAGCGCGGGGTTGCAGGCGCCGAGGATCAGGTAGTCCTCGATCTCCTCGCCGATCTTCTCGCGCAGGGTCGCCCGGACGTCGATGGTGGTCAGAACACCGAAGCCCTGCTCCTTGAGCGCGGCGGTGACGGCGTCGACGGTGGGGCGGAAGGGCTGGTGGAGCCGTACGCCGAGTCCGTAGTCCATGGCTTCTCCTCACAGGGGGTCGCGGCCCCAGTATCGGCAGGGTGCGGGAGCGCCGCCTCCCGGGACGCCGTCGCGCTCGGCCGGAGTCCCGGCCGCCCCTGCCGATCGACGACAGACCCTAGAGGTGCTCGGCGAGGTACCCGAGTAGCGGGTTCCACTGCACGATCCGGGTGTCGCTGAGCACCCCCGCCCCGGTGTACGGGTCGCCGTCGACGAGTGCCCGCACCGCGGCCTCGTCGTCGGCCCGGAAGATGAGCAGCCCGCCGGTGTCGCTGGTCAGCGGGCCGGAGAGGACGAGCTTGCCGTCCTTCTGCAGGCCCGTCAGGTAGTCGCGGTGCGCGGGCCGGACCTCCCGGTGGCGACCGTCGGATGTGAAGACGTACTCGACCGCGTAGTAGGCCATGGTGTCCGCAGAGCTCCTTGTTCGACAGGTGTGGAACTGGTGTGCCCACTCTGCCAGGGTGCGTCAAGCGCTCGCGGCCGGGGCGAAGGCGGGCAGCTGCGCCAGGCTCTCCGCGACGGCCGCGAAGCCGTACTCGAGCATCTCGCGCTCGTACCGCTCGACGGCCGTCAGCAGCTGCGCCTCGCCGCGGTGGACGGCGGTGAGGGCGCGGCAGAGCAGGGCCGCGTCACGGAAGGCGGTGTTGGCGCCCATGCCTCCGCTGGGCGGCATGATGTGGACGGCGTCGCCGAGCAGGGTGACCGGGCGGGTGCCCCAGTGCGGTACGGGCTCGGCGTAGCGGACCGTCAGGCCGGAGCTGTTCACCACGTCGGACCGGCGGACCAGTTCCACCAGGTCGGGGTGCCAGTCGGCGATGCCGGACAGCAGCAGGTCGCGGGCGGCCGGCCAGTCGGCGGGCACCGCGTCGATGTACTCGGGCAGGAAGGCGACCCAGCGCACGTAGCTTCCGGTTTCCGGGAGTTCGACGTCGGGGGCCAGTTCGGCGGCGGCGAGGTGGGGCGGGCGGCGGAACTCCATCTTTCCGAGGAGCATGCGCACCTCGGGGCCGGCGACGACGGTGCCGAAGCCCGGGACGAGGTCGGCGAACCGCTCGGTCAGCGGGGTGCGGCCGAGCAGGCCCCTGCCGTCGAGCGCGACCACCTCGGCCTCGGGCAGGAGCTGGCGGCGCACGGGGGAGTTGCCGCCGTCCGCGCCGACGAGGAGGTCGCCGGTGGCGCTGGTCCCGTCGGCGAACTCGGCGCGGACGGTGCCGTCGGGCAGTTCGGTGTAGCGGACCAGCCGTTTGCCGAACTCGATCCGGTCGGTGAGCCCGGCCAGCAGCAGGTGGCGCAGGACGTGCCGGTCGGTGGCCATGCCCCCGTGCAGCACGCCGAGTCGGCGGATCTCGCACAGCTGCTCGTCGACGACCAGGCGCTCGCCGGAGAGCTCCCCGGTGCTGGCCTCCAGCAGCGGGTGCAGGCGCTGCGGCAGGCATTCGCGCAGCGCCTCCAGCCCCGGGCCGCCGATGCCGATGCGGAAGCCCTGGTAGCGGGCGTGGATGCCCTCCTCGCGCTCGTAGACGCGGACGTCGATCCCCGCCCGGCGCAGGCCCTGAGCGAGGCAGAGCCCCCCGATTCCCGCGCCGATCACCAGAACACGCATGTCGATCCCCCTGGACTTGAACACCGTTCACTTGGACGGTGTTCAAGTTACTTGGTCGGCGTTCAAGTGGCAAGATGCCCCGGCAGGGAGAAGAAGGACGAAAGGGGAGCCCGATGCCGCTCAGACAGGCCGACGTGCTGCAGGGCGCCATGGAACTGCTCGACGAGGACGGCCTCGACGAGCTGACCACCCGTCGCCTGGCCCAGCGGCTCGGCGTCCGCGCCGGAGCCCTGTACTGGCACTACCCGAGCAAGGCGGCACTGCTGGACGCACTGGCCGACCGGATCATCGGCGAGATGCTCACCCAGCCGCCCGCCGACGGGCAGGACTGGCCCGACCGGCTCCGCGACCTGGCCACCCGGGCCCGCACCACCATGCTCGCCCACCGCGACGGCGCCCGGCTCCTGGCCTCCTTCACCGCCCCGCCGCCCAACGCCCTCGCCTTCTTCGGCTCCCTGACGGACACCCTGCGCTCGGCCGGAGCCGACGACCGGGCCGCCCACCTCGGCGCGGACGTGGTCACCAGCTTCGTCAACGGCTACACCCTGGAGGAACAGGCCCGCCAGGCCGCCGTCCTCCCCCTGGAACAGCGCGACGCGACCTTCCGCCTGGAGCTGGACATCGTCATCGCGGGCATCCGGGTGCAGCTGCTCGGCTAGGCCCTGTCCGGGCCCAGGCCATGTCCGGGCCCAGGCCATGTCCGCGCGGGACGCCCGGACGGTGCTGGTCCGGCCGGAACTGGTCGTCGAGGTCGCCTTCGACGGCCTCCGGTGCGGCCCCCGCCACCCCGCGGGGCCGACCCTGCGGTTCGCCCGGGTGGTGCGCCACCGGCAGGACAGGAGCGCCGCCGAGGCCGACGCGGTGGCCTCCGTACGGGAGTTGGCCACCGCCGAAGGCTTGTGAGGCCGTTCGTGCGGCCGGGTCCGCCGACCCGTCCGGCGAAGTACCGCGGGTTGAAACGCATTGCGCCGCAATGGGGTTCACGCACAGGGGCCGAATCGGCCATTCTCGATCCGGCCACTGTACCCCTCCGTGAACGGACCAGCGGCGGCTAGGTTGGCCGTGACAACGAGAGGCGGCCGCCGGGCAGCCGGTGCCGCCCTGGCGAGAGGTGCCCGACATGCAGGTGAGCGTCGACCGGGACCGTTGCTGCAGCTCCGGCATGTGCGTGACGAACGCCCCCGCGGTCTTCGACCAGGACGAGCGGGACAGTCTCGTGAGGCTCCGTCAGACCGTCCTGCTGCCCGAGCAGTTCGACGACGTCATGCTCGCCTCCGAGCTCTGCCCGGGCCGGGCGATCACCGTCACCGAGGACCGGCCCGCGCAGACCGGGGCCTGACCGGCCTCGCCGCCGGACCCACAGGCCGCCGGGGACTCCCTGCACCCCCGACAGCCCCACGAGGACCCCGCGACATGAGGAGACCCCCGCCGTGACCGCCACACCCACCGCCCCCGCCGTCCCGCTGCTGCCGGCCCGGCACTCCGGCGGCTGCCCGTTCGGCCCGCCGCCCGCGTACTCCGAGGCCGCCGCCACCGGTCCGGTGACCAGGGCCGAGCTGCCCGACGGCGACCTCTGCTGGCTGGTCACCGGCTTCGCCGAGGTCCGCACCGTGCTGTCCGACCGCCGGTTCAGTGCCGACATACGCCACCCGGCCTTCCCGTTGCTGATCGCCGGCGCTCGCGAGCTGATCACCGACAATCCGGACTTCCTGCGGCTCGACGACCCCGAGCACGCCCGCCAGCGCCGCATGATCACCGGGGAATTCCTGGTCAGGCGGGTGGAGGCGCTGCGCCCGGAGATCCAGCGGATCGTGGACGAGGCACTGGACCGGATGACCGACGGCCGGACCACGGCCGACCTGGTCACCGACTTCGCGCTACCGGTGCCCTCGCTGGCGATCTGCCTGCTGCTCGGCGTGCCGTACGAGGACCACGACCGCTTCCAGAGCCTGAGCCGCACGATGCTCAGCCGGGAGAGCACCGTGGAGCAGCTCCGGGAGGCCCAGGAGGAGGTCCGGGACTACCTGCGCGACCTGACGGCCCGCAAGCGCGCACAGCCGGAGGACGACGCCCTCAGCCGACTCGCGGCGCGGGACGACCTGACCCCGGACGACGTGGCGGGCATGGCCGTGCTGCTGCTGATCGCCGGGCACGAGACGACCGCGAACATGATCGCGCTGTCGACCGCGCTGCTGCTGGAGCACCCCGAGCAGATCCCCGGCCTGGCCGACCCGGCCACCCTGCCGGGCGCGGTGGAGGAGCTGTTGCGGCTGCTGACCATCGTGCACACGGGCCTGCCCCGGGTGGCGCTGGAGGACGTGGAGCTGGGCGGCGTCACCGTCCGGGCCGGGGAGGGCGTGATGGCGATGCTCTCCACCGCCAACCGGGACGAGGCGGTGTTCGGCGGCGCCGGCCATCGGGCGACGGACGAGCTGGACCTGAACCGGGACGCCCGGCGGCACCTGGCGTTCGGCTTCGGCGTGCACCAGTGCCTGGGCCAGCCGCTGGCCCGCGCCGAACTCCAGATCGCCCTGGAGACGCTGTTCCGCCGGCTGCCGGGGCTGCGGCCGACCGGCGAGCGCGAGTTCCGTACCGACTCGTTCATCTACGGGATGCGGTCACTGCCCGTGACCTGGTGAGCGGGCAGCTCAGGGTGGCCCTGCCGGGGCCAGCCCGGGCACGGTCTGGTTGCGGCCGGGCGGTGGGCCGAGGGTGGTGGCCATGGAGAAGACGACGATGGAGTACGTGAGGCTCGGCGGCACCGACCTGACCGTCAGCCGGATCGCCCTCGGCTGCATGGGCTTCGGCGGCGGCGGTCGGGGCCACAACCCGTGGGCGCTGGACGAGGAGGCTGCCGCGCCGGTCTTCCGGCGGGCCGTGGAGCTCGGCATCACCTTCTGGGACACCGCCAACGTGTACGGCGGCGGCGCCTCGGAGGAGCTCGTCGGCCGCGCGGTGCGGCGCTACACCCGCCGTGAGGACGTCGTCCTCGCGACCAAGGCGGGCCTGCCGATGCACGGCGGCCCCGGCGGTTCGGGCCTGTCCCGGAGGGCGGTCCTGGAACAGGTCGACGGCTCGTTGCGCCGCCTCGGGACGGACCACGTCGACCTCTTCCAGCTGCACCGCTTCGATCCGCACACCCCGGTCGAGGAGACCGTGGCGGCCCTGGCCGAGGTGGTGGCGGCGGGGAAGGTCCGGCACGTGGGCGCCTCGTCGATGTGGGCGTGGCGGTTCGCGCAGCTGCGGCACACCGCGGCCCGGGACGGCGGCCCGGCCTTCGTGTCGATGCAGCACCAGTACAGCCTGGTGCAGCGGGAGGAGGAGCGGGAGATGTTCCCGCTGCTCGCCGACCAGGGGGTGGGCAGCCTGGTGTGGTGCCCGCTCGCCTCGGGGCGGCTGGCCCGCCCGTACGGGCAGGTGACGGCCCGTTCGGCGGGGGACCCGGTGGCCGGGCGGTTCTTCGGAGACGTCGACCGGCCGATCGTGGACGCGGTGCAGGCGGTGGCCGAGGACCGGGGGGTGCCGATGGCGCGGGTCGCGCTGGCCTGGGTGCTGGGCAACCCGGTGGTCACCGCCCCGGTCGTCGGCGCGACCCGCCCGGGACACCTGGACGACGCGGCCGCCGCCCTGGCCGTCCGGCTGACGGAGGCGGAGCGCGCGGCCCTGGAGGCGCCGTACACGCCGCGCCTGCCGACCGGCTTCTGAGCCTCCCGGGCCCGGTGCTGCGTCCCGGGCCCGGCGGTCCGGCGCTGCCTACCGGACGCGGCGGATCCAGAGGAAGCAGAAGCCGACCAGCAGCACGGTGAGCAGCAGCGCGAGCCCGGCCTCCGTCCAGAGCATCGGCCAGTGGACGGACGGGGGTTGGTAGCTGGTGTACGCCTGGACGACGTCGGGGTGGGCGCGGCAGGCGTCGGTGGGGCAGAGGATGCGGCCGTCGGGGAGGGTGGTCGTCCAGTCGCTCGGGAGCGGCAGGCGGTGGCCGTCGGAGCTGATCAGGCCGTTCTCCAGGAGGTCCGACTCCAGTGGGGTGCCGGTGTCGAGGTGGCCGGTGCCGTACAGCATCGTGCCGGGGTCGCCGGTGTCGAGCGCGATCCTGGCGGTGACCAGTGCGTCCCGGGCCGGGGTGAAGAGGTAGCGCAGGGCGTCGACGGCCAGGCGCAGCGCCAGCATCAGTGCCGCCGTGACCGCCATCGCGGCGACCACCCGCCGGACCACCAGGCCCACGGCCGCGCCGAGTGCGACGCCCAGCAGGCTGAAGCCGACCACGGCGGGGCCGGAGGTCGTACGGCTCAGCCAGGTGAACCAGTGGTAGTAGCCGGTGACGGCGAAGCGCCCCTCGATCACGCCGACCCACCAGGTGGAGACGGCCGCGAGCACCGTCGAGCCCGCCAGCGTCGCCGCGAGCGGCACGCCAAGGCGGGCGGCCAGCCAGCGGCGGCGGGAGACGGACTGGGTCCAGGCCAGCCGGTAGGTGCCGGTCTCGAACTCGCGGGCCAGCAGGGGCGCGCCGAGGAAGAGCCCGAGTGCGGGCGGCAGGGCGAGGAGCAGCCAGCCGGTGATCGACACGGCCGGCATCCACATCGGGTCCAGCTTGACGGCGAGGCCCTCCGGTCGGCCTCTGCACTCGGGCGGGAAGTAGACGACGTTGCAGTTCTCCAGGTGGTTGGCGTGCACGTAGTGGCTGATCATGCCGCCGAGCACGAGCAGCCAGACGCAGACGGCCAGCAGGACGGCCCCGCCGACGAGGAGGGCGGTGCGCTCCTGACGGCTGCTGAGCCAGGCGGGGCCGCGCAGCCCGAAGCGGGGGCGGTCGAAGGTGGTGACGGCGGTCATCGGGCGGCCGCCTCGGTGCGGCGGGGCGCGGCCTCGGGGAGCAGCAGCGGTGGGGCGTCGGGGGTGCGCAGGTAGGAGAGCAACAGGTCCTCCAGGCTCGGTACGGTCGCTTCCCAGTTCGGGTCGAGTGGGCCGGAGGGTTGCAGCAGGGCAGTGAACTGCCGTCCGGTGCGGCGCAGTTCGACGATCCGGTGGTCGGCCGGCCCGGACGGGACGGCGTCGGTGCCCTCGTGGGCGCCGACGACCAGCCGGTGGGCCTCGCGCAGCTCGTCCACGTCCCCCGCGAGCCGGACCTGCCCGCCGCCGAGGAGGAGGACGAAGTCGCAGACTCCGTTCAGCTCGGCGAGCACGTGGGAGGAGATGAGCACGGTGGTGCCGTGCTCGGCGGCCTCGGCCATCAGCAGGCCCGTGAGCTCCTGGCGGGCCACCGGGTCGACGTCCGAGAGCGGTTCGTCGAGCAGCAGCAGCTCGGGGCGCTTGCCGAGCGCCAGGGCCAGGGCGACCCGGGTGCGCTGACCGCCGGTCAGGGTGGCGATCCGGGCCTTCGGGTCGAGCCCGCCGAGGGTGACGATCCGCTCGGCGACGGCCTGGTCCCAGCCGGGGTTGAGCTCGCGGCCCGCGCGCAGGGTCTCGGCGACGGTGAGCCGGGGGTAGAGCGGCTTGTCCTGGCCGAGGAAGGCGACGCGGCGGCGGGACTCGGCGGCGCCCGCGGGCCGTCCGAAGACGCTGACGGCGCCGGTGGTCGGGGCGAGCAGGCCCGCGGCCAGGCCCAGCAGGGTGGACTTGCCCGCGCCGTTGGGGCCGACCAGGGCGCAGATCCGCCCGGCGGGCACCCGGACGTCGCAGTCGCGCAGCGCCCAGGACCTGCGGTACTTCAGGCCGAGGCCGACGGCCGTGAGCGCGTCCTCGGCAGCGCCCTCGGCGGCGGGTCCTGCAGCGGTCTCGGCAGCGGGTCCGGCGGGGCTGGGTATGGGGTGGTGGCTCACCCGGGCTCCTCGTGCAGTGGTGCTCTGGGGGTGGTGCTGGGGGTGGTGCTGAGGTCGTACTCGTGCTCGTGACTTGGTGCTCGTGACTTGGTGCTCGGACTAGTCGGCCGGTTCCGCGAAGGCGCTGTCCACGGCCGTGGTGACCAGGGCGGCGACGTCCTCGCGGTCGAGTCCGGCGGCGCGGGCGCGTCGGACCCAGTCGGCGAGCTCGGTGTGCAGGGCGGAGTCCGCGACGGTCTCCGGTTTGGCGAGCGAGCGGCGCACGAAGGTGCCCACGCCCCGGCGGCTGTCGACCAGCCCCTCCCGTTCGAGCTCGCGGTACGCCTTGAGCACGGTGTTGGGGTTGATCGCCGTGGCCTCCACCACCTCCCGCGCGGTGGGGAGTTGGTCGCCCGGGCGCAGCACTCCGAGCCGCAGGGCGCGCTTGGTCTGCTCCACGATCTGCAGGTACGGGGAGAGCCCGCTGTGTCGGTCGATGAGGTACTCGACCACGTTGGACCGCCATTTCACTAGTTATCTAGGGGAATCCTGCCCAGGTGCCCGGCTCCGCGTCAAGCCCGGCTCAGAAAGTGGCCTTGACAAGGCAGTTGGCGCCGTGATCACCATTCCACTAGTTAACTAGTGGAATGGTGATCAGGTGATGATCGACAACCTGCTGGAGCGCCGGCCGCTCGTCCGTCCGGCGCCGGTGCCCAAGCCCACGTCCATGGCCCGCAGGCTCGGGCCGAACGGGCTGGGCCTGGCCGTGGCCGCGCTCTTCCTCGGCCTGTACGTGCTGCTCTCGATCAGCCGGCACGAGCGGATGCTCAGCGCCGCCTTCGACCTCGGGATCTTCGAACAGGCCGTCCGCGCCTACGCCCACGGCCGGCTGCCCGTGGTCCCGCTCAAGGGCCCCGGCTACGACCTGCTCGGCGACCACTTCCACCCCGTCCTCGCCCTGCTCGCCCCCGCCTACCGGCTCTTCCCCACCCCCGTCACCCTGCTCGTCGCCCAGGCTTCGCTGATGGCGCTCGCCTGCCTGCCGATCACCCGCTGGGCCTACCGGACGGCGGGGCCGAGGGCCGCGCTGGTCCTCGGGTCGGCCTTCGGTGCCTCCTGGGGGATCGTCTCGGCGGTCGCCTACGACTTCCACGAGATCTGCTTCGCCGTGCCGCTGCTCGCCTTCGCCGTCGAGGCGCTGGGGGAGCGGCGGTGGCGGGCGGGGGTGCTGTGGGCGCTGCCGCTGGTGCTGGTCAAGGAGGACCTCGGGCTCACCGTCGCGGCGGTCGGCCTGTACGTGGCGTGGCGGCGCGGGCGCGGGCGGCGCGGGGTCGGGCTGGCCGTCGCGGTGTTCGGCCTCGGGGCGACGGTCGTCGAGACGGCGGTACTGCTACCGCTGGCCAACCCGCAGGGCGTCTTCGACTACTGGCAGCAACTGCCGGGCTCCCACGCCGCGTTGCCGATGATGCTGGTCAAGCTCGGCTGGCCGCCCGTGAAGTGGCTGCTGCTGGCGATGCTCGCCGCCCCCGTCGCCTTCGTCGGCCTGCGCTCCCCGCTCGCGCTGCTCTGCCTGCCCACCCTCGCCTGGCGGCTCACCGCCTCCAACGAGCACTACTGGCAGCCGAGTTTCCACTACAGCGCGATCCTGATGCCGATCCTCTTCGGCGCCCTGCTGGACGTCCTCACCCGCCGCCCGGGCCTGCGGCGACGCGCGCTCGCCGTGTGCGCGGCCGTCGCCGCCGTCACCACCGTGGTGTACCCCGTGCGGGACCTGGCCCTCCCGGGCGGCTGGCACCGGCCCGCCCACGTCCGTACGGCCCACCGCCTGCTCGCCCTGATACCCGACGGCTCCCGCGTCGCCTCCACCAACCGGCTCGCCCCGATCCTGGTCGCCCGCTCCGAGGCCGTCAGCCTGGTCTGCCAGCAGCCCGGCCCGCTCTCCGCCGACCCGCCCGAGTGGGTCGTCGCCGACGCCACCGACCCGACGGTGAAGTCCCCCTGCGCCGAGGCGGCGACGGAGGCGTCTCTCGCCGCCTACCGCGCCGAGGGCTACCGCACGGTGGCCGAGGAGGACGGCATCCTCCTCCTGCGCCGCTGAGACCGCGGAACCGCGGGAAGTCCGGCCCCGGAGACGGGTTGTGCCCGGCGGACGGCCGTCCACCGGGCACAACCCCTCTCCGGAGCGACGGTCAGCCGGCCTTCTCGACCCGGGCGGCCCAGCGCTGCTCGACGTTGCTGAAGCGCCAGTACGCGAGGGCGCAGGCCCAGACGACCACGAACATGCCGACGAGGACGTAGCCGACGTTGTCGAGGCTGATGTCGGAGATCCAGCCGGTGACGGGGTCGGTGAGGTCGAGCTTCTCGTGCAGGACGTGGACGAGTTCGATGGTGCCGATGAAGAAGGCGACGGCGATCGAGAGGCCCGTGATGGTGAGGTTGTAGTAGACCTTGCGGACGGGGTTGGAGAACGCCCACTGGTAGGCGAAGTTCATGAACGTGCCGTCGAGGGTGTCGAACAGGCTCATGCCGCAGGCGAACAGCAGCGGCAGGCAGACGACCGCGTACCAGGGGAGTCCGGAGGCGGCGCCGGAGCCCGCCATCACCATCAGGGTGACCTCGGTGGCGGTGTCGAAGCCCAGGCCGAACAGCGCGCCGATGGGGAACATCTGGCCGGGGCGGCGGATGGAGTTGGTGAGCCGGCCGAGGATGCGGTTCATGAAGCCGCGCTCGTCCAGGTGCTTCTCCAACTGCTTCTCGTCGAACTGCCCGGAGCGCATGGACCTGTAGACCCGGTAGATGCCCGCGAGCGCGAAGAGGTTGAGAGCGGCGATGAGGTAGAGGAAGGCACCGGAGACGCTGGTGCCGACCAGGCCGAGCCACTGGTGGGTGGAGGACTGGTCGTCGATCAGGGTGCCGGCGATCTTGGCTCCGCCGGCGACGAGGGCGGCCAGCACCATGACGATGCTGGAGTGCCCCAGGGCGAACCAGAAGCCGACCGAGACCGGACGCTGCCCGTCGGCCATCAGCTTGCGGGTGGTGTTGTCGATGGCGGCGATGTGGTCGGCGTCGAAGGCGTGCCGCATGCCGAGGGTGTAGGCGGTGATGCCGAGGCCGACGCCGAAGGTCTCGGTCCCGATGGTGTAGTGGTTCGGCGCTATCAGCAGGAACAGCATGCCGAAGGCGACCACGTGCATGGCGACGATGACGCCCAGCAGGGTGGCGGTGCGGACGGTGTCCTTGCGCTGCCAGCGTGGCGGCAGGGGCGGGGCGGACGACGGGGATGCGTCGGTCAGGGTCATGACGGGCAAGCCTCTCCAGCTCCTCGATGGGGGCGCCCCCGGGATGGGGGTCGTGCGCGCCGTGGCCGGTCTCCTGGCTCGCGGGTGGACCGCCGTACCCGAGCCCGGGCAGGGCGGAGCGCGCCCCCGGCTCGTCTTCCCGTGCGCCTCGCGGCGCCGGTGACTGCCCGCAGTGTGGATGCGGGCCCGTCGGGGGCACTTCCCGTTCACAGTGGCGAGGGCCGCGCCGGACTCGGCCCGCTGAGGGGCGTTCACCGGTCTTCCCGTGCACCACGGCGGGGAACACCGTAGGGGGTGTTCACCATGATCGACAAGCCTGCGCAGCTGCACATGGGTCGCGACAAGGCGCGGGAGCCGGGGTCGGAGGGCTTCGCGGTCGCGGGGAGGACGGCTGCGCGCGGTGCGGTCCGCAGCCGTGCTCCCCGCCGTCGGTCCGCCCTCACGGCGCCCTCACGCCGCCCCTCACCGCGCCGTCACTGCGCCGCGAGGCGAGGGGTGCGGGGCGGCTCCGTGCGCCGGCTGCCCGTCGCCTCGAAGGCGGCGGCGAGGGTGAGCAGGGCGTTGTCGTCGTAGGCGCGGCCCGCGAGGGTCAGGCCGACGGGCATACCGGTGTCGGCCATGGTGCCCATGGGGACGGTGACGGTCGGGATGCCGAGGTGGCGGGGCGCCAGGTTGCCGTTGGCGACCCAGACGCCGTTGCGCCAGCCGAGGTCCGCGGAGGCTTCGTTCATGTCCATGTCGGCGGGGGCGACGTCGGCGGAGGTGGGGAAGACCACGGCGTCCAGGCCGAGCCCGTCCATCCACTCCTCGAGGTCGACACGGCGGGTCTCCTCCAGCCCGCGCAGGCCCTCCTCGAGGTGCGGCATGTCGGTGAAGGAGGCGTACGGGCGCTCGCGCACGAAGCGCGGGTAGTCGCCGATCGAGTCCTCGAACCCGTGGTAGCGGCCGGGGAGTTCACCGTCCTGCACGGGCCAGATGAGGGCGCCGTCCACCTCGGTCAGGGTGCTGAGGGCCGGGTCGCCGTTGGCGCGCAGGAAGTCGTCCCAGGCCCAGGCGGAGAGGTCCTCGATCTCGACGGTGAGGAAGTCGCGGCCGACCAGCCCCCGAGTGAGCAGGGAGGGCGCGCCGGGGCGGTCGGACTCGTAGTTGGTCACGACGGGGAAGTCGACCTCGACGACCTCGGCTCCTGCGGCCTCCAGGTCGCGGCGCGCGGCCTCCCACAGGGCGATCACCGAGGGGCGGGTGTCGACGCGCTGCCCGGTCTGGCCGCCGATGCCGCCGTCGGGGTTGGTCCCGGCCTCCGGGTCGGCGTTGATGTACATCCGGGGCACGCCGAGGCGCTTGCCGGCGAGCGCGGCGCGTGCCGCCGGGGCGTCGGCGGGGGCGAGGTCCGGGTACGAGGCGGGCCGGACCCGGGAGGCGGCGGGCAGCGCGATCCACGGCTGGGCGCGCCACAGGTCGCCGCGGGTCTCCGGGTCGTCGGCCACGACGACGTCGAGCAGTTCGAGCAGGTCGGCCATGGTGCGGGTGTGCGGGACGACGACGTCCATGGTCGGCACGAGCGGCCAGTTGCCGCGCACCGAGATCACGCCGCGGCTGGGGGTGTAGGCGCACAGGGCGTTGTTGGAGGCGGGGGCCCGGCCGGAGGACCAGGTCTCCTCGCCGAGGCCGAACGCGCCGAAGGAGGCCGCCGTCGCGGTGCCCGAGCCGTTGGAGGAGCCGGAGCCGTAGGCGCTGGTCAGCCAGTCGGCGCTGTACGGGCTCTCCGCGCGGCCGTACACGCCGCGCTGCATGCCACCGTTGGCCATCGGCGGCATGTTGGTGAGGCCGATGAGCACGGCCCCGCCCGCGCGCAGCCGCTCGACGGCGAAGGCGTCGCGCTGGGCGACGAGGTGCTCGAAGGCCGGCGAACCGGCGGCGGCGGTGAGGCCCTTCGCGAGGTAGCTGTCCTTCGCGGTGTAGGGGATGCCGTCCAGCGGGCCGAGCGTCTCGCCGCGCGCCCGGCGGGCGTCGGACGCCTCGGCCTCGGCGCGGGCGTCCGGGTTCATCACGACCATTGCGTTGAGGGCGGTGGCGGTGCCGGGCCGGTCGTACGCCTCGATCCGGGCGAGGTAGGCGTCGAGCAGCCCGACGGCGGTGGTCTCGCCCCTCTCCAGGGCCGCGCGAAGGTCGGCGATTCCGGTTTCCACGACATCGAATCCGCGCGTCATGCGGGTGTCTCCCAGGTGGTGGGGGTGGGCGGCCTTGCTGGAACGTTCCAGCGGGCGCATCGTAGACAGTGCTGGAACGTTCCAGCAAGAGGGGGCGAGCGGCCGGCGGGGCTGCGTCTAGACTTCCGGGCTGTGACCAGCCGCTCCGTGACCCTGATCGACGTGGCCCGGGCGGCCGGGGTGTCCAAGAGCGCCGCCTCCAACGCGCTCGGCGGCTCCGGCCGGGTCTCCGAGGCCACCCGCGAGCACGTCCGGGCCGTGGCCCGGGAACTCGGCTACCGGCCGAACGCCGCGGCACGCAGTCTGCGCCGCGCCGGTACGGGCGCGATCGGACTGCACCTGCCGCGCACCGCGACCCGGCTGGACTACTACATGAACCTGGCCTTCGGCGCGGTCGAACGGGCCAGGGAGGACGGGCTCGACCTCGTCCTGCTCGCCCCCGGCACGGCGGCCGGCACCGCGGCCGGTGGGGTGCTCGCCGCCCGGGTGGACGGCCTGCTGGTGATCGACCCGGAGGTCGACGACCCCGAGGTGCCGGACCTGCTGGGCGCGGGCGTCCCGGTGGTCACGGGCGAGCGCTACCTCGGCGGCGGCGCCACCCCGAGCGGTGCCGTGGTGTGCGACAACGCGGCCTCGCTGGTCGCCCTGCTGGACCACCTCGCGGAGCGCGGCGCCCGGCGCCCGGCGCTGCTCGCGCCCGGCCCCGGCTCCGACTGGGCCGCCGCGCTGCGGGCGGCCGCCGACGCCTGGAGCGCCCGCGAGGGCGTCGAGGTGCCCGTACGGACGGTGCCGTTCGCCGCCACGCCCGCCGAGGCCGAGGCTTCCACCACCGACCTGATCGGCGTCGCCCCGGACGTGGACGCGGTGATCTGCGCCCCCGACGGCGCCGTCCCCGGCGTACTGGCGGCCGCCGCCCGGGCGGGCCGACGGGTCGGGTCGGACCTGCTGGTGGCGGCCTGCGTCGACGGCGCGGCGGCGCGCGGCTCGGGCCCCCGGGTCACCGCCGTCGACCTGCGCCCCTCGGAGTACGGACGCGCGTGCGCCGCCCTGCTCAGCGACCTGCTGGCCGGGAGGGCCGAGCCCGGCGCCGTCCGGCGGCACGACTGGGCGCTGAGGGTCCGCGAGTCCACGGCCGGGCGGGCCTGACGCGGGCCGGCGTTACGCCGCCCGCGCGGCGGCCGTCGGGGCGAGGGCGGCGAACTCCAGCGGCGCCGAGGGATCGATGGAGATGCTCAGCGGCGCGGGTTCGGCGCCGGAGCGCACCAGCAGGTCGCCGATGGCGGCGACCATGGCGCCGTTGTCGGTGCACAGCCCCAGCGCCGGAACGCGCAGGGTGATCCCGGCGGCGGCGCAGCGCCGCTCGGTGAGGGCGCGGACGCGCGAGTTGGCGGCGACCCCGCCGACCACGACCAGCGTGTCGATGCTGTGGTCGGTGCAGGCCCGGACGGCCTTGCGGGTGAGGGCGTCGGCGATCGCCTCCTGGAGCGCGGCGGAGGCGTCCGGGACGTTCGGCGCGGCGCCCGCGGCCCGCTGGGCCTCGACCCAGCGGGCGGCGGCGGTCTTGAGCCCGGAGAAGGAGAACGCGTATGGCGGATCGTTCGGCCCGCTGAGCGGGCGGGGCAGCCGGACGGCCTTCGGGTCGCCGTCGCGGGCGGCCCGGTCGATCGCGGGCCCGCCGGGGTAGGGCAGCCCGAGGATCCGGGCGACCTTGTCGAAGCACTCCCCGGCCGCGTCGTCCAGGGTGTCGCCGAGGTGGACGATCGGGTCGCGGGCGAGGTCCCGGACGAGCAGCAGCGAGGTGTGCCCGCCGGAGACGATCAGCACCACGCACGGGTTCGGCAGCGGCCCGCCGTCCAGCGTCGCGGCGGCGACGTGCCCGGCGAGGTGGTGGACGCCGTACAGCGGCACGCCGAGCGAGAAGGCGTACCCCTTGGCGGCGGCCAGCCCGACCTGCAGCGCCCCGGACAGGCCCGGGCCCGTGGTCACGGCGACGGCGCCGACGTCGGCCAGGGTGAGCCCGGCCCGGCCCAGGGCCTCCCGGACGACGGGCGCCATCGCGTGGACGTGGGCCCGGGCGGCGATCTCGGGGACGACGCCGCCGAAGCGGGCGTGCTCGTCCATCGACGAGGCCACCGCGTGCCCCAGCAGAACGCCGTCGCGCACCAGACCGGCCCCGGTCTCGTCGCAGGACGACTCGATCCCCAGCACCACGGGCGATTCCGCCATCGGCTCCTTGCTCCTTCTTGCGCTTTTGTTGCAATTGCATCATAGAGGCAGAAGTGGCGCGGACCGGTCTTCGGGACGACGCGGAACAAGAGGGCGAGGTCCGCGACGTGGTCGCCCGCTCAGCCCGCCAGCTGGTCGCCGAGGCGGCTGCGCAGGTACAGGACGATGTGCCCGTGGCGCGCTCTGGTGACCAGCCCGGCGCGGTGCAGGACGCCCAGGTGCTGGCTGACCGCGCCCGGGCTGAGCTGCAGGCGGTCGGCGAGATCGGTGGTGCCGCAGGGCTCGGCGAGGTGGAGGAGGACCCGGGCGCGGGTACGGCCCAGAAGGTCCGCGAGGGCCCCGGGCGGGGTGGCCGTCGTGCTGTGCCAGACGGTGGCGCGTCCGCGCGCCGGGTACCAGATCCTGGGCGGCAGAGCCGGGTCGGCGAGGGTGACGGCGTGGTCGCAGAACAGCGAGGGCGAGAAGGCGATGCCGCGGCCGTCCACGGCGATGTCGTGCTGTTCGCCCGGCCAGGCGTCCATGACCAGGGCGCCGTCCCGCCACTCCAGGCCGGGGTCGATGCCGTGGAACAGCGTGGCGGCGCCCGCGTCCGTGAGCCGCCGGGCGCGGTACAGGACGTCCGCGCGCAGCACGGCGTGCATCCGGGGCCAGTGCGGGGCGAGGACGAGCGCCCAGTAGGCGTGGAAAGTGTCGGCGATCCGGGTGAGCAGCTGTTCCGGCTTCCTGTCGGCCTGCCGCAGGCACGGGTGCAGGGGCCTTCCGTCGGCCACCAGGTGCAGCTCGCGGACGACCTGGTCGGGCGGGGTGGCCCGTAGGGCCCGGAACTCCTCGTCGATGTCGGGGTTCGGGACGGGCGGGAGCGGGGTGAGGAAGTCGGGCAGCAGACGGCGCGGGCCGACCAGTGCCCGCAACAGCGGCCAGTCCACCTGGGGGAGGAGCGGCGCGGACCGGCGCAGGAACGGCTGGTGCACGGCGTGGCGCACCGGGTTGTGCCACGCCCACAGGCTCAGCACCGTCTCCTGCAACGGCGACACGGTGAACCTGGCGGAGGCCAGGTCCGGCACGCTCAGACGGAACCTCAACATTCGGCCCATGCTAAAACTCTGGCCCCGCCGCGGAACGGCCTGGTGGGCTGACCCCCATGGACATCACCACCGGCCGCGCCCCGGCCACCTACGACCGCATCGGCACCGACTACAGCCGCATCCGCCGCCCCGACCCCCGTCTGCACGCCCTGATCGGGCTCGCGCTGGAGGGCGCCCGTACGGTCGTGAACGTCGGCGCGGGCGCGGGCTCGTACGAACCGGACGGCGTCGAGCTCACCGCCGTCGACCCGTCGCAGGTCATGCTCGACCAGCATCCGGGAACCGTGAAGGTCAAGGCGGGAGCGGAGCAACTCCCCTTCCCCGACGGCTCGTTCGACGTGGCGATGGCCGTCATGACCGTCCACCACTGGCCCGACCTGCTGAGCGGCCTCGCGGAGATGCGGCGGGTGTCCCGCCGACAGGTCGTCTTCACCTGGGACCCGACCCACCGCACCGAGCTGTGGCTCCTGGACGAGTACCTGCCCGAGATCCGCGACCTCGAGCACGCCCGCTTCACCCCCCTGCACACGGTCGTCGACGCGCTCGACGCCCACACCGTCCTGCCCTTCCCCATCCCGCACGACTTCACCGACGGCTTCCAGATCGCCTACTGGCGCCGCCCCGAGTCCTACCTCGACGCGACGATCCGGCAGGCCAGCTCCACCTTCGCCCAGCTGCCCCCCTCCGTCGTGGAACCGGCCATCGCCCGTCTACGCGACGACCTCCGGTCGGGGGCCTGGCACCGACGGCACGCCGACCTGCTCGAGCGGGAGAGCGTGGACTACGGGTACCGCCTGGTCGTCGCCGGATAGCCCCTCCGCCCGGGCCGGAAAAGCCGTTGCCACCTCCCACGGCCAGGCCGATCATGACGGGATGTCGGATCTCCTCGCACGCGTGACCGCCTTCCGTGCCGCCTTCGCCCGACGGCAGGCCGCCGAGACCGTCGAACTTCCCGGCGCCTTCGCCGTCCGGGACCCGGAGTTCTCCCTCTCCGAGGAGCACAACCGGCTGATCGTCGCTTCGGCGGACGCCGATCCGGCGACGCTGCCCGAGCTGGCCGCGCAGAGCCTCGGGCCCCGCCGCCGCTACCGGATCGCCGTCCTGGACGAGACCCTCGGCGAGCGGGCCACCCCGGCCCTGGCAGCGGCAGGCTACGGCCGGGACACC
Source organism: Streptomyces sp. NRRL WC-3742 (assembly GCF_000720635.1). Taxonomy (GTDB): domain Bacteria; phylum Actinomycetota; class Actinomycetes; order Streptomycetales; family Streptomycetaceae; genus Kitasatospora. The sequence continues at coordinate 61,198 of NZ_JOCF01000035.1, read as the reverse complement.
GAGCTGGTGCTCGCCCGCGAGACCGCCGGGTGCGCGCTGCCCGAAACCCCGGCGCACCCGGCCGAGTTGGCCAAGCTGCGCACGGCGGTGCTCCGCCAGCAACTGGAGTGGAACCCGGACGAGGACGTCGCCCGGCAGCTCACCGACCGCCGCCGCGCCCGGCTGCGCGGCGCCGAGGAGGTCCTGTTCCTCGCCGCCCGCACACCGGAAGGCGAGATCGCCGCCTGGACCGACCTCTACCTCGACCGCACAGCCGGCCTCGCCCAACTGGAAGACCTGGTCACCGCCACCCCCCACCGCGGCCGGTCCCATGGCGACACCCTCCTCGCCACGGGCCTGGCCCTGGCCGCCGCAGTCGGCATCCCCCACCTCTTCCTCCTCGCCGCCGCCGACGACTGGCCGCGCACGTGGTACACCCGACGCGGCTTCACCGAAATCGGCCGCAGCCACACCTTCTCCGGCGGCTGACGGCCGGGCGCGCGGCATTCGGCTCACGCCGCCGGGCGGGATGGGGTGGTGGGTGCCGAGCATGGGCGGCCGGGAGCGATCCGGCCCGGCCGTCCTCCAGGCGGCAGCACGCCATGAAGCTTCGGGCCCGTTCGAGTGCGCTGACGACCGCCGCGCCGATCACCGGGCCGACCGCCGTGGCGACCCCGGAAAGCGACCGGGACGCCGCCCACTTCGTCAACGACGTCGACAACGCCCTCGACGTCCTGTTCTGACAGTGATGCCGGAGGGGCCTACTCGTCCTCCTCGTTGCCGCGCACGGGGACCGCGCCCTCCCTCGGGTTGCGCAGCCCGGGAGGCCCGGGAGGATCGGGGAAGGGGCGTGGGCCTGAGGGGATGGCGAGCCCGGGCACGTCCGGGCCGCCGCCAGGGCCGAAGCCGTAGCCGAAGGCGTCGCGGGCGTCGTCCGCCCAGTCGATCTGCTCGTCCATCAGCTTGTTCTGGAGGACGGTGGCCATGATGGTGAGGTCCGTGTCGAAGTCCTCCTGGCGTACTTTGACCCGAAACAGGCGCTCGGGGTCGTTGCGACGCAGCCAGTTGCGGCGGAACACGCCGCGTACACCGGTCCACGGTTCTTCACGCTCTCCGGCCGGGTCGCGGTCGATGCTGGGCACCAGTACCCCGGCCGTGGGGTGGTTCTGGTCGTCGTACTCGCGCAGCGCGTCCCGGTAGCGCTCGCTGTCGGCTGCCCAGGGGTCCACCAGCAGGATGCATACCTGGCTGTCCTCGCGGGCCTGGTCGAGCTTGGCGCCGAGTCCGGGTCGGATCTCCTCGACCGTGGTGGTGTGTCCTGCGGCGGTGATGACCCGCTGGGCGCGTGCGACCAGGGACGGTTGGACGGGCGGGTGGTAGGGCGTCCAGTCCCAGGGATCGGGGCCGTAGTGGGCGCCGCTGGCGGCGGGCGCCTCCGAGGCGCGACCGGCTGCGACGAACAGCCGTACGAGCCCGGGGGAGTCCATCGCGGATGATGCCCCCGCGGTCGGGAAGTAGCCGCGCACCGCGCCGAGGTCGAAGTCCGGCAACTCCCCGAGCCGGAACCCGGCCGCGTCCCTGACCCGTCGGGCGACCGCGTGGACGACGCGCCGGTACGCCTCGCCGCCGGGATCGGCGCGCATCAGCGTGTGCAGGCCATGGCGGGCGTAGGTCCCGCCCAGGTCCGGCTGGGCCCATGAGACCTTGATGACCTCGTTGTGCAGGTCGCCCGGGTCGACGGGCTCCCAGAGGACCGGGATCAGTGCCGGTACGTGTTCGCCGTACTCCTCGTGGTGGCGCCGGACGCGGCCGCGGAAGGCGGCCCACTCCTTGCCGCAGTAGCGGCTGGCGAAGTAGGCGGGTGAGTAGAGCGCGACCATGGTTCTGCTGCGGCCGAGCATCCGGCCGATCTCTTCGGCCCAGTCGTCGCCGAGACGAAGTCGCTCGGCTTCCCGGAAGCCGAGTTCCTCGGCGCGGGCGGCGTGCTCGATCCGCCCGAGTTCGTCCCGGAGATCGTTGAAGAACTGGTCGACGGAGGGGTCTTCCGCTTCGGAGTCCCGGCGCGCGCAGCTGAAGAAGAAGTACGGACGAAGAGGGCCGTCCCGGTCGAGGACGGGAGTCCTCGTGACCGGCGGGTAGGTCGGAACGTGACGGATGGGTGCGGCTGTCGGCAGGGTGACAACGGGCGGCGCGGGTCGCGGTTCGTCGGGGCCGGGGACCGGAGGCGCGGTGGGGTGGCCCTCGCGGCGGAGGAGTTCGGCCGTCTGCCGGTAGGCGGATCGCGGCACGGTCCGTACGAGCACCTCGCGCACGCCCGGGCGGAACTCGTAGTGCCCGGTGGCGCCCGGAACGGCGGTGAGCATCCCGCTGACGATGATCTCGGCGAGCTGCTGCGGGTCCGGGTGCGGCAGGACGGCGCTCTGTACGAACCGCATGACGGGCAGGTTCGGCACGCCGATCGCCAGATGACCGGCGAGGCGGAACACCTCGGGGGTCGCCACCGCACGGAAGCGGAGGACGAGTTGCTCGGCCGACAGTGCACCCGGGTCGTCCGGCGGGTCGTGCTCGGGGGCGGGAGCGGCGGGAAGGAACGCGGCCGCGCCCGGGACGCGGCCGCTGCGCCCGGCGACGATCCGGGCCCAGTGGTTGAGCCACGGAACCGTGGGTTCCAGGACCGGTACGGGCAGTCGGTGGTCCTGCGGGGTGTCGTCGGCGCGGTAGGGGGTGAAGGCGAGGTCCGTGTTCGGGGCCGCGTGGCTCCGGGCCGTGAGCAGGCCGGGGGTGGCGGGCAGGGCCGTTCGCCGCCAGAGGCGCTCGGGCAGGGGCTGGACGACGGCGGTGGGGGCGGCCGTGGCCCAGTCGTGCAGGCTTCGGTGCCACGGGCTCTCGCTCCCGCCCTCGCCGGGCCACCACCGCGGCCCCGTGCAGTCGCTGACGACGAGCACGGCGGTGCGGCCCGGCCGGAGGAGGGGCAGAGGGCTCTCCTGCGCTCTGCCCAGCAGCCGTACGGTTCGGAAGTAACCGGTTCCGGTGGCGAGTTGGCTCAGTTCCTCGGTGAACGGCTGCCAGATCGCCATGGTGGGGCCGTCGTCGAGGACGATCGCCAGGTCGAGCGAGGGCTTTGCCGGTCCGTGCGGCCCGGGATGCCTGAGGGGGCGCAGGGCCCGCTTGAAGTCGCGTGGGGGGATCACGTGGTCGTCTCCAGCCGTCTACTCGACCGGTGACTGCCGGTAGCCGCGAGGCTCGGGGAACAGGGGCGGAGCCTCCCAGAGCAGTGTCAAACCCTTGGCCCATCGGGCCTCTTCGTCCTTGCGGAGGTGGGCGTCCTTGCGGAGGACGTGGATGTCGGCCGGCAGATCGGCGGGGGAGACGTCCTTCAGCCTCTTCTTCAGCTGATCGAGGAACTCCTCGCCGGCGCAGTGGACTTCGACGTCGGGGTCGTGCGTCACCGTGCAGGCCGTGCGGGACCAGGCGATGACGGGCATCCCGGCGTTCAGCGCGGCTGCCAGCAGACGCCTGGACTCGGCCAGCTTCGGCGGTCGGCCGAGCCCTACCGGGCTGTGGACGTCCTCCAGCCGGAGCCGCAGGAGCTCCGGATCGTGACCGCCGCCGCATTCGACGCGGTGCACGTCGGACGCCGCCTCCCGGCTGAGCCTCCCCCACTTCTGGCGGAGCCTGTGCTGCACGGAGCCGCTGCGGCGCCGGTCGTTGTCCATCAGGACCAGCGGGGTGGCGAAGCCCAGCGGCGTCCGGTCGTTCCCGGCCCTGCGCCACTCGTCGATGGGCTCGTTCAGCCATTCCACGGGCACCGCGAACGCGATCAGGGCCTTGGCCTTCCAGTCGATCTCCCAGAACGCCGCATCGATGGGCTCCCGGACGAAGGCCCGGACGCTGCTCTTCGGCAGTGTCCGGGTGTCGATGATGCGGCGGTGTCCGCCCGGGAAGGCGGAGACCTCGACGACGTAGGACACGGGGCCGGCGCCGCTGCGCGTGATCTCGACGAGGATCGGCGACCAGGTCCCGGGTGGCCAAGTGCGGGCCGGCTCACCCGTGTCGGCGGAAGGCCCGGTCGGTGGAGGGCGGTTCTCCGACCACTGCCGCAGGGCGGCTCCGGCCGTGGCGTCCTCGGTCCAGTCCGCCAGGTCCGATGTGAGCCGGGCGGCCGGACACCGCCCCGGTGGCGGGACGACCTCCGAGACGAGGTACCACGCCAGGTCCCACAGCGAGGTCAACTCCCGTGTGGGGTAGGAAGGTCCGAGCGGCCCGACGGCGCTGGTGTAGAAGCGAGCGAGGTCCTCGGGGCGCAGTGGGTCGCGTACCAGCGCGAGGGCGGCGCGCAGCCGGGCCTTCTCGTCCCTGGTGAAACCGGGGGTCGGGACGAGGTCGGCGGCGTCGGGCCAGTGACGTGCGATGACGTGCCCGGGAATCATCCGACCGGTCCGGACGTCCGCCGGCTTGGCGGCGGCGGAGATCATCCCGACGACCTTGTTGGTCCCCTCGATGACGGCGGCCGCGCCGCTGTACCCTCGGGCCAGCGACTGGCCGCTCACCGTCCAGGCTTCCAGCTGGTTCCACTCGCCGGCGATCAACTGCCGGGCGGTGACGCGGAATTCCGTCAGGGCGCCCACCTCGAAACCGTGCGGGAAGCCGTAGGCGACGAGCTTCGGCGCGGGATCGGCGAAGGCGTCGTCGAGGTCCGCGAACTGCGCCGGGGAGATGGGGACGTCCTCGTCCAGGAGCAGGACGGCGACATCGCCCCGGTCGTCGACCCTGCCTGCCCAGCCGCCGCGTTCCACCACCGTCGCGCCGACCGGCCCGAGGCCCGGCAGTCCCACGAAGGTCAGCTCCGCCCGGTCGGCGCGGGCGACCACATGGGCGCAGGTGAGCACCTGGCGCCCGGTGACGAGGAAGCCGGAGCCGACGGCGCCGCCGCAGGTGACCTTCGCCTGCCAGGGCGCGCGACCGCCTTCCCCCACCTCACCGGCCCTCGTCGTCGGACCCGTGCCCATCGGATCCGGGCCCATCGGATCCGGGCCCCTCGGACCCGGGCCCCTCGGATCCGAGTCCCTCGGACCCGCGCCCGTCGGGCCGGTCCTCGGGGGACGGGGTCCAGGAGAGCTTCACGACCAGGTGTCCCTCCAGGCTGCTCCTGGCGATGACCGCGCCGGCCTCCGTGGTGAGCTTCACCCCGAACTCGATCTCGACCGAGTCCGGCTTCAGGCGGCCGTCGCGGAAAACGCGCAGCGTGGATTCAGCCGCGCTGTGGATGCCCTCCAGAGCCTGCTCGAAGGTGCGCCCGACCCGGGTGACCGCGCCGCCGTCGCCCCGGGCGACCAGTTCGAGACCCGGCCCCTCGTCGTCCACCTCGACGACCACGTTCGCGCCGCTCTCGGTCCGGAATTCAACCAGCGAGTCCAACGGATTCCCCCTGCTCAGCGCTGAGTTGCCAGTGCGTTCCGGATCAGTATGCCGTTCGCGAAGGCGCGTGGTCCCCGGAACGGAACCCCGGGGACGCCTCTGCTGGACGGGAAACCGGCGGGCTCGCCCCGGGCCGAACAGCCTCACCCGTACGGCCGTACGCCGCATGCGGCGGGGTCGGGGGGCCGGTGGACTGGCCGGGTGCGGCCCGCCTCGGGGCCCCTTCGGAGGAGGACCGATGAGTGCCACGGACGCGTCGCCGCCCGGCCCCGGTTCGGGTGGTGAGGCCGGTGCCGGGATCCGGGAGCGCGGTGGTTCGGTGGCCAGCCGGGTGGCTGCCGCGCCGCGGATGTCCTGGGTCACCCTGGCTCTGATGACCACGAGTTCGGTGGCCAGTCTGCGCTCCGCCCCGACGATGGCGGTGTACGGGCTGGCCTGCGTGTTCCTGTACCTGGTGCCGGCGGTGGTGTTCCTGCTGCCGACGGCGCTGGTCTCGGCCGAGCTGGCCTCGGGCTGGGAGGGCGGGGTCTACCGGTGGGTGTCGGAGGGGCTGTCGAAGCCGCTCGGGTTCCTGGCGGTCTGGTGCCAGTTCGCGATGACGATCTTCTACTACCCGTCGCTGCTGGCCTACGTGGCCTCGACCGTCGCCTACGTGGTGAACCCCCGGCTGGCCAGCAACGGCCCGTACACCGCCCTGGTGATCATGGTGCTGTACTGGACGGGCGTCTGGGTCTCCTCGCGAGGGACGAAGGCGGTCGCCGGGCTCTCCTCGATGGGCCTGGTGATCGGCACTCTGATCCCCGGCACCCTGCTGGTGGTGCTCGGCTTCGTCTTCCTCGGGCAGGGCAACGCCTCGGCCGCGCCGATGGACGCCTCGCACCTGTTCCCGCAGTGGACGGGCCTGGCCAGCCTGGTGCTGATCGTCAACAACTTCCTCAGCTACTCCGGCATGGAGATGAACGCGGTCCACGTCTCCTCGCTGCGCGACCCGGCGCGGGAGTTCCCGCGCTCGATGTTCACCGCCTCCGCGATGGTGCTGGCGATCTTCATCCTGCCCGCGCTGGCGATCAGCTGGGTGGTGCCCTCGGCCGAACTGAGCCTCACCGCCGGGGTGATGCAGGCGTTCGACGCCTTCTTCCAGTACTTCCACATCGGCTGGTTCACCCCGGTCATCGCGGTGGCGCTGATCGCCGCCTCGCTCGGCGGCATGCTGACCTGGCTGGCCGGGCCGTCCAAGGGCCTGCTGATGATCTCCCGGCAGGAGGGCTACCTGCCGCCCTTCCTCCAGAGGCTCAACAAGGAGGGCGTCCAGCAGAACCTGCTGGTCACGCAGGGCGTCGTCACCACCGCCATCGCCCTGCTGTACGCGCTGATCCCGAACGTCTCCAGCGCCTACTGGATCTTCTCGGTGATCACCACCCAGGTGTACCTGATCGTCTACCTGCTGATGTTCGCGGCCGCGATCCGGCTGCGCCGCACCCAGCCCGACCACCCGCGCGGCTACCGGGCCCCGGCGCTGGTGCCGATGTGCGTGATCGGCCTGCTCGCCTCGGCGGCGGCGATGGGGATCGGCTTCGTGCCGTCCTCGCAGTTCGGCAGCGGCTCCGTCTGGTCGTACATCGGGATCGTCGGAGGCGGCCTGCTGGTGCTCGGACTGCTCATCCCGTTCCTCTTCCTGCGGCTGCGCAGGCCGAGTTGGCGCTCGCCCGAGGCCGCGGCCGAGCTGGCCGCCCAGGCGGCGGAGGAACGTCGGGGCGCCGGAAGCGAAGGAGGAGCGGCGTCATGACCAGGAGTCCGATGGCCTCCCGGCACCGCTGGATCTACCTCGGCTCGATCGTGCTGCTGGTCGCGATGCTGGTCACGGGCCTGCTGTCGTTCTCCCAGCTGCACGCCACCGACCTCGCGAACGAGAAGGCGAAACAGCTCTCCGCGAAGCTGGGTTCGGCCGGCTACCCGGTGCCCACCAACGACCAGATCACCCACACCCTCGGCGAGGACGGCGGCGCGGTCTGCGAGGACCCGGCGAACGCGCTCAACCAGGCGCAGTGGAAGTACGGGATGTCCAACGGCGCGGGCGGGCCGGGCCAGCGTCCGGTGCTGTCCGACGCGGCGATCGTCCGGGCCGAGGCGATCGTGCTCTCGGTGTACTGCCCCGACCGGCTCGCCGCCATCCAGGGCAAGATCGAGGGCCTCGACCTGCGCGACACCGTCCGCAAGTAGGAGTGGAACCATGACCGACGAACTCGCCCGCCGGATCGACGCGTTGATGCCCCGCGCCAGGACCGACCTGGCCGAGCTGGTGGCCATCCCGTCCGTGGCCGACCCCCGGCAGTACCCGCCGGAGAAGTGCCGGGAGGCCGCCGAGTGGGTCGCCGCCGCCTTCACGGACGCGGGCCTGCGCGACGTCCACCTGGAGGAGACCCCGGACGGCAGCCACGCCGTGGTCGGCCACCGCCCGCCCCCGCCCGGCGCCCCGACTGTGCTGCTCTACAGCCACTACGACGTCCAGCCCCCGCTCGACGAGGCCGCCTGGACCTCCCCGCCGTTCGAACTCACCGAGCGCGACGGCCGCTGGTACGGGCGCGGCGCGGCCGACTGCAAGGGCAACATCCTCATGCACCTCACCGCGCTGCGGGCGCTCGGCGAGGACATCCCGGTCGGGCTGAAACTGGTGGTCGAGGGCTCCGAGGAGCAGGGCACCGGCGGCCTCGAGCAGTACGTGCCCCCGCACGCCGGGGAGTTGCACGCGGACGCCCTGCTGATCTGCGACACCGGCAACGCCGCCGTCGGCGTCCCCACCGCCACCACCTCGCTGCGCGGGGTCGTCTACGTGGTCGTCGCCGTCGAGGCGCTCAAGGGGGACGTGCACTCCGGAATGTTCGGCGGCCCCGCCCCCGACGCCCTGGCCGCGCTGATCCGGATCCTGGACTCGCTGCGTGACGCCGACGGCGGCACCAGGATCAACGGGCTCGACTGCGACGGCAGTTGGAGCGGCGTCGGCTACGACGAGGGCACCTTCCGCACCGACGCGGGCGTCCTGGACGGCGTCCGGCTGACCGGCTCCGGCACCGTCGCCGACCGGCTCTGGGCCCGCCCCGCCGTCACCGTCATCGGCATCGACTGCCCGCCCGTCGTCGGCTCCGTCCCCGCCGTCCCGGCCACCGCCCGGGCCCGGGTGAGCCTGCGGGTGCCGCCCGGTACCGACGCCCAGGCCGCCCAGGCCGCCCTGGTCGCGCACCTGGAGGCGGCCGCGCCCTGGGGCGTACGGGTCTCCGTCGAACGGGAGAGCGCCGGCGCGCCCTTCCGGGCCGAGACCGGCGGGCCCGCGTACGCCGCCCTCGACAAGGCCATGCAGGAGGTCTACGGCAAGCCGATGTCCTTCCTCGGCCAGGGCGGCTCGATCCCGCTGTGCAACGTCCTCGCCACCACCTTCCCCGAGGCGGAGATCATGCTGATGGGCGTCGAGGAGCCGCGCTGCCGGATCCACGCGCCGAACGAGAGCGTCGACCCGGAGGAGATCCGGCGGATGGCGCACGTGGAGGCGCTGTTCCTGCGGCACTTCGCCGCCTCCCGCTGAACCCCTGTTCCAGCTAGGTTCTGTCGTCAAATGTCAGGCCCAACACCAGGAGGGATGTGAGGGCGACGGCTGCTTCGCAAAGCTCGGGGGTCCTGTCGTCGCGGGTGGCGACCTGGAACCACGCCACGCCGCCGCGGATCAGGTGCTACCCAAACCTTCAGGAGTTCCCACGCCTGCCACGACGGAGCGCCCGCCGGGCCAGTGTCCTGCTGCCGTTGAAGAAGTCGTTGAACCGGTCCAGCCCCCAGATGGCTCGGAGGACGAACGGCTGCATCAGCAGCGACATCGACCGCGGGTACTTCGAGGCGTCCGACCAGATGCCGGCGAGGTCGTCCGACATCTCACCGTCGACGATGTAGTCGGCGAGCTGGTGGGCCACGTACGGCACCTGACAGAGGCCGTGGCCGTTGCAGGCCATCGCGTAGAAGACGTTGTCGCCCACCTGCCCGGCGACCGCCAGCCAGTCCGGGCTGACGCCGATCCAACCGCCCCAGGCCCGCTCGACGGCCACGTCGGACAGCGACGGGAACCGGTTGGCCAGATCCTTCCCCATGTCCCGCACGACACGGGGGTCCGGGACACGGTCCGGGAGCGGGTAGGTCTGGCCTCGCTGCGCTTGGCGGACCCCGCAGACGATGGTGTTGCGCTCGGTGAGCCGGTAGTGGGTCATCACCTGGTGCTGGGTGATGATGCCGGACCGACTGGTCCAGTCCAGCGCGGCAAGCCGCTCCGGCGCGACGGGTTCCGACTCGATCTCGATGACGTACAGCGGCGTCGCGAGGTTCCTGGGCGTGATGTCCCACTCGCCGCCGTAGACGCTGGTTGCGAGCACCACCTTGTCGGCCCGCACGGTGCCGTGCGGTGTCGTGATCTCGACGGTGCTGCCGGTGCGCCGGACATCGCTCACCCGCGTCCGCTCGAAGACCTTGGACGAGGAGGCGAGCAGCGCGCGACGCACACCACGAGCGAGCTTGCCCGGGTTCAGCATCCCGCCGATGGACTCCCGCATCCCGCCCACGAAGCCTGCAGGGAGGCCGAGTTCCTCTCTGCTGCCGACGGTCCCTTGCCCACCGAAGGCGCGCAGAACCGCCGCCTGAGTGCGCACCCTGAGCATCATGAGGGGTGAGACCGCACCCCACACCAGGCCGTTCGCCACGTAGTCGCAGTCGATGTCGTGCGTCTTGATGAGGTCTTCCACGTAGCGGCCCGCGTGCTCCGCCAGTTTGACCATGACCGGCATCTTCTTCGGGGACTGGAGGCTGAGCATCCGCAGGTCGCCACCCGGCGCCCCGGCGATCTGACCGCCGTTGCGCGAGGCCGAGCCGTAGCCGCAGAACTCGGCCTCCAGCAGGACCACGTCCTGGCCGCGCTCCGCGAGGCGCAGCGCAGCCGCCATGCCACCCATGCCTCCGCCGATGACGGCGACGCCACAGGTCAGGTCGCCGTCCAGCGCGGGCTGCACGTCGTCCGGCGGGTCGATCCAGCCGGTGAAGTTGCTGTACTTCGTGTCGTCGGTCCTCATGCCGTCCTGATCTCGTTGAGGTGGGGTGTTCGTCCTACGTCCTGCTTCGCGTCAAGACCTGTCCGATGGCCTGCTCGAAGCCGTAGTGGCCGACGACTTCGCCCCGGCAGCGAGCCTTCTCGAACTCCTCTCAGATCGGGGTGGCTCTGCCATGGATGGGCGAGCTCTTCGCAGTCCGCGCGTTGCAGCAAGGAAGAAGCGATGGCCCGGCCAGTGGCACCGAGACCCACCATGACAGTGTGATTACTCAACATCAGTCCCCTGGGTGTCCCGGTCGGCAGGTCCACGACACAGTGCGTAGCGAAACCAAACTTTGCCTGCGGCGGTCATCTCGTACGCCACTGTCGCAAGCCACGGCCGCGGCGAGAACGACACTGAGCACCTGCTTCCCCTGAGGACGGTGCACGGTGCACAGGCCGGCCTTGTCCGTGCGCTCATGCGCTGCCCGAGTGGGGCGCGGCCTCGACCGAGGTCGCGCCCCACTCGGGCAGCGAGGAAACGCCATCACGGCTGCGGTGTGAGACGCCGTCGAGAAGTTCGACGTGGCGATCATCGGAGCGGGACTCTCCGGGATCGGCGCGGCCACCCATTTCGGCCGAGAACTCCCCGACAAGTCGCTAGCTAGCGGGGGAGCAGGTACCGCCACACGTCGCGCTCGGCCGTGGCCGACCAGACGACGTCGCCGTGGCCGTAGCCCTGGACGACGCGGTAGTCGACGCTCGCGCCGCCGTGGCGGATGAGGCGGGCGCCGAGGTCGTGGTCGCCGCGGCCGAGTTCGGCGTTCAGCCAGACGACCTCGGCGCGCACGGCCGGCCAGTCGATCCGGTGGACGTCGGTGCGGTCGGCCCAGATCGCCGCCAAGTCGCGGAGCAGGGCGGTGGGTTGGAGGCCGCTGCCGAGGCGGGCGACGGCCTGTTGCCAGACGGGGAGGGGGGTGTGGTCGAGGGTGAAGCGGTCCTCGGCGGGGGTGGGGCCGAAGGTGTGGGTGCCGCTGCTCTGGGCGCGGTGGTAGATCCAGTTCACGGGGCCGGGGAGGTCGCGGGTGTGGGTCAGGGCGTAGTGGAGGAGGGCCAGGTTGGTGAACCGGCCTGCGCGACCGGCCGGTCGGGGGAGGCCGCTGGGTGCGTCCGGGGCGGTGGCGGCGCGGGCGAACAGGGCCTTCAGGCCGGGGTCCACCGTCCGTACGCCGGAGGCGAGTTGGTGGCGGAAGTGATCGGTCAGGGCGTCGGCCCTCGCCGCGAGTTCGGGGTGGGCCCGCGGGTCGTACGGGCCGGTAGTGTCGAGGACGAGGACACGTCGCAGGCCCGCGTCCTCGCGGCGGGCGGCGGCCGTGGCCAGGGCGAGGGCGGCCCCGGCCGAGTGGCCGAGCAGCTCGTACGGCAGGCCCGTGACGGCGGTGGCGGCTTCGAGGACGCGCTCGAGGTCCGCGCGGTGGCCGTCCAGGCCCCAGTCGGCGCAGTGCGGTCCGAGGAGGTCGGGCGTCAGGGTGTCCTCGCGCGGCGTGGTGCCGATGACCAGGTAGCCGTGGTCGGCGAGGAAGCGGGCGAGGCTGCGGCCCTGCGCCGTGCAGTAGTTGGCGGCGACGATGAGCCCTCCGCCGGGCAGGAGGTGGATCACCCGGTGGGCGGTACGGGCGTCGCCGAGGACGTCGACGCTGAACACCGGGGCGGCCAGCCGGTGGTGGTCCGGGCCGACGTACGTGGGTGACGCGTCGCCGCAGCCGAGGGCCGCCCCCAGATCCCTGACGATGTCCATCGCTTCCCCTCCCGTACCCCGGCCACCTTGCAACGGCGGCCATTGTGACCGACGGAACGGGCGCGGCCGATCCCACGGCCAATCCCACGGCCAATCCCGGGGCCGATTCCGCGACCGGTCCCGGGCCCGGGTCCGGACCCGCGACGCGTGGCAGGATGCGGCGGCGTCGCCTACGGTGAGGGCACGGTCACCTCGGGTGCGGCGCTGTGGGCCGCCGAGGGAAGGACCGTCGGGGGGTAACCGGGGGGTAACACCGACGAAGGAGTCCCCGTGACCACTGCCCGAGACATCATGCACACCGGCGCCCAGTGCATCGGCGCCCACCAGACGCTGGACGAGGCCGCGAAGATGATGCGCGACATGAACGTCGGCGCGCTGCCGATCTGCGGCGACGACCAGAAGCTCCACGGCATCATCACCGACCGTGACATCGTGGTGCGCTGTCTCGCCGAGGGCAAGGATCCCGCCGCCATGACCGCCATCGAGCTGGCCGGTCACCTGCACTGCGTACGGGTCGACGACACCGTGGACGCCGTGCTCAAGAAGATGGAGCAGCACCAGATCCGCCGCATCCCGGTGATCGACGGTGACCGTCTGGCCGGCATGATCAGCGAGGCCGACCTGGCGATGGGCCACCGCGACGGCCACCGGGTCACGGACCAGCAGATCATGGAGTTCATGGACAGCGTCTACATGAAGCGGTGACGATTCCGGCTTCATCGCAGCCCCGTCGTGACCACGGTCGGTCGCGGCGGGGCTTCAGCGTAGGAGGGGGAGGAAGAGCGTGTCGACGATCTCCTCGAGCACGTGGTCGGGCACGGCGGCGAAGGTCGTCAGGAACTCGTGGCGCAGCAGGTCGAAGGGCAGCGTCTTCATGCGCTCGGTGAGGCGCTCCGCCTCGACCTCGCCGCGGGCGGCGGCGCGCTCGTAGACCACGTCGAGGGCCTGCTTGCGGCCGGTGACGGAGGGGTCGAGCAGGTCACGGGGGCTGGTGCCGGTCTCCTGGTGGTACCCGGCCAGGTACACGCTCATCACGGTGACGAGCTGGACGCGGGTGGCATTGATCTCCCGCATGAGGGTCAGCACGTCCTCGCGCAGGCTCCCGGTGTCGGGGACGGCCAGGATGCTCCGGCGCCCGACGTGGGCGAGGGTCGCCCGGATGAGGGCCTCACGGTCGGGCCAGCGGCGGTAGAGCACCGGGGGGCTGGTGGCGGCGCGCTTGACGACGCCGTCGACGGTGAACCTGGCGTAGCCGACGGCGGTGAGCTCCTCCCAGGCGGCGTCGAGCAGGGCGTTCTCCAGGGCTGCGCCGCGTCGTCGTTCGGTCATCGCCACTCCTTCGAGTTGGAAAGACTTGCCTATCTTAAGCCTGCCGACCTACTCTGCCCTTCGTAAGATAGAACACTGTATCTTAAGGAGTGCCCATGAGTACCCGCGACCCCCGGTCCCCCGTCGACCCGGCCCTACGGCGGCTGACCTACACGCTGATCGTCGGCGCGCTCGCCGTCATCTTCGACACCACGATCATGAGCGTCGCCATCGACGACCTCGCCGGGCAGCTGCACACCCCGCTCGCCACCGTCCAATGGGTCAGCACCGCCTACCTGCTCGCCCTCTCGGCCACGATGCCGGCCGTCGGCTGGGCCCAGTCCGTCCTCGGCGGCAAGCGGCTCTGGCTCCTCGCCCTGGCGCTGTTCCTCGCCGGGTCCGTCCTGTGCGCGGCGGCCTGGAACGCCCCGAGCCTGATCGCCTTCCGGGTCGTCCAGGGCGTCGGCGGCGGCGTGATGATGGTGCTCATGGCCACGCTGGTCATGCAGGCCGCGGAGGGCCGCAACACCGGCAGGGTCATGGCGCTGATCACCGTGCCCACGGCGCTGGGCCCGGTCATCGGCCCGGTGCTCGGCGGAGCCATCCTGCACCTCGGCGACTGGCGCTGGATCTTCCTGTTCAACATCCCCTTCTGCCTCGCCGGCGGCTACCTGGCCCGCCGCAACCTCCCCGACGACGGCCCGCGCCCCGGCCGCGCACCCCGCCCGGACGTCGTGGGCATGCTGCTGCTCCTGCCCGGCATCACCGCCGTCGTCTACGGCCTCACCCAGCTCGGCGGGCCGTTCCTCCTCCTGGGCGCGGCCCTGCTCGCCGGGTACGTCGCCTGGGCCCTGCGCCGCGGAGACGACGCCCTGCTCGACATCCGCCTCCTCCGCCACCGGGCCCTCGCCTCCTCCACGGCACTGCTCCTCCTCGCCGGAGCCGCCCTGTACGGCGCCATGCTGCTGATGCCGCTCTACTGGCAGCAGGTCCGCGGCGAATCCGCCCTGGGCGCCGCGCTGTTGCTCATCCCGCAGGGGCTCGGCACCCTGCTCTCCCGCTCCCTCGCCGGCCGGTACATGGACCGCATCGGCGCCCGCCCGGTCGCCGTCACCGCCTTCGCCGTCACCCTCGCGGCGACCGTCCCCTTCGGCTTCGTGACCGCCACCACCGACAACGCCCTGCTGATGGCCGCCCTCTTCGCCCGCGGCCTTGGCCTCGGCGCCGCCATGATCGCCCTGATGGGCGGCGCCTACGCGGGCCTTCGCCACGAGGACATCCCGGCCGCCTCCGGCATCAGCCGCGTCACCCAACAGATCGGCGGCTCCCTCGGCACCGCCCTCCTCGTCGTCATCCTCCAACGCACCACCGCCGACACCCACACCCGCGCCGCCCTGGCCACCGGCTTCGCCACCGCCTTCTGGTGGACCGCCGCCATCACCGCGGCAGCGCTCCCCCTCTGCCTCCTCCTGCCGCGCCGGGCCGCCGCCGAGCGCGCCGCCTCCGCCCCCGTCGCCGCTTCCGGCAGCGAGGGCGCAGCGGCCGTCGACGAACCGGCTCGGCGCTGACGACCCCGGCCGCGCCTCGCGGACGAGCATCCCGCCACCGGCATGATCACTTCCGGGTCTCCGGTCGGGCGGCGAGCATCGCCGCCGCCGTACCGAACGTGAGCGCGCCCGTCAGGAGCGCACAGGCGAGCGTGACGGCCGCCCACGGCCCGACGGAGTCGACCTGGTCGCCGAATCCGAGCAGTTGCCAGACGGTGTCCCGCAGCGCCAACGAGACCGGGAGCGCCAACGCGCCTGCGGTGGTCGCGATCCGGGCGGCCCGCCGCGTCCTCGATACGGGAGGAGACACGGCGAACCTCAGGGCGCTGTTGCAGATCATCACGAAGGCGAACGTGCCGCCCGCGAAGACCGCGGCCTCCACGGCGAAGAGCAGTACCCCGGGCCAGCCCTCGCCGGAGGCGAGTCCCGTGGCGACCAGCAGGCCGGCGGCGAGGGCAGCCGCGGCGGCGAGCAGGGCGAAGCGCAGGCGCACGAAGTCGAGCACGCCGCCGCGGCAGATCAGCGCAGCGAGTGCGCGCCCCGTACGCGAGCGGGAGCCGGCGAGCAGGTTCGCGAGGGGCGCGAGGTCGTCCAGCCAGTCCCCGCCTACGTCCTCGGCTCCGGGCGCGGGTTCCGGTAGCCGTCGGATCGCCCGGCGGTGCAACAGCAGGCTCTCGGCCGTCATCCCCGTGAGCGGCAGCAGGGATGCGATCAGCCAGGTGGTGCCGCCGTCCCAGGAGGCGCGGTCCGCCCGCGCGGCCACCGCCGCCCAGTCGGTGGCGAGCGTGGCGGCGACGAGCAGCGTGCAGACCAGTGCGGTCCGAAGCAGTTGCTCGACCCGGTAGCGCGGCAGCGGCCGGTCACGGCGGCACAGCAGCGCCCTCGCTGCGCCGAGCGCGCCGAGCAGTGGGACGAAGAACATGGTGAAGGTCACCACCGCGTCGTACGGATCGCCCTGCCAGGGACTGCCCGCCCGCACCACGCGGACCTGTGTCGTCAGGTAGGCGAACAGGGTGAAGGCGGCGGCGCCGGCGGCGGACGTCAAGAGCGCCACGGCCGCGGCAGGCCGGGCGGGGTGCCCGACTTCCAGGTGATCGATCGTCATGTCTTCGCGCATGGCGGCGATAGTACACATCGCGTACTACGTGGCGCGTAGTTCGTGGCACGTAGTATGGTGCTCCGTCAGATCGGGAGGAGCAACATGCAAGCCAACGATGCCCAGACCCTGGTGCTCTGCGCGCTGGCCGACGGGCCGCTGCACGGATACGCCATCAACACGGCGATCGAGGAACTGACCGGGGAGCGGCTGGGGCCCGGCAGCCTGTACGGGGCGCTGGCCAGGCTGGAGTCGAAGCGGCTGATCGAGCCGCTCGACGGGCAGGGCCGCCAGCGCCCGGTGCAGCTGACGCCCCTCGGCCGCGAGGTGCTGGAACGCGAGCTGCGGGCCATGGCCCGGGTCGCGAACGCGGGCCTGCGGCGCCTGGGGGTGAACCCGGCGTGAGCGTCGTCACCCGAAGCCTGGTCAGGCTCTACCCGGACGCATTCCGCGAGCGCTGGGGTTCGATGGTGGAGGACGAGGCCCGGGGCGCGGGCTGGAAGTCCTGGCCCAACCTGATCGTCGGCATCGTGGACATGTGGCTGCACCCGGCCGTCTGGCCCGCCGACTCCCCGGCACAGGGCCAGCGGCGGGTGGCCACCATGGGCATCACGATCGCCCTCGCCGCCTGGTTCCTCGGCCACCTGGCCGCCGAACAGGTCGGCCCCCTGCCCGCGAACGGCGTGCGGAACGGGGTCATGCACGGCTGCACCACCCTGCTGCTGCTCGGCATCGCCCTGGTCGCACCCCGGCCCCGGCCCACGCCGGCCGCCGCGATCACGCTGTCGGGCTGGGCGGTCCGCCGCCTCGCCCTGCCGACGCTCCTCGGCACCGCCGTGGTCGTCCTGGTGCACAGTGGCGTCGACGCGGACGCCTCGCCGCCCACCCTGCGCACCGCCGTGCTCGCCGCCTGGTGGATCGCCCTCGGCCTCGGCGCGATCCAGATCCCCCGCATCTTCACCGGCGTCGGCGCGGACGCCGTCGTGCCACCTGGCAACAGCCGCCTCCGGGCCGGCGTGTGGTCCCTCGCCGCCGCCAGCGCCACCGGCGGCGCAACCATCCTCGCCGTCTCGCTCGCCGGCGACGGCCTGCACCTGCTCGGCGCCGGCATCGGCGTGGGCCTGCTGCTGCTGACGGGGGTGTGCGCGGGCACCCTGCGCGACCTGCACGACCTGCCACCGGCCCCGTAGATCACGCGGCACCCGCCCGACCAGGGCCCGCCCGAACCGGCGGGCCGCCCCGATCACTTGGACGTGCTCATGTCCGACCTGCTCCGCTCCCTCTACACCCGCCGCCTGCGCCGCGAGGTCATGGCGGGCCCCGTGCCCCGGCACGTCGGGCTGATCATGGACGGCAACCGTCGCTGGGCCCGCCAGATGGGCATGGCCAACCCGAGCCTCGGGCACAAGGTGGGCGCCGAGCACGTCGAGGAGGTGCTCTCCTGGTGCGAGGCCCTGGGGATCCACCACGTCACCGTCTTCCTGTGCTCGACCGAGAACCTCCAGCGCCGGGGCGACACCGAAGTCGCCTACCTGATGCGGCTGATCGAGCAGGTGGTCGCCGATCGCCTCACCCGCCCGGACGCCCGCTGGCAGGTCCACCTCGCCGGGATGACCGACGCCTTGCCCGACAGCACCGCCCGCGCCCTCAAGGAGGCGGTCGAGGCCACCCGCACCTGCACCACCGGCGCCCATGTCACCCTGGCCGTCGGCTACGGCGGCCACCAGGAGGTCGTCGACGCCATGCGCGACCTGATGTACGCGCGAGCCGAGTCCGGCGCGTCACTGACCGAGGTCGCCGACACCCTGACCGTCGACGACATCGCCCCGCACCTCTACACCGCCGGCCGGCCCGATCCCGACCTCGTCATCCGCACCAGCGGCGAGCAGCGGCTCTCCAACTTCCTGCTCTGGCAGAGCGCCTACTCGGAGCTGTACTTCTGCGAGGCGTACTGACCCGCGTTCCGTGAGGTCGACTTCCTGCGCGCCGTCCGCAGCTTCGCCGCCAGGCAGCGGCGCTACGGCGGCTGAGCCGGCCGGAGCATCCGCCGACACGCGCGGCGTCGGGTGTGTGCCGGGTTGTCAAAACTGCCTCCTGGAACGATCGTTGGTGCAAGTACCGTAGAATCTCGAGCAGGATTGAGGTCGAGATCGATCTCTGCGTCGCTGTGCAGAAAGTCGGCCCGGCCGACTTCCTTCGCAGGAGCGCGCGGGATCATCGCTGTGGAGGTGGATGGTGATCCCGCAGTCATTCCCGGGCGAGTACGCCGATGATCACGGTGCGGAGCCGGTCACATGGCGGTTCGAGCCGCTGGCCGGAACGCCGATGCTGGGCTTCGAGATTCACTCCACCGTGCGCGGCGTCGGCGTCTGCGGGGGCGACTTCGACAGCCTGGAGCCGGTCGACGCGCCCGCCGCGGTCGAGGCCGGCCTCTTCCTCGACGCCTTCGGTGCCCTGACGGCCTGTGTCCTCACCGGCGACCTCCCGTGCACCCTGGAAGGGCCTGCGGGCGAGCAGCTGTTCCCGATCCGGTTCGCTGTGGAGCTGCGCGAGGGCGAAGCGCCGCGGCGCGAACCGGTCATTCGGCTGTCCATCGACCTCGAGGGGCAGACCTTCTCGGTGGTGGACGATCGGTTCGAGGACGGCCTGCTCCGGCTGGCGGCCGCGCTGCCGGACGGCTTCCGCTTCCGCAGCTGCCTCACGTGCCTCTTCTCCGACTACTCTCCGGCCGGCAACCCTCTGCTGGGAATCCGCTGCCATCGCGATGACAGGGCGCAGTACCTGGCAATGACGGGCAAACGCGACTACTGGTCGGTGCCGATGACGGAGGAGGTGCCGGAGACGTACCTGTGTGGGGAGTTCGAGCCCCGTGTACGCGGCACCGGATACCGGGGTTGAAACTCCGGTCCGTCCGGCCGATGAACCCCCTCACGCGGACCGGCGTCCACCGCCGGTCCGTCCGGCCACGGACCGTCAGATGCTCCGCAGGGCACGGCCCGGGCGGCACCTGCCGCGCCTACCCCTCCGGGGCGGGGCGCAGGGCCATGTAGCCGTCCAGGGGGCCGAAGCCGAGGGAGCGGTAGAGCGGGGCGCCGGCGTCGGTGGCGCGCAGTTCGATCGATCCGCAGCCGGCCGTCCGGAGGCCGTCGATCAGGGCGGCGGTGACGGCGCGGGCGTGGCCGAGGCGTCGGTGGGCGGGGTCGGTGACCACCGCGTGGATGCGGCCCCACAGGCCGGTCGGGTGGGTCGGGCCGAGGTAGCCGCGGTAGACGATGCCGATGGCGCACGAGGCCAGGGTGTGCCCGTCGGCGGGGACGACGTACGCGAGTAGGTGCGGGTCGGTGCCGAGGCGGGCGCGCATGTCGTCGCGGAAGGTGGAGCGCCAGGCGTCGGTGAGCTCGAGCCCGTCGAGGACTTCGACGCGCAGGCGCATCAGTTCGTCGGCGTCCTGCGGACCGGCGGGGCGTACGGGGCGTACGGCGGGACCGGGCACGGTGGTTCCTCCGGTAGTGGCTAGGTCGGCCAGCCGATGGTGGAGAGCGGGTTGCCGCGGGTGATCTCGCCGAGGGCGTGCGCGGTGTAGGGCACCGTGTCGTGCGGCAGCCGGTCGAGGGGCCAGCGGCGCAGTTCCTCGCACTTGTGCGGCTCGGCGTTGCGGAGCCGGCCCTCGTAGTGGGCGGCGCGGAAGAAGAGCTGGAGGCGGCTGCGGCCGTCGTCGGCGTCGAGGTGGTGCAGGGTGTGGACGAGGGTGAGGTCGTGCTCGGCGACGGTGATGCCGAGTTCCTCCTCGGCCTCGCGCGCCATCGCTCGGGTCACGGCCTCGCCGTGTTCCATGTGTCCGGCCGGGAGGTGCCACAGGCCGGCGGCGTAGCTGGTGTTGCGGCGGCGCCCGAGCAGGACCTCGCCCTGGTCGAGGAGGACGAGGTGGACGCCGACGACCAGGGTGACCGGGTCCGTTTCCGGGTGGGTCACGGGGCGGCGCTCCCTCGGGCGGCGACCGCGCGGAGGTGGTCGGCGAAGAAGCGGGGCGGGTCTCCGCCCATGCGGGCGAGCATCACGAGGGCGGAGACGGCCACGTCGCACGCCTCCTTGCGGACGTCGTCCCAGTCGTGGGAGTGGCCCTTGCGGGGGTTGACGCCGAGGGCTCCGATGACGGCTTCGGCGACCTCGCCGGCCTCCTCCTGGAGCTTGAGGGCCTGGAGGGTCCAGCGTTGCTCGTCGCTGCGGTCGGAGTGTGAATCGAGGCGGGCAGCAAGGGAGTTGATGATCGTCCAGGTGTCTTCCACGGGGGAGAGCCTGCCCCTGTTCGAATCGGTCGATCAAGCTGGGAGGTTCCCGGCGAGCCCGGGTCTTTTCGATTGTTCGTGCTGCTTCGGGTGAGAACGCCTCCGACGCTTGAGGGAGTGGGAGGAGGCCGGAAGGCGTGGGCGGACCGGGAAGGGCTGACGAACCGTTCGTGGGGAGGGACGCTCGGGCCATGAGTGAGGAATCCGAGCGGCTGGCGAAAGCGCTGATCGAGTACCGGGAAGCCGAGGGCATCTCCGTGAGTGAGCTCGCCTACCGGACCGAGTTGAGCATCGCGACCATCCGGGTCCATGAACAAGAGGGTGGGCAGACTCCCACCTCGTTCTCGGCCCGGCGCTTCGAGGAGGTTCTCGGCTGGGAGCCGGGCAGCATCCCGAGCAGGGACCGGGAGCCCGAGGAGGGCGAGCCTTCGTCGGAGTGACGAGGCGCCGCACGTCCCGGGGCCGTGGGCCGTTCACGGGTGCCGGTGTGATCTATCCCACGTCCGCCGGATTTCGCCCGCTGCGGTCGCGTGCCCGGCGCCGGTGGCAGGGGTGAGGTACGCCGACCTGCGGATTCGGGTGTCTGGTGTGTGGACGGGCGCGCCGGGAAGGTGGCCTGTTCCCGTTCCGGCCGTGGATGCGGTTCAACCGCTTCCCCTTGTTCATCCGTTCGTCATGGGACGGTCGGCCGTTGGAGGCCGGGCCGGACGAGACGTTGGGAGACGGGCGATGGGGCGAGTGCTGGAGCAGCTGGTGGGGGACGCGGGTGCCTTCGCCAAGACGCTGGAGGAGCGCAGGCCGCAGCTGTTCCGGCCTGACGGGTGGCCCGCCGGGCTGCCGCGGCCGCAGGAGCTGGACGCGGTGCTGCGCGGCGGGCTGCTGCGGGTGCCGTACGTGGAGATGGTGCAGGACGGCGAGGTCGTGGCGCCGGAGCGGTTCTGCACCGCCCGTACGGTGGCCGGGCGGCGGGAGGACGGGTGGGCCGACCCCGAGCGGATCGCCGAGCTGCTCGGCGAAGGCGCGACCCTGCTGCTCCCGCAGCTGGACCAATGGCACGGCCCCGTACGGGCGTTGGCCACGGACATCGCGCTGCGTCTGGGCCGTCGGACCGAGGCGTTCTGCTTCGCGACGGGGGCCGGGCGGCGCGGGCTGGACGTGCACCGGGACGACGCGGACGTGCTGGTGGTGCAGCTGGCGGGGGAGAAGGAGTGGACGGTCCACGAGGCGCCGGCGGACGGCCGGTGGCGCCCGGGGCTCGCGCCCGAGCCGGGGCCCGTGGCGCTGCACACGGTGCTCGCGCCGGGGGAGGTGCTGTACGTGCCGCGGGGCGCGCCGCATGCGGCGGTGGGGCGTCAGGGGCTGTCGGTGCACCTGTCGTTCACCGTGCGGGAGGCGGGTGTGGGGCGGCTGCACGCGGCGGTCGGCGAGTTCCTGGCCGGCGGCGCGGAGGAGGAGGGCCTGCCCGAACGGCCGGGGACGGACGAGGAGTTGCTCGCCGCGGCCGGTGAGGTGCTGCGGCTCAGCCGGGAGCGCCTGGCCGGGCTGACTCCGCAGGAGCTGGTGCGGCTGGCGCGGGGACCGCTGCCCGCGCCCGCGCCCGCGCCGGACTCGCCGGACTCGCCGGGGCCGCTGGGCGGTTGATCAGGAGGGAAACACGACCGGGCGCGGCTGCCCGGACCGTACGAACGGTCCGGGCAACCGCGCCCGGCGGTACCCGTACTGCTACGGGATCAGGCGGATCGCGCTGATCAGATGCAGTACGGGCGGGTGCAGGAGCCTTCGCACGAGATGCTGAACGCCGCTTCCTCCTGCTCGCCGGTCTCGGCGGCGACGAGGTCCTGGACGTCGAGGTCGAACAGCTCCTGCATGTCGTTCGCCATGAGGGTCTCCTTCCGTCGGTGCCGCGACTGCCGCGGCGGACTGCAGCGGACGTTAGGCACTCGTCGTAGGGCCGGACAATGACTGCACTCGGATGAATAGGCGAATTCAGCCAACTATTGATGACTTCTGATCAACCGTGGACAGTTTTCGACCATCGGGATAGAACGAGCCGACGGACGACACGGGGCACGACGCACGACGCACGAAGCGCGAATCACACGTCACGAGGCACGGGAGCGGCACGGTGGGCAAGAAGACGCGCGGGACGGCCCGGGACGTGCTGTTCACCGCGACCGATCCCGTCCTGCTGCGCACACCCGCCGTTGCCCGCCTGCACCGGAACGCCGCCGGGCCGGGCGACGAGGGCCCGTCGGCCTACCTCGCCGAGGCCGCCGCCGACCCGGTGTTGCGCGAGGCGATCGAGGTGTCCAGCCCCTCCCTGGCCGATGTCCTCGATCAGGCAGCCGCCGCCTTGGGCCCCGCCGCCTTGCACCCTGCCGCCTTGGGCCCGGCCGTTGCCCTGCGCCCCGCCGCTGCGGGCCGCGCCGCCGAGGCCGTCGGGCGCTACCGGCTGCGGATGGCCACCCGCCCGACCCCCTTCGGGCTGATGGCCGCCGTCGCGACGGGCCGCTTCGACGCCCGGGCCAAGGTCCGCTGGGACGGTGCCGAGCGCCGCACGTTCCGCCCCGACCTCGGCTGGCTGCTCCCGCTCCTGGACCGGCTGTGCACCGAGCCGCAGGTACTGGCCGGGCTGCGGCTGGCCGCCGACCAGCAGGTCGTTCTGCGCGGCGACCGGCTCGTCCTGCCGTACCTGCCCGAGCGGGGCGCCGCCACCGGTGGGGACGCGGACGCGCAGCCCGTCACCGAGCGGACCGTCCGCGCCACCGCCGCCGTCCGGGCCGCCGTCCGCCATGCCGCCCGTCCGCTGCGCCACGCCGACCTGCTCGCCGCCCTGGCCGCCGACTTCCCCGCCGCCCCGGCCGAGGCGATCACCGGGCTGGTGCGCACGCTGGTCGCCCAGGGGTTCCTGCTCACCGACCTGACACCGCCGCCGGACAGCACGGACCTGCTCGGTCACGTCCTCGAGCGGCTGCCCGACGGGCACCCCGTGCGCGCCGAACTCGCCTCCGTACGAGACCTGTTGGCGCAGGCTGCCGCCTCGCCGCGCGGGCAGGCCACCACCGCGCTGCGTGAGGCGCGGCGGCGGATGACCCGCCTTTCGCCCGCCGACCGACCCCTCCACGCCGACCTCGCGCTGGACGCGGAGGTGGTCCTGCCCGAGCAGGTCCGCACCGAACTGGAGCACACCGCCACGGTCTTGTGGCGGCTCTCACCACCGGCCACCGCACCCGAGCACCTGCGCGCCTACCACGCCGAGTTCGTCGAGCGGTACGGCACCGACAGCCCGGTCCCGCTCGCCGAACTGCTCGACCCCGACACGGGCCTCGGCCCGCCCGCCGGCTACCGGCGCCCGGCAGGCGCGCGGGGCGCGGCGACCCCGCAGCCCGCCCGCGCCCGCAGCGACGCCGACGCGGCGCGCGACCGCCTGCTGGCCGAGCTCGCGGCGGGCGCGCTCGCCGACCGGGAGCCCGGCGGGCCGCTGCCCGAGGTCGTCCTCGACGACGAATTGCTCGCCCGGCTGGTCCTCCAGCAGCAGGAGGGCGGCGCCGCCGACACCCCGCCCGCCTCCATGGAGCTGTACGCCGAACTCGCCGCCGACTCGCTCGACGCCCTGGACGACGGGCGGTTCCGCCTCGTACTCTCGCCGACCGCCGGCAGCGACCGCGCCGGGGCCACCTTCGGCCGGTTCGCCGCCCAGCTCGGCGGTGGCGCCCTCCTGGCCGCTGCCGCCGGCCTCGAGGACGGTGAAGTCCTGGACGCACACCTGGAGTTCACCCCCTACCGCGCCCGCCACGCCAACATCGCGCTCACCCCGCGCTGGCTCGACCACCGCGTGACCGTCAGCGCCTTCCCCGAGGACGGCGGCCCCGCCGTGATCCCGCTGGACGACCTCGTCGTCCTCGCCGACACCGAGCGCCTCAGCGTCCACTCCCGCAGCCTCGGCCGCGAGATCCGCGCCACCGCCCACCACGCGCTCAACCTGCGCACCGGCGCCCCCAACGCGGCCCGCTTCCTCCAGGAGGTCGCGCTCACCGGGCAACGCCCCTGGCAGCCCTGGGACTGGGGCGCCGCCGCCAGTGCCCCCGCGCTGCCCCGCGTTCGGCGCGGCCGGGTCGTCCTCGCCCCCGCCGCCTGGCGCCTCACCGACCCCGTGCCGCCCGCCGACAGCCCGTACGAGCAGTGGGCGCAGGGCCTCGCCCGGTGGCGCCGCCGCTGGGGCGTACCCGCCGCCGTGCGGCTGCTCAGCGGCGACCAGCGCATCGGCCTCGACCTCGACGACCCCTGGCACCTCCGCCTCCTGCACAGCCAGGCCCGCTCCGGGCGGCCCACCGTGCTCCAGGAGGACCTCGCGGGGGACGGCGGCTGGCTGCGCGGTCACGTCACCGAACTCGTCGTCCCGCTGCGCCGCGCCGCGCGCCCGGCCGACTCCCCGGCACGCCGGCCGCTGCCCGCCGCTCACGCCCGTACGCCCGAACTCCCCGGCGGCCCCTGGCTGTTCGCCCGCCTCGCCGCCACCGAGGCCCGCCACGACGAGATCCTCGCCGACCACCTGCCCCGCCTCCTCGCCGCCCTGCCCGGCGACGTGGACCGCTGGTTCTTCATCCGCTACCGCGACCCCGCGCCCCACCTGCGGCTGCGCTTCCACGGCACCCCGCCCGCCCTCGCCGCGGACCTGCTGCCCGCCGTCCACGACTGGGCCCATGACCTGCGCCGCGCCGGGCTCGCCGCCGACCTGCGACTGGACAGCTACGCGCCCGAGACGGACCGGTACGGCGGACCGGACGCCCTCGCCCACGCCGAGCGCGTCTTCCACGCCGACAGCCTCGTCGCCGTCGAGACGCTGCGCCTGGCCCGCGCCTCCCGTACGGTGCCCGGTGCACTGCTCGCCGCCGTCAACCTCACCGGCACCGCCCGGGACTTCCTGGCGGCGCGCGCCGCCGCGCCGCCCGTCGGCGCCTGGATCGCCGCCACGTACCCCAAGTCCGAACAGCACCACCAGGCATTCCGCACCCACCGCGCCGCCGCCCTGCGCGCCATCGGCCCGGACGGCCCCGCCACCCCCGGCGGGGGCCTCCTGCCCGCCGACCCGGCGCTCACCGCAGCCTGGCAGGAGCGCGGCGCCCGCCTCACCGAGTACGCCGCGCACCTCGCCCCGGAGTCCGCCGGCCCCGCCCTCACCTCCCTGCTGCACATGGGGCACAACCGCCTCATCGGCATCGACCGCGAAGCCGAACGCCGCGCCTACGCACTCGCCCGAGGCGCCCTCGAAGCCCACCGCACCCGCCCGACGAGTACAGGGGAGGGGGGCCGATGACCCCCGACGAAGCGGTCGAGGCCGTCGCCGCCCAACTCGCCAAACCCGAAGCCGCCTTCACCCCCGGGCTCGGCGCCGGCCACAGCGGCGCGGCGCTCGCCCTCGCCGTCCTCGCGGGCGAGGACCCCGCGCTGCGCCGGGCCGCGCACGGACAGCTCGCGGCCGCGGTCAAGGCCCCCGGGGCGATGCGCGGAGGCGGCCTCTACTCCGGCGCCGCCGCCGTGGCCTTCGCCGCCCGCACGATGGCGCGCGGCCCCGGCGAGTACCGGGGGCTGCTCGACGCCCTGACACCCCGGGTCGCCGAAACCGCCGCCGGACGGGTGGCCGCGCTGCGCGCCGACCTGGCGGCGGGGGCGGGACTGCGGGCACACACCTTCGACACCGTCTCGGGCGCCGCGGGCCTGGGCCGGCTGCTGCTCGCCCTGGACCCGCACGGACCGGCGCTCGCCGATCTCCTCGCCGCCCTGGTGGACCTGGCCGCGCCGACCGGCGAGCCGCTGCCGCGCTGGTGGACGGCCGGCGGCCCGGGGCTGCCCGGCGCGGACCCCGACCACCCCCGAGGCCACGTCAACCTCGGCCTGGCACACGGGATTCCGGGCCCGCTCGCGCTCCTGTCCCTGGCCCGCCTCCACGACGTGCGGGTGCCCGGACACGATGAGGCGATCGAGGCGCTGGCACTCGGACTCACCGCCCACCGGCTTCCCACCGGCGGCTGGCCGATGACCGTACCCGTCGAGGACGTGGAGTCGGGCCGGCCACCCGCCGACGCACCCACCCGGGCCGCCTGGTGCTACGGCACCCCGGGCGCCGCCCGCGCACTCCACCTCGCCGGCACCGCCCTGGCCCGCGACGACTGGCGCACCACCGCCGTCACCGCCCTCGCCGCCACCCTGGCCGACCCCGCCACCTGGCACCTGTCCGGCCCCGGACTCTGCCACGGCACCGCCGGCCTGCTCCGGATCACCCGACGCATGGCCGAGGACGCCGCCTCCCTGGCGGCTCACCTCCCCGCCCTCACCGCCACCACCACCCGCGACCTCACCGCCGCCCTCGCCGTCGGAGAACCCGCCACCCTCCTGGAGGGCACCGCCGGCGCCGCCCTCGCCCTCCACCCGGCCGACGGGAGCTGGGACGCCTGCCTACTCCTCAGCTGAGCCGGGCCGGGCACCGCACGCTGGACGAGTTGTTCCGAATGATCGTCAGTGGTCGTAGGCGATCAGGGATCGTGGGACGGGTTGGCCTGTCCTGTGGTGGTGCCAGACAGCCGCGGCCATCGCGAGGATGCGCTGAGCGACGTCCGAGGTGACGTTCGTGGACTCGGCGACTGCACTGTGCCCGGACGCGAGCCTGGCGGCGATTCTGCGGTCGCTTTCCTCGAAGCCGTCCGTCCGCCGCCTCCGAGTCCGCGTCGGCGGGTGACGTGCCGAAGAGTTCCGCGCGGATCTCGTCGCTGGACACCACGGTTTCCACGGTGATCTGCCGACGCTCGATCAGTGCCCGGACGAAGCTGGTCGTCCACGGGTCCATCCTGCCGTGCGGCGCGTGCCCCGGCAGCGACCGCCCGGCGTGATCCGAAAGACACGGCCTAAGCGTCGAGCACCTGGCTGTCGCGCTTCACGACCGGTGGCTCCGTCGACCACGGGAAGTTGATCCAGTCGTCGGTCTTCTTCCACACGTACTCGCAGTTCACCAGTGAGTGCGACTTCTCGTAGATGACGGCGGAGCGCACCTCCGCGACGTGCTCGAGGCAGAAGTCGTGCACCAGCTTCAGCGTCTTGCCGGTGTCGGCCACGTCGTCGGCGATCAGGACCTTCTTCCCGGAGAAGTCGATCGCGTCGGGGACGGGCGCCAGCATGACGGGCATCTCGAGCGTGGTGCCCACCCCGGTGTAGAACTCGACGTTCACCAGGTGCAGGTTCTTGCAGTCCAGCGCGTACGCCAGCCCTCCGGCCACGAACACCCCGCCACGGGCGATGCTCAGGATCAGGTCGGGCTCGTACCCGTCGTCGGCGATCGCCTGCGCGAGTTCGCGCACCGCCCGGCCGAATGTCTGGTAGTCCAGCGTCTCGCGCATGTCAGTCACAGCGACCAGTGTCCCCGTTCACCCGCCCGGCGGCGAGTACCGGCGCGCCCCCGGGTGGAAGCGGTGATCGATCAGGTGCTCGAGGAGCGCTTCCGTGGACCGTTCCACCCACGCCCAAAGGACGGCCTGAGGCCGGTCGACGGCCACAGGTTGGCCGAGCGCGGTCCGGCTCCTAGGATCCGGTGGCTATGGGGGAATCCGTTCGTGGCCGTCGGCGCGCGGCTCGCATCGCCGCTGTGGCGGCGGGTGTGGTGGCTGGACTGGGCGTGCTGTTCGTCGTACTGCTCACCCTTCCGGGGTTCGTGGTGGACCACGACCTCGCCGGTGACCACGTCGCCGCCGCCGAGCGGTTGAGCGCCGTGAACAACGTGCGCACCACGCTGCTGCAGGCGGTCGGCGGCGGGGTCGTCCTGTTCGGCGCCTATGCGACCTGGCGGCAGCTGCGCGTCAGTCAGGAGGGGCTGAACGCGACCCGGGAGGGCCATGTCACCGATCGTTTCAGCCGGGCCGTGGAGCAGTTGGGCAGCGAGAAGCTGGACGTACGGATCGGCGGCATCTACGCGCTGTGGCGGATCGCGGACCACTCCGGCCGTGACCACGAGGCGGTCGTCTCGATCATGGCGGCGTACCTGCGGACGCACCTGCCCTGGCCGCCGCTGGACCCGGCGGCCCCGGCGGCGGAGGTGTCCGTCAACGCGGTGCGCCCGCTGGAGACCCGGGCCGCGGACGCTCAGGCGGCGCTGACCTGTCTCGGGGTCCTGGGGCAGGAACGCGCCCCGGGGTGGCTCAACGTCAGCTTCACCGACCTGCGGCGGGCCGACTGCGACGGGCTGTGGCTGGGCGGCGTCAACCTCGACGGGACGTGTCTGGAAGCGGCGAGCGTGTACCGGGTCGACCTGAGCGGGGTGTCGTTGATCGCGGCCAACCTGCGGCACGCCGAACTCGGGACGTCGGTCCTGCGGCAGGCCCGCTGCCTCGAGGCCGATCTGCGCGGCGCACGCCTGGTCAAGGCGGACCTGGGCGGGGCGGACCTCTCCGGTGCGGACCTGAGGGAGGCGAATCTGCGCAAGGCCCGCGCCCATGGAGCCGTGCTCGCCGGCGCGGACCTGCGAGCGGCCGACCTGCGGGGCTGCGACCTGGGCGGGGCGGACCTGCGTCAGGCGAGGCTGGAAGGCGCACTGGCGAGCGACCTGACGGTCTGGCCGACCGGATTCGACGCCCACGCGGCCGGCGTCGTCCTCGCCGCCGACCCCGGCGCCGAACCGGACAACCCGCTGCCCGCCGCCGCGATCACGAGGCAGGCCCCGCCCCTGGCGTCGAGCTGACGCCCCGGGCCGCCTCCCAGATCGGGTGGTCGAGGAGGAACCGCGCCGCCGACGCCGCCCCAGCGGCCGGGGCGCCGGCCGAGACGAGGGCTTCGCCGATCACCTCGGCCGCCTCGCCCGGCAGAGCCGTTCGGTCGAGTACTGGGTGATCACCGGGCAGACACCCGAGGACTGCTCACAGCACCGCAGGGTGCGCCCTGCGCAGGAAGTCAGCTCGGCCGACTTCCCGTGCAGGGCTCTACGGCGCCGACCGCGAATCCGGACGCCTCGTCCCAGGCGACGGCGCCCCACAGGTCGACGAGTGCCGTCCAGATGCGATCGACGAGCGGCCAGTCGGGCGAGTCCCCGCTGAGGGTGATCGTGGCGAGCAGGTCGCAGCCCCAGATGCCGTGCGCGTCGTCGGGTGAGGCTTCGATCACCGACTCCGCGATCCAGGCCGTCCCCACCTGCACCTCAAGCTCCAGCCGGTCGGCCGACCCGCCCGTGCCCAGCGCGTACGCGGCGACCTCGTCGACGAACGGGCCGCGCCCCTCCGCCAGCAGGGGCGCACCGGCGGAGAGCAGTTCGTCCAGGAGGCGGTCCAGCGCCTCCAGTCCGTTCTCCTCGCCCGAGCGGCAGAAGAACGTGAGCCGGTATGCCATGGTCGGTTCCCCAGCCTCCTGATGTGCCTCGACCGGGTCAGGATAATGGCGGGTGTTCGAGCGTCGGGGAGGGGAGTACGAGGTGGACGGACGGGCGGTGCCTCCGCTGGACCCGGAGGTGGCGGCGGCGGTCGGCGGCGCACGGCAGGTGCTCACCCCGGAGAACCTGGCGGCCTGGCAGGAGCGTGACGCCACCGCCCGGCCCCGGCCCACGCTCGAACGGCTGCGGGACGGCGGCCGGTTCGAGGTGGAGGAGCTGCGCGTTCCGCGTCGCACGGACGGCGAGGGCGAGGGCGAGGGCGAGGGCGAGGGCGAGGGCGAGGTCACGCTGATCAGCGCCCGGCCCGCCGGGGCGGACGGGCCGCTGCCGCTGCTGTACTACCTGCACGGCGGCGGGATGGTGATGGGCAACGCGTGGTCCGTACTGCCGCGCCTGCTGGACGGGTGGGTACGGGAGTTGGGGCTGGCGGTCGTCTCCGTCGAGTACCGGCTGGCACCGGGCACCCGCTATCCGGGGGCGCTCGAGGACTGCTACGCCGGGCTCGCCTGGGCGGTCGAGCACGCGGACCGGCTCGGCGTGGACGCGCACCGCGTGATCATCGGCGGCAAGAGCGCCGGAGGCGGGCTCGCCGCGGCGCTCGCCCTGCTCGCCCGGGACCGCGGCGGCCCGGCCCCGGTCGGGCAACTGCTGCTGAGCCCGATGCTCGACGACCGCGGCGCCACCTTCTCCAGCCACCAGATGACCGGCCACGACACCTGGGACCGTACCTCCAACACCACCGCCTGGCAGGCCGCCCTCGGCGACCGCCACGGCGCCGCCGACCTCCCGCCGTACGCCGCCCCGGCTCGCGCCACCGACCTCTCCGGCCTGCCCCCGGCGTACGTCGAGGTGGGTTCCGCCGAAACCTTCCGCGACGAGGGCGTCGCCTACGCCAACACCATCTGGCAGTCCGGCGGCGACGTCGAACTCCACGTCTGGTCCGGCGCCTGCCACGGCTTCGACACCCTCGCCCCGACCGCCACCCTCAGCCGCGACGCCCACGAGGCCCGCACCCGCTGGCTGCGCCGGATCCTCCACCGGTGAGGCGGCGCGGGGACCGTCGCGGAGACCTTCCCCCTGCGCAGCGCAGGTCGTGACCCCCCGGCCGGGTTCCGCAGGAAAACCGTTCGCGGCCCCGAGGGCGGTGAGCCGAGACTGATGGGTCGACCATGTCGGACAGGAAGGCCAGCGACCGCTGATGTACAACCGTGACACCCTGCCCTTCCCCGAGAACCGCGTGCCCTCCGTCACCTACGAGGGCATTCGGACCTGGGAGGAGTTCGATCCTGCCCGTCACCCGTTCGTCTGGGACGAGGACGAGGAGGCCCGACTCCGGTCGCTGGTCCGGGAGTGGGTGCCGCCCGTGCTCTCCGGGATGGCCGGCTGGTGGCAGGGCGAGGACTGGTGCGAATCCCAGGTGGACGCGGTCATCCGGGAGCGTTACGGCACCTGGGCCTGGGGATGGAGGTGGCGCCACTACGACGGAGGGCCCATCGGCAGCTGGGCCAGCGGGCGGGGCTCGGTGACGACCCCCGAGGAGACGGCGGAATGCGTCGTGTCCGCCCTGTTGGAGTGGCGGGAGTGGTTGGAGCGCACGGCCCGGCTCTTCGCCGACCTGGCGCCGCCGCCGGACGCCTCGCCGGAGGACCGCAGCTGGCACCTGGAACGGGCCTGTGTTCGGCTCGTGACCTACACGTTGGACTCGGGCGCGGAGGGTGGCTGGTACGGGCAGGCGTCGATCGTCCTGGGCTGGTTTCTCGCCAGCACCGGCATGGACCGCGTCGAAGCCGTGCGAGCGGTGGAGGTCGCGATCGGCGGCCGGTTCAGGAGCTGGGTCACCCCGGAGCGGACGCTGATCGATTCCGTCGGTGAGGACCTGGCCGTCGGCCTCACGGGCCACGCTCCGTACAGGGGCGATCGTGAGAGGGAGGCGCTGGAGGAGCTCCATGACCGCTACTGACAGCCTCGCGGTCTGGCTGCGCGTGCGCCGTGAGGTCGACTGGCAGGGCGCACCGGCCCTGCGGCGGGTCCCGCCCGGCCGCGACGGGTTCCGGTCCTGGTGCGAGGAGTCCGTGCGCCGGCACGATCCGGTGCGCGCCGAGCGCCTGCTCGCCGCACACGCCCTGGCCCGAGGCGATGCCGCACGCCGCGCCCCGCTGGACTTCGCGCTGCTGGCCGGTTGGCAGCGCGAGGTGCTGGCTGCGACCGCGGCACCGTTCCGCGTGGGCGACGCCTATGCGAAGGCCGGTCGCGAGCGCTACGGCCTGACCTCTCGCACGCGGGCCGACTTCGATTCCTGCCTGTGCGAGGCGACCGATCCGGACGTGCCGCTGGCGGCTCGCGCGGCCCGTGCCTATCTCGATGTGGCGTTCTTCCATCCCTTCGCGGATGGCAATGCCCGCGCCGCGCTGTTGACCCTGGTCCATGTCCTGGCCCGGGAGGGCGTCGTCCTTCCCGAGGTCGGCCCTCTCCAGATTGCCCGCTACGCGGACGACCGGGCAGGCGCGGCGGACCTTGCCGTTCTCATCGGGGTGCTCAACCGCCGCCGACACTGAGGCGGGAGGCGCGCCTGCCGCCCCTCGGGTCACAGCTGCACCGCTTGACAGGCAGCCGTGCGGCTGCCTAACGTAAAAGGCAGCCGAAAGGCTGCATATATCGAGAGGCGGCGATCACGGGTGCGGGCGGGCATGGACGAGGTGTTCAAGGCGCTGGCGGACCCGAGTCGGCGGGCGTTGCTGGACAGTCTGAACGTGCGGAACGGGCAGACGTTGCGGGAGCTGTGCGGCGGGCTCGACATGGCGAGGCAGTCCGTGAGCAAGCACCTGGCGGTGCTGGAGGAGGCCGGGCTCGTCACGACCGTGCGGCGGGGCCGGGAGAAGTTGCACTACCTCAACGCCGCGCCCGTGCACGAGATCGCCCACCGGTGGATCAGCCGTTACGACCGGGCCAGGGTCCAAGCCCTGGCGGACCTGAAACTCGCCCTGGAGGAGAGTCAGATGGACGCGCCGACCTTCGTCTACACCACGTACATCCGCACCACCCCGCAGAAGCTCTGGCAGGCGCTGACCGAGCCCGAGTTCACCCGGCGCTACTGGGCGACGGCCTTCACCACGGACTGGGCCGCCGGCTCGGAGATGACCTGGGACAACCACGGCGTGCTGATCAGCGACCCGGAGCAGGTCGTGCTGGAGTCGGAGCCCTACACCAAGCTCGCGTACACCTGGCACACCATGACCCCGGAGCTCGCCGAGCGCTTCGAGTGGAACGAGGAGTTCCTCGCCAAGCTCGCCGAGGAGCCCCGTTCGAAGGTCACCTTCACCATCGAGGAGGCGGTCGAGCACGTGGTGAAGCTGACCGTCGTGCACGACGGCTTCGCGCCCGGCTCGACCCTGGCCGAGATGGTCGGCCAGGGCTGGCCGGACGTGATCGCCAGCCTCAAGACCCTGCTGGAGACGGGGGAGCCGCTGCCGCAGGTGTTCTGAGCTGGGCGTTGCGGCCCGCCATCGCTCCGATGGCGGGCCGCTTTTGCATGGACATGGTTGGGTTGTCCGACTTTTCACCGTTGAGGGTGATCACGGATGCTCCGTACACCTGAGGTGGCTACGATCCAACCTTTGTGACGAATCATCAGTACTTTCGAAGAGATCAGGACTCCGCCGAGGTCGTCGTCCTCGGCGCCGGAGTCGCCGGGCTGACCCTCGCCAACCTGCTGCAGGCGGCGGGCGTCGAGTGCGTCGTCCTCGAGCGCGCCACCCGCGACCACATCCAGACCCGGGCCCGGGCCGGCTTCCTCGCCCCCGGCACCGTACGCGCCCTGGAGCGCCACGGCCTGGCCGAGGGCCTGCGCCGTCGCGGAGTGCCGCACGGCACCTGCGAGTTCCGCACCAGGAGCGGCGCCTTCCGCCTCGACTACCGGGAGCTGGGACGGCGCGAGCACCACACCGTCTACCCCCAGCAGGACCTGGTCACCGACCTGCTCGCGCACTACCTGGCGGGCGGGGGAGAGGTCCGCTTCGAGACGCGGGCCGTGAGTGTGGACGGCGCCGACGGGGCGAGGCCCACCGTCACCGTCCGTGACGCCGAGGGCCGCCCCGGCCGCTGGAGCGCCCGCTACGTCGCCGGCTGCGACGGCCGCCACGGCGCCGCCCGGGACTCCCTGCCCCCGACCGCCCGCCGCCACCGGCGCAACCACGGCGTCACCTGGCTGGGCCTGCTCGCGGAGGCGCCGCCCAGCCTGGACGCCGTCGGCTACGCGCTGCACGAGCGCGGCTTCGCCGGCCACATGGCCCGCACCCCCGAGATCACCCGCTACTACCTGCAGTGCGCACCCGGCACCCCGGCCGACGCCTGGAGCGAGCAGCGGATCTGGGACGAACTGGACCGGCGCATGTACGCGGCCGAGCTCGGACCGCTGCGGCGCGGCCCGGTCGTCCAGCGCAGCGTCATAGCGCTGGAGTCGGACGTCGTCGAACCGCTGCGCCACGGCTCGCTCCTGCTGGCCGGCGACGCCGCCAGCCTCCTCAGCCCCTCGGGCGCCAAGGGCGCCAACCTCGCCGTGCTGGAGGCCGAACTCCTCGCGGGCGCGCTCGTCGACGACCTCGTCCACGGCGACCCGGCGCCGCTGGAGCAATATTCCCGGCGATGCCTGGAGTACATCTGGCGGGCTCAGGAGTTCTCACACTGGATGGTCCAACTCCTGCACGCCCCAAGCGAGTCCGAGAACGAGGCGTCGTTCGAAGCGGCACTGCGCGACGCCCGGATCGACTCGCTGCGCACCTCACGCACCCACCAGGACTGGTTCGCCGAGAACTACCTCGGCCTCTGAGCTCGGCCACTGTCCAAGAAGCCACCGCACAAGATGCCACCGCCCGAGAAGGCACTGCACAAGAAGTCACCGTCCAAGAAGCCAAGCCGGCCCCCACGCCTGCCGAAGGACACCCGCACCATGACGACCACCATCGATGACACGGCGCGCCTGCGCGCGACCGCCGACTTCGTCCGGGAGCACGACACCGCCACGCTGCTCCCGCTCCTGCTGCCCGGCCTCGAAGGCCCCGAACTGCGGGCCCTGGCCGATCACTGCCGCTTCGCCCACGCCGCGCTGCTGGTCTTCCCGCCGGACGACGAGACCCTTCGCGCCCAACTGGCCGCCTGCGCCCTCGACCCCGACGCCCGGTTACAGCCCAGCGTCGTGGTCCGCGGCCGCCTGGCCCGCCGTCACCACCTCGACGAGTCCGCGCTGGAGGTGACCATCGCGCACCCGGCCGTCCCCGGCCCTCCTCCGGGTAGCAGGGAGGACGGGGAAGGGCTACGCACCGTCGAGGTGTTCGTCCTGACCGTGCCGCCCGGCTCGGACCTGGCCCACCTCGCCGCCCACGAGCGCGAGCACCAGCACGAGGCCCATCTCGCCTTCGAGGTCCGCCGCCCGGACGCGCTGCTCCTGCGCGGCCTGTGCGCGCTGCTGGCCCGCCACGGCGCGGCCCCGGACGGCGGCGGCTACACCCCGCACGAGGACGCCACCGTCCTGTACTTCACCGCCCCCGCGGGCTCCACGGCCGGGTACCGGCGCATCGAGCTCCACGCCCGTGGCGCCCACCACGCCGTCCTCGCCGACCATCTCAGGGAGGACTCCCTCAGGGAAGACTCCCTCAAGGAGGACTCCCTCAGGGAGGACTCCGACGCCCACCCTGCTGAAACGCTCCTGCGCCGCCTGACCGGCGCCTGGACCACCCAGGCCCTCGCCACCAGCGCCCGCATGGGCCTGCCCGACGCCCTGGACGCCCGCTCGCCCACCCGCCTCGACGCGCTCGCCCCGGCCCTCGGCGCCCACCCGAGGGCCCTGGCCACCCTCCTGGGCTACCTCGCCATGGCGGGCGTGGTCACCGAACACCCGGACGGCTACCGGCTCACCGAGACCGGCACCCTGCTGCGCGCCGACGCGGACGGCTCGATGCGGCCGCTGGCGCTGATGTACGGCGGCCCGTTCTACCGGTCCTTCGGCGCCCTGGAGCACAGCGTGCGCACCGGGGAGCCCGCCTTCGACCACCTCTTCGGCGAGCACCACTTCGAGCACTTCGCCCGCGACCCCGAGCTCGCCGACCTGTTCGACCGGTCCATGGCCGCCTCCTCCCGCATGTTCGACCCCCTGCCCGCCCACCCGGCCGTCACGGCGGCCCGTACGGTCGTCGACGTCGCCGGGGGCAACGGCGAACTGCTCGAACGCCTCCTCGCCGCCAACCCCGGCCTGCACGGCGTCCTGCTGGAACGCCCCCACGCCGTCGAGGCCGCGCGCCGCCGCCTCGATGCGAAGGGCCTCGGCCCGCGCTGCTCGTACGTCACGGGCGACTTCGCCGACGTCCCCGCCGACGCCGACCTGTACCTCCTGTCCCGGGTGCTGCACGACTGGGAGGACGAGCGCTGCGTCGAGATCCTGCGCCACCTAGCCCGCGCGATGCCCGCCCACGCGGACCTGCTCGTCGTCGAGCGGCTGCTGCCCGAGGACGGCTCGCCCTCGCTGGCCACCGCCTGGGACCTGCACATGCTGTGCAACACCGGCGGCCGCGAACGCCGCGCCGACCACTACGCCCGCCTGCTCGCCGAGGCGGGGCTGCGGCTGCTCGGCCACACCCCGCTGCCCCTGGAGGCCGCGGTGCTCCATGTGCGCAGGGCCGAGGCCGGGTGACGGTGCGTCGGGTGTGACCCTCGCTTGTGCGCAGCCGGCGCCGTTTGGGCCCGTGCTGTGTGGATCCGAGCCGCCCCGGCATGGATGCTGCGGGTACGGGCATCCGTCCGGGGCGGGCCGGCAACCCTCACGAACGGCGGCCCGTCACCCCCACCCTCATCTCCAGTCAGAGGAGAGCAGCTCGTGCACGCCTGTCGCACCACGCTCAGATCCCTGATGCTCGGCCTCTGCGCCGGGGCCACCGCGCTCGCCCTCACGGCGGCGCCCTCGCAGGCCGCACCGATCGCCGCCGCCAAGCCCGCGTCCCTCCTCGCCTCCTACACCGTCAGCACGCCCGCGAACATCTCGTCCTCGTGCGGGGGACAGAACGCCGAGGCCATCCAGGCCGTCGACCCGGCGGCCAACGCCGTCTACAACCTCTGGATGGGCTGCAAGGGCATCGGCTTCGCGCGCTCCCTGAACGGCGGCGCCACCTTCGGCACGCCGCTCACCCTGCCGGGCAGCACCGGCCAGAACGGCTCCCGCTCCTGGGACCCGGCGATCACCGTCGCCCCCAGCGGCGCGATCTACGCCGTCTTCATGGTCACCCGCGCGGGCCAGACCTTCCCCGTGGTCGACGTCAGCACCGACCACGGCGCCTCCTTCAAGACCGCCGGCTCGATCGTCCCGCCGGACGCGAACAACTGGGGCGACCGCGTCTTCATCGCCGCCGGACCGGACGGCGCGCTCTACCTGACGTGGGACTACGGGCCCAGCAACGCCGCCGTGACGTTCCTGTGCGCGCCGAACGGCAGTTGCTCCTTCGCCACCGGGGACCTCAACGTCGTGATGCAGAAGTCCACCGACGGCGGGAGGACGTGGAGCGCGATGTCGCACATCAGCCCCGGCTACCCCAACAGCGGAGGCGACAGCGCGCCCATCATCGTCGAGCCCGACGGCTCCCTGGACGTGCTCTACCAGGGCTACACCGTCACCGACATCCCGACCGACAAACTCTCCGACGCCTACACCTACTCCACCCGCTCCACCGACGGCGGCGCCACCTGGTCCGAGCCGGTGAAGGTCGGCCCCGAGGCCGGGTCGATGAACGACGGCGAGTGGTGGATCGACGGCAGCGAGGCGCTCGGCCCGGACGGCACCCTGTACGCGACCTGGGACACCCAGGGCACGAACACCGACACCGGCTGGCTCTCGTACTCCCGGGACCACGGCGCGACCTGGTCCGCCCCCGTCCAGGTGCCCACGGACACGCTGAACGTCCCGCACGTCATGCAGGTGGTCGCCGGCCCGCCCGGCATCGTGTACGTGGGCTGGCTCTCCAGCAGCGACCCGCGCGGCTACGCGCAGTACCTGCGCACCTTCTCGACGACGCAGGGCTGGCTCTCCGCACCCGTGCAGATCTCGCGGGGCTTCGGGGCGACCTCGGTCTGGCCCGGGGACACCTTCGGGTTCTCGGCGCTCTCGCCGACCAGGCTGGTGTTCGCCTGGGGCAGCGCCGTCGCACCCACGGCCGCCAAGGACGACATCTGGGCCGCGACGGTCGACGTCACCCTGTCGTAGGGGCCTTCTGCGGTAGGGGGCCGCACCTCGGCGGGCGTCCGCGAGGGCGGCCCCGACCCGGGCGAGGCGTCGGTACGGTCGCGGGCACGGCCCCGGGCGTACGCCGCCTCGTAGCCGCCCGGGCCGAGGCCGCGCTCCAGCTCCCGGGAGAGCCCGGCGACGTCCGGGTCGCGGCGGTCGGCCGTGCCGCACTGCCACAACCTGGAGCACGAGGACATGGCGATGACGGCCGACTTCGTCACCGAGTGACCTCGGCAAAGCCCTGACAGCCCGTCGGCGGATCAACGACGATGGAGGGCATGCCGCAGACACCGATGTCCGCCCGCGCGATCGCCGACCAGCACGTGGCCCGGGCCGCAGCCCTCGACCCGGCGACCGCCACCAGGCTCGGCCTGCACCCCGAGGACGACCGGCAGCCCGACCTGTCCCCGGACGGCTTCCGGGCGCAGGCCGACCTGGCCCGCTCGACACTCGCCGCGCTCGACGCCGCCGAACGGGAGACGCGCACCGGCCCGGACGCGGACGTCGACGCGGACGCGGACGCGGACGTCGACCCGGACGCGGACGTCGACCCGGACGCCGAGCGCACCTGCGCCCGCCTCCTGCGCGAACGGCTGACCGCCGAGCTCGCCCTTCACGAGGCCGGGGACCACCTCCGCGAGCTGCGCAACGTCAACTCCCCGCTGCACAAGGTGCGGGGCATCTTCACCCTGATGCCCACCGACACCGACGAGCACTGGGCCACCGTCGCCGGACGGCTGCGCCACGTGCCCGGCGCGCTCGACGGCTACCGGGCGACCCTGACGGAGGGCATCACCCGAGGGCTGCTCTCCGCACCGCGCCAGGTACGGGCCGTCGCCGCCCAACTCGCCGCCTGGACCGGCGAGGACGGCGGCGGCCCGAGCTGGTTCACCGCCTTCACGGCCGCCGGCCCCGCCCGGCTGCGCCCCGAACTGGACGCCGCCGCCGAGCGCGCCACCGCCGCCGTGTCGGCCTTCCGCACCTGGCTCCTCGCCGTCTACCTGCCCGCCGCCGACGCCACCCCGGACGCCGTCGGCCGCGAGCGCTACCTGCGCTCCGCCCGCTGGGCGACCGGCGCCGACATCGACCCCGCCGAGGCGTACGCCTGGGCCTGGGAGGAGTTCCACCGCACGTCCGCCGAGATGCGGGCCGTGTCGGAGCACATCCTTCCCGGCGCCGGGGCCCGCGCCACCATGGACCACCTCAACCGGCACGGCCACGCCGTCGAGGGCGAGGAGAACATCCGCGCCTGGCTGCAGCAGGTCACGGACGAGGCGATCGACGCCCTGCACGGCACCCACTTCGACCTCTCCGGCCCGCTGCGCCACGTCGAGACGAGGATCGCCCCGCCCGGAAGCTCGGGCGCGCCGTACTACAACGGCCCCAGCCTCGACTTCAGCCGCCCCGGCCGCACCTACCTGCCCACCCTCGGCCGGACGTCCTTCCCGACCTGGCAGCTCGTCAGCACCTGGTACCACGAGGCCGTCCCCGGACACCACCTGCAGACGGCCCGCTGGACGGCCTGCGCCGACCGGCTCAGCAGCTACCAGATCACCCTCGGCGCGGTGAGCGCGGACAAGGAGGGCTGGGCGCTGTACGCGGAGCGCCTGATGGACGAGTTGGGCTTCCTGACCGACCCGGCCCGGCGCCTCGGCTACCTGGACAAGCAGATGCTCCGGATCATCCGCGTCATCGTCGACCTCGGCATGCACCTGGAACTCACGATCCCCGCCGACTCCGCCGGTAGCGGTTGGAGCGGCCACCCCGGCGAGCGCTGGACCCCGGAGCTGGCCACGGAGTTCATGGCCGCCCACCACGGCAGCTCCGCCGCCCGCCGCAGCAGCGAGATCGACCGCTACCTCGGCTGGCCCGGCCAGGCCATCGGCTACAAGCTCGGCGAACGCGCCTGGCTGCGCGGCCGCGAGGCGGCCCGCCGCCGTCTCGGCCCGGCCTTCGACCTCCGCGCCTGGCACACGGGCGCGCTCTCCCAGGGCTCGCTGGGCCTGGACGACCTGGCCGACCGGCTCGCCCAGGTCTGAGGCCCGTTGAGGGGCGAGGGTGCCCGGCGGAAGCGACCCACGCGTGCACGACGGTGATCCCTCGGATCGCGCCAATTCACTTCGTGCACTTCCCTTAGCGGCTGCCCGCGGTCTATGGTCATCGCGCAGATCACCTACACAGATCGGTCTCCGATCTCGTTCCGGGGGGAAGTCCCATGCGCAAGAAGGCTCTTGGAACACTGGCGGCCGTCGCGTCCGCCGTGGCCCTGATGCTCCCCACGTCCGCCTCGGCGGCAAGCCAGTCGACCGGTTCCACCGAGAGCACCCGGGCCCTCACCGGCCTCTCCAGCGGCCACATCACGAACGCCCTGTTCGGGAGCGGCCAGTGCCTGGTGCACTTCTCGAACGGCCAGCGCGGCAACAGCCCGTGGTTCTACGACTGTCTGAACTACGACGACCAGACCTGGTACTTTCCCTCGGTCGGCACCACGGGCCCGATCATCAACAAGTACAGCCTCCTGTACATGACGGCCCAGAAGACCGGGTACACACCGGCGTTCCTGTACTACAACTCCGGCTACCCGGACCAGCAGTGGACGACGGAGGACATCCTGGGATCGGGCTACGTCCAGTTCCGGAACGTCAACAGCGGCGAGTGCCTGACCGCCACCCCCGGGGGCATCGTCCAGCAGGACTGCATCGGCCTCCCCGGCCAGCGTTGGGAGCTGCCCTGGTGAGCGCCATGACCCGCACGATCCTGGAGTCGAACGTGAAGAAGACCTGCACCTTCGGGAAGCTGATCCAGATGTCCTGCGTCCCGGGTGTCGACCAGGTGTGGGACCGCTGGTAGGCCCGAACCCGGGCCCGGCGGCAGCGAACGGGGGCGCCCCCGTTCGCAGCCGCCGGACCGCCGGACCGCCGGACCGTCATGAGTCCTACTGTGAGTTAATCGGCCCGGCCATCGCCCAGCTGGCCCCAGGAGGCGCCCGAACAGGTTGAGTTCGAACCGAGTTCGGGATCCCGGCGGTGTGTTCGCCCGAGGGGAGTGCCGCCCGCCCGCATAGTCATCCTGCCTTTTTGATCATTAAAGGCTGACCGGACAAGGGCAGGATGGCATGGGCTTCCTACGTCGAGCACGCGACCGTCGGTCGGGCGCGCCCCAGGCGGGACCACGGACGGGCGGCCTGCTGCGCCGGCTCGGCAGGCGACGCCCGATCCTCGCGGGCCTGCTCGCCGCCGGACTCGTCCTGACCCTCACCCCGGTTTCCGAGGCCGGCACTGAGCATGGGCCCGGGCACGGCCACGGCGCCGGCCCGGGCCACCGGGCCCAGCGCGCGCCGGGGGACACGCTCGACTGCAGCGGGAGCGTGATCTACTCGATCGAGCAGACCTCCGGCGCCCCGTCGAGGCTCGTCTCCGTCCGCACGAGCGCGATCGGCCCGGCCCAGGTGACCCCGGCGCTCGTGAGCACCCTCCCCGCCGGTTCGTTCAGCGCCAACGCCCTCGGCATCACCAACGGCGGCACCGCCGTCTACGCGCTCAACTACCCCGACGCCTCGGGGACCGCGCTGGTGTACGCCTACACCGCCGCCACGGGCACCTGGGCGACGTACCCGGTGAAGGTGAACCAGCCCTTCTACGTGGCCGGGGCCGTGAACCCGGACAACGGGATCTACTACTTCGCCAATTACGGTGCGGGCACCGCGACCTCCCCCGGCGTGGGCACGCTCTACGGCTTCGACACGACCACCAACACCTTCATCGGCCAGGTGGCCACCTTCACCCTGCCGTTCAACAGCGCCAACTTCTCCAACGGCGACATCACCTTCGACGGCTCGGGCAACATGTACGTCCTGGCGCAGTCCGGTACGGACACCAACCTCGCCCTGGTCGAGGGCCCCCTGCCCACCACCGCCGGCTCGACGCGGCTGACCCTGCAGAAGCTGAGCACGATCTCCAACCCCACCGCCGACTCCTACAACGGCGACGCGTTCGACAACGCGGGCAACCTGTACGTCTCCTTCAACAAGCGGCAGCCCGACGGCACGACCCGGGCGCAGCTGGAACAGATCAACCCGAACACCGGCAACGTCACGGCGGGCCCGTCCTCCAGCACGAACACCGCGCTCGTCTCCGATCTCGCCTCCTGCGCACTCAACCCGACCCTCGCGCTGCAGAAGAACGTGGTCGGCCGCTTCGCCCAGACCGCCACCTCCAACGACCAGTTCGCCCTCTCGATCACCGGCGGCGGCGTCACCGCGAACAACAAGGCCACCACTGCCGGAACCGCCACCGGCGTCCAGCCCCAGTCCGCCGGCCCGGTCATCGGCCGGCCCGCCCAGACCTACACCCTCACCGAGACCGGCACCTCCGGCGCGAACCTTGCCAACTACACGACCACCTACGCCTGCGTCGACACCGCCAACGGTGACGCGGCCGTCGCCTCCGGCAACGGGAGCACGATCAGCCTGCGCTTCCCCAACACCCAGGCGGGCAAGCGCAGTCCGAACGTGCTCTGCACGTTCACCAACACCCCGAAGCCGGCGAACCCGGCGCTGACGGTCGTCAAGACCGTGCAGGAGAAGCAGTTCACCGGGCCCGGGCAGGTGCTGCACTACGAGTTCGTGGTCACCAACACGGGCAACGTCGACCTCACCGACGTGGCGGTCAACGAGACGGAGTTCTCGGGCACGGGGACGAAGCCGACCGTGACCTGTCCGGCCGCCGCGAAGTCGATGGCGCCCGGCGCGGCGGTGACGTGCACCGCGAGCTACACCGTCACGCAGGCGGACATCGACGCGGGGAAGGTGACGAACGCGGCGACGGCGACGGGCACGCCGCCGAGCGGTCCGCCGCCCGTGTCGCCGCCCTCGCGGGTGGACGTGCCGAGCCCGCCGAATCCGGCGATCTCGATGGTGAAGAGCGCGCAGGAGAAGTCGTACGCGAAGGCCGGGGACGTCCTGCACTACGCGTTCGAGGTGACGAACACGGGGAACGTCACGCTGGCGAACGTGACGGTGAGTGAGACGGAGTTCTCGGGGACGGGGACGAAGCCGACCGTGACGTGCCCGGACGCGGCGAAGTCGCTTGCCCCGGGTGCGAAGGTGACGTGCACGGCGAGCTACGCGGTGACGCAGGCGGATGTGGACACGGGGAAGGTGACGAACGCGGCGACCGCGTCGGGGACGCCGCCGTCCGGTCCGCCGCCGGTGTCGCCGCCGTCGCGGGTGGAGGTGCCGAGCCCGCCGAACCCGGCGATCGCGGTGGTGAAGTCGGCGCAGGAGAAGTCGTACGCGAAGGCGGGCGATGTCCTGCACTTCGAGTTCCTCGTGACCAACACGGGCAACGTCACGCTCACGAAGGTGGAGGTGAACGAGACCTCGTTCTCGGGCACCGGTCCGCAGCCGAAGGTGAGCTGCCCGGACGCGGCGAAGTCCCTTGCCCCGGGCGGGAAGGTGACCTGTACGGCGACGTACACGGTCACGCAGGCGGATGTGGACGCGGGGAAGATCACCAATGCGGCGACGGCGACGGGGACGCCGCCTTCCGGCCCGCCGCCGGTGTCGCCGCCCTCGACGGTCGAGGTGCCGAGTCCGCCGAGCCCGGGGATCTCGATGGTGAAGTCGGCGCAGGAGAAGTCGTACGCCAAGGCCGGGGACGTCCTCCACTACGCGTTCGTGCTGACCAACACCGGCAACGTCACGCTGGCGAACGTGACGGTGAACGAGACGGAGTTCTCGGGGACGGGGACGAAGCCGACCGTGACGTGCCCGGAGGCGGCGAAGTCGATGGCCCCGGGTGCGAACGTGACGTGTACGGCGAGCTACACGATCACCCAGGCGGACATGGACGCGGGCAAGGTGACGAACGCCGCCACGGGCACGGGGACCCCGCCGAGCGGCCCGCCGCCGGTGTCGCCGCCGTCGCGGGTGGAGGTCCCTGGCGTGCCGAGCCCGGGGATCACCGTGGTGAAGTCGGTGCAGGAGAAGCAGTTCACCGGGCCCGGGCAGGTGCTGCACTACGACTTCGTCGTCACCAACACCGGCAACGTCACGCTGGCGAACGTGACGGTGAACGAGACGGAGTTCTCGGGCACGGGGACGAAGCCGACCGTGACGTGCCCGGACGCGGCGAAGTCGATGGCCCCCGGCGCCGGCGTCACCTGCACCGCGACGTACTCCGTCACCCAGGCCGACATCGACGCGGGCAGGCTCACCAACGCGGCCACGTCCACGGGGACACCGCCGAGTGGTCCGCCGCCGGTGTCGCCTCCGTCGCGGGTGGACGTGCCGAGCCCGCCGAACCCGGC
Source organism: Streptomyces sp. NRRL WC-3742 (assembly GCF_000720635.1). GTDB lineage: Bacteria > Actinomycetota > Actinomycetes > Streptomycetales > Streptomycetaceae > Kitasatospora. The sequence continues at coordinate 16,732 of NZ_JOCF01000035.1, read as the reverse complement.
GATCTCGGTGGTGAAGAGCGCGCAGGAGAAGTCGTACGCGAAGGCGGGGGATGTCCTGCACTACGAGTTCGTCGTCACGAACACCGGCAACGTCACGCTCACGGACGTTGCGGTGAACGAGACTTCGTTCTCGGGCACCGGCCCCAAGCCGAGCGTCGCCTGCCCGGAGGCGGCGAAGTCGCTTGCCCCGGGTGCGAAGGTGACCTGTACGGCGACGTACACAGTGACACAGGCCGATGTGGACGCGGGGAAGCTCACCAACGCGGCCACCTCGACCGGGAATCCGCCCTCCGGCCCGCCGCCGGTGTCGCCACCGTCGGAGACCGAGGTGCCCAGCCCGCCGAGCCCGGGGATCTCGGTGGTGAAGTCGGCGCAGGAGAAGTCGTACGCGAAGGCGGGGGATGTCCTGCACTACGACTTCCTCGTCACCAACACGGGCAACGTCACACTCACCAAGGTGGAGGTGAACGAGACTTCGTTCTCGGGCACCGGTGCGAAGCCGAAGGTGACGTGCCCGGATGACGCCAAGTCCCTTGCGCCCGGCGCGAAGGTGACGTGTACGGCGACGTACACGGTGACGCAGGCGGACGTGGACGCGGGCAAGGTCACGAACGCGGCGACGTCCACGGGCAACCCGCCGTCCGGTCCGCCGCCGGTGTCCCCGCCCTCGGAGACGGAGGTGCCGAGTCCGCCGAGTCCGGGGATCTCGGTGGTGAAGTCGGCGCAGGAGAAGTCGTACGCGAAGGCGGGCGAGGTCCTGCACTACGAGTTCGTCGTCACCAACACCGGAAACGTCACCCTGACGGGTGTGACGGTCAACGAGACGAGCTTCTCCGGCGCTGGCACGAAGCCGAGCGTCGCCTGCCCGGAGGCGGCGAAGTCGCTTGCTCCCGGTGGGAAGGTGACCTGTACCGCCACCTACACCGTCACGCAGGCGGACGTGGACGCGGGCAAGGTCACCAACGCGGCGACGTCCACGGGCAACCCGCCCTCCGGTCCGCCGCCGGTGTCGCCACCCTCGGAGACGGAGGTCCCGAGTCCGCCGAGCCCGGCGATCACGGTGGCGAAGAGCGCGCAGGAGAAGTCGTTCGCGAAGGCGGGGGATGTCCTGCACTACGAGTTCGTGGTCACCAACACCGGCAACGTCACCCTCACCGACGTGTCGGTCAACGACACCGGCTTCTCGGGCACGGGCACCAAGCCGACCGTGACGTGCCCGGACGCGGCGAAGTCGATGGCCCCCGGCGCGAAGGTGACCTGCACCGCGACCTACGCCGTCACCCAGTCGGACGTGGACGCGGGCAAGGTCACCAACGCGGCCACCACGACCGGGAATCCGCCCTCCGGCCCGCCGCCGGTCTCGCCCCCGTCCGAGACCGAGGTGCCGAGCACCCCGAGCCCGGCGATCACGGTGGTGAAGTCGGTGCAGGAGCAGCGGTTCACCGGCCCCGGGCAGGTGCTGCACTACGAGTTCGTGGTCACCAACACCGGCAACGTCACCCTCAAGGACGTCGCAGTGAACGAGACCGAGTTCTCCGGCACGGGTACCAAGCCGGTTGTGACCTGCCCGGACGAGGCCAAGTCGATGGCTCCGGCCGCGAAGGTGACCTGCACCGCCACGTACTCGGTCACCCAGGCCGACATCGACGCGGGCAGGGTGACGAACGCGGCCACCTCGACGGGTACTCCGCCGTCCGGCCCGCCGCCGGTCTCGCCGCCGTCGCGGGTGGACGTGCCGAGCCCTCCGAGCCCGGCGATCTCCGTGGTGAAGTCCGCGCAGGAGAAGTCGTACGCCAAGGCCGGGGACGTCCTGCACTACGAGTTCGTCGTCACCAACACGGGCAACGTCACCCTCGCCGACGTGACGGTGAACGAGACGAGCTTCTCCGGCACCGGCACGAAGCCCGCCGTCACCTGCCCGGACGCGGCGAAGTCCATGGCGCCCGAGGCGAAGGTGACGTGCACGGCCAGCTACGCCGTCACGCAGGGGCCGGGGACGTCCTGCACTACGACTTCCTGGTGACCAACACCGGCAACGTCACGCTCAAGGACGTGACGGTGAACGAGACTTCGTTCTCGGGCACCGGTGCCAAGCCGAGCATCACGTGCCCGGACGCGGCGAAGTCCCTCGCCCCGGGCGCCAACGTGACGTGCAAGGCCACCTACACGGTCACCCAGGCGGACGTGGACGCGGGCAAGGTCACCAACGCGGCCACCACGACCGGGAATCCGCCCTCCGGCCCGCCGCCGGTCTCGCCCCCGTCGGAGACCGAGGTGCCGAGCACCCCGAGCCCGGCGGTCACGGTGGTGAAGTCGGCGCAGGAGAAGTCCTACGCCAAGCCCGGCGACCTCCTCCACTACGACTTCCTCGTCACCAACACCGGCAACGTCACCCTCGCCGACGTCACGGTGAACGAGACCAATTTCTCGGGCACCGGCACGAAGCCCGCCATCACGTGCCCTGACGCTTCGAAGTCCATGGCGCCGGGCGCGAAGGTGACCTGCACGGCGATGTACTCCGTCACCCAGGCGGACGTGGACGCGGGCAAGGTGACGAACGCGGCCACGGCCACCGGCACCCCGCCGAGCGGTCCGCCGCCGGTGTCGCCCCCCTCCCGGACCGAGGTGCCGAGCCCGCCGAATCCGGCGATCACGGTCGTGAAGTCGGTGCAGGAGAAGCAGTTCACCGGCCCCGGCCAGGTGCTGCACTACGAGTTCGTGGTGACCAACACGGGCAACGTCACCCTCGCGGACGTGGCGGTGGCGGAGACCGAGTTTTCCGGTACCGGCACGAAGCCGACGGTGACCTGTCCGGACGAGGCGAAGTCTCTTGCTCCTGGCGGGAAGGTGGGCCGGGGACGTCCTGCACTACGACTTCCTGGTGACCAACACCGGCAACGTCACGCTCAAGGACGTGACGGTGAACGAGACTTCGTTCTCGGGCACCGGCGCCAAGCCGAGCATCGCGTGCCCCGACGCCGCGAAGGCCCTCGCCCCGGGCGTCGGCGTCACCTGCACGGCAACCTACACGGTGACGCAGGCGGACGTGGACGCGGGCAAGGTGACGAACGCGGCCACGGCCACGGGCAATCCGCCGTCCGGCCCGCCGCCGGTCTCGCCCCCGTCGGAGACCGAGGTGCCGAGCACCCCGAGCCCGGCGATCGCCCTGGTGAAGACAGTGGAGGAGCAGCAGCTCACCGCGCCGGGCGAGGTGCTGCACTACCACTTCGTCGCGACCAACACCGGCAACGTCACCCTGACCGACGTGACGGTGAACGAGACGAGCTTCTCGGGCACCGGCACGAAGCCCACCATCACCTGCCCGCCAGCCGCCAAGTCGCTGGCCCCCGGCGCCGCCGTCACGTGCACGGCGACCTACACCGTGAACCAGGCCGACATCGATGCGGGCAAGGTCACCAACGCGGCCACGGCCACCGGTAATCCGCCCTCCGGCCCGCCGCCGGTCTCGCCCCCGTCCGGGGCCCAGGTCCCGGGCGAGCCGAGCCCGGCGATCACCGTGGTGAAGACGGTGGGGGAGAAGCAGTTCACGGCTCCCGGCGACCTCCTCCACTACGAGTTCGTGGTGACCAACATCGGTAACGTCACCCTCACCGACGTCACGGTGACCGAGTCGAACTTCAGCGGCACGGGCACCAGGCCCGCAATCACCTGCCCGCCCGCCACGAAGTCCCTCGCCCCGGGCGCAAAGGTGACCTGCACGGCGACCTACACCGTGACCCAGGCCGACCTGGACGCGGGCAAGGTGACGAACGCGGCCACGGCCACGGGCAATCCGCCCTCCGGCCCGCCGCCGGTCTCGCCGCCGTCGGCGGCCGAGGTCCCGGGCGTGCCCAACCCGGCCGTCACCATGGTGAAGTCGGCTCAGGAGAAGGCGTACGCCAAGCCCGGCGACCTCCTCCACTACGAGTTCCTCGTCACCAACACCGGCAACGTCACCCTCGCCAACGTCACGGTGACGGAGACCGGCTTCAGCGGCACGGGCACCAGGCCCACGGTCACCTGCCCGTCAGCCGCCAAGTCCCTGGCCCCCGGCGCGAAGACGACCTGTACGGCCACCTACGCGGTCACCCAGGCCGACCTGGACGCGGGCAAGGTCACCAACGCGGCCACCGCCAGCGGCACTCCGCCGAGCGGCCCGCCGCCGGTCTCGCCCCCGTCCCGCGTGGAGGTGCCCGGCACGTCCAACTCCCTCCCCCCGACCGGCGACAGCACCAGTGCCGCCCTTCTGGCGACGGCCGCGGCCCTGGTGACGGCCGGAGGCGGCACCCTGGCCATCGCCCGTAGGGGGCGCCGCCGCCACTGATCGCAAGTCCCCTGCCGGAGGCCGAAAACCGGCACCCGAGACGGCGGGCCCCGCCATCCACCACGGATGGCAGGGCCCGCCGTTCGGCTGTTCACGGGCCTCCGCCTCCACACCGCTCCACGCGATTGGTCCAGACCTATTGACGTGCCTTCGCCGACCCTCCTACGATCCGGTCCGGTACATCCCCCCACATGTCCCCACCTCACCCGAAGCCGGGCGTCACGCCCCCACGCGTCGTCATGTCCCAGGCGCTCGGCGGGAAGGGAGCTTCACATGTTCCATCGGAGGTCGCGCAGTCCACGCCCGTCCAGGGCGGCCGTGGAACGGGCGCAGCAGCCGTACAGGACCGACCACTCCGGGCGCGAGGCGAGCGTCGCGAAGCGCTTCATCGCCGTGGCGAGCGCCGCGGCGGTCATCGGCGCCGGCATCGCCGTGGCCGGTAGCACCACGGCCGGGGCCGCCGCGCCCAACCTGGTGGCCAACCCCGGGTTCGAGAACGGGCTCGCCAACTGGACCTGCACCGGCGGCTCCGGCGTCGTCGTCGGCAGTCCGGTCCACTCCGGCAGCGGCGCGCTCCAGGCGACACCGGCCGGCCAGGACGACGCCCAGTGCACCCAGACGATCAGCGTGCAGCCCAACTCCCAGTACACGCTGAGCGCCTACGTGCAGGGCAGCTACGTCTACCTGGGCGCCACCGGCACCGGCTCCGGCGGCGACCCGTCCACCTGGACGGGCAACAACGCGTCGTACGGCCAGCTGAGCGTCGGCTTCACCACCGGGGCGAACACCACCTCGGTGACCATCTACCTGCACGGCTGGTACGGGCAGCCCGCGTACTTCGCGGACGACGTCTCGCTCGTCGGCCCCGGCGGTACGAGCCCCTCGCCGACCGCCACCACGCCGACCAGCGCACCCCCGACCAGCCAGCCGCCGACCTCGGCCCCGCCGACCTCTGCCCCGCCGACCTCGAACCCGCCCACGTCGACGCCGCCGACCAGCACCCCGCCCACCAGCCAGCCGCCCACCACCCCGGCGCCGGGCGACACCTGCCCGACCAAACCGAAGCCCTCCGGCAAGGTCCTCCAGGGCTACTGGGAGAACTGGGACGGCGCCGCGAACGGCGTCCACCCCGGCATGGGCTGGGTGCCGATCACCGACAGCCGGATGGCCGCGCACGGCTACAACGTCATCAACGCCGCCTTCCCGGTGATCCTCTCCGACGGCACCGTCCAGTGGCAGGACGGCATGGACACCAACGTCAAGGTCTCCACCCCCGCCGAGATGTGCAAGGCCAAGGCGAACGGGGCGACGATCCTGATGTCGATCGGCGGCGCCGCCGCGGGCATCGACCTGAGCTCCAGCACCGTCGCCGACAAGTTCGTCTCGACCATCGTCCCGATCCTCAAGAAGTACAACTTCGACGGCATCGACATCGACATCGAGACGGGCCTGTCCGGCGGCGGCGACATCAGGACGCCCTCCGCCTCCCAGGCCAACCTGATGCGTATCATCGACGGCGTCCTCGCCCAGATGCCGTCCGGCTTCGGCCTGACCATGGCCCCCGAGACCGCCTACGTCACCGGCGGCAGCGTCACCTACGGCTCCATCTGGGGCGCCTACCTGCCGATCATCAAGAAGTACGTCGACAACGGCCAGCTGTGGTGGCTGAACATGCAGTACTACAACGGCAGCATGTACGGCTGCTCCGGCGACTCCTACCAGGCCGGCACCGTCCAGGGCTTCACCGTCCAGACCACCTGCCTCAACAACGGCATCACCATCCAGGGCACCACCATCCGGGTCCCCTACGACAAGCAGGTCCCCGGCCTCCCCGCCCAGCCCGGCGCGGGCGGCGGCTACATGGACCCCAGCCTGGTCAGCCAGGCGTGGAGCGCCCTCGGCGGCGCCCCGAAGGGCCTCATGACCTGGTCCATCAACTGGGACGGCTCCCGCGGCTGGACCTTCGGCGACAACGCCCGCTCCCTCCAGGGCCGCTGACGCCCACCCGACGCACCACCCCTGCGCCCCCGGCCCGGCGAACCCCCGCCTGCCCGGGGGCGCAGGTGTATCCGCTGCGGGTGTGGGTCCACCTGCGGGGTTCGGTTTTCCGAACCTTGGACTGGGGGGCCAGCACAATCGTTTCCGGGGCCCGATGTGTCCAGGATGAAGGGCATGAACGGGATCGGGATGACGACGGCCGCGGCCACGGCGGCGAGTGACGTGGCGACGGGGGGTGCGGCCCTGAGCGCTGAGGGGCTGCACCGGGAGTACGGGCGAGGCGCGGCCGTTGTGCGTGCGCTGCGAGGGGTGTCCGTGGCGTTCGAGGCGGGGACGTTCACGGCGGTGATGGGGCCCTCGGGGTCGGGGAAGACGACGTTGCTGCACTGCCTGGCGGGGATGGACCGGCCGACCCGGGGGAGTGTGCGCTGGGGTGGCACTGAGGTGACGGGACTGCGCGAGCGGCGGTTGGCCGAGTTGCGTCGGGAGCGGGTGGGGTTCGTGTTCCAGTCGTTCAACCTGATGCCCGCGATGACGGCCGCGCAGAACGTCGAACTGCCCGGGCGGCTGGCGGGGCGGCCGCCGGGGCGCGGCGAGGTACGGGCGGCGCTGGCGCGGGTCGGGCTGGCCGGGCGCGAGCGCCATCGGCCCGGGCAGCTGTCGGGCGGGCAGCAGCAGCGGGTGGCGATAGCCCGGGCGCTGGTGTCCCGGCCCGAGGTGCTGTTCGCCGACGAGCCGACGGGCGCGCTGGACCGGGCGACCGGCCGGGACATCCTCGACCTGTTGCGCGCCGGGGTGGACCTCGACGGGCGGACCTGCGTCATGGTCACCCACGATCCGGCGGCCGCCGAGTACGCGGACCGGGTGCTGCTGCTGGCGGACGGGCTGCTGATCGACGAGTTGCTCCGGCCGACGGCGGCGCAGGTCGCCGAGCGGCTGAGCGGCCTGGGCGGGTGAGGGAGGTGAGCGGGATGCAGAGGCGCAAGGGCAGTGCGACGGGTGCCGTGGTGGCGATGGCGTACGTCCAGATCCGGCGCCGTCCGGCGAGCTTCGCCGGGCTCGCCGTGGCGCTGCTGCTGGCGGTGGCGGCGCTGACGCTGTTCGGTTCGCTGGCGGCGGCGCAGCTGTCGGCGCCCGCCGCCGTGGCCCGGACGCAGGTGGACGGGCCGGGGCTGGTGGTGATCGCGGGGGCGTTCGGCGAGATCGCCGTCCTGGTCGCGCTGTTCGTGGTGGTGAACGCGCTCGGGTTCACCCTGCGCCAGCAGCACCGCGAACTGGCCCTGCTGCGGACGGTCGCGGCCACGCCCCGGCAGGTGCGCCGGCTGATCCGCGCGCAGGTGGGGGTGACGGTGCTGACCGCCGCCGTGCCCGGCGTGGTGCTGGGGCGCCTGGGCGCCGCCTGGTTCCTGGGCGCGCTCCAGCGGCGGGGGATGGCCGCGCCGGGCCTGCGCATACCCGGCACGCCGGTGCCGGTGCTGCTGGCGCTCGCGGTGACGCTGCTCGTCGGGCTGGGGGCGGTCGCCCTCGCGGCCGGCCGGATCACCCGGCCCGCCCCGGCCGCCGCGCTCACCGACGGCATGGTGGGGCAGCGACGGGCGGGCGCGGTGCGGCTGCTCGCCGGGGTGGCCGTGCTGGCGGGAGGTGGGCTGTTGCTGCGGCTGGCAGCCACCCGGCGGGCCGAGGAACTGGACAAGGCGGGGCAGGCGGCGCTGCTCGGGTGCCTCGTCCTGCTGACGGCGATCGCCCTGCTGGGGCCGCTCGCGGTCCGGGTGCTGGCCACCGTGCTCGGCGCGCCGCCGCGGGTGCTCGCTCCTCGGGCGGGCTGGCTCGCCGACGCCCACCTGCGCGGCTACGCGGCCCGGCTCTCCTCGGCGGTGGTGCCGGTGACGCTGCTGGTCGGGTTGTCGGGCACCATGTTGATCATGACGAGCACCGCGGAGCAGGCCGTACGCGCGAGCGGCGTGGCGACCAGCGTCACCAAGGCGAGCGACGTGTGGATGCGGCAGGCCGAACTCGGGCTGCTGGTCTGCTTCGCGGCGGTCTCCACGGTCAACACCCTGGTGGCGCTCACCGCCGACCGCAGGCGCGAGTTCGCCCTGCTGCGGCTGGTCGGCGCGAGCCGGCGGCAACTGCTGCGGATGCTCACCGTCGAGGCGGCGCTGACCACGGCGGTCGGCGTGCTGCTCGGTGCGGCGGTGGCCCTCGGGGCGGCGGGCGCGTTCAGCCTGGCCGTCACGGGATCGGCGCTGCCGCCCCTACCGGGCGCGGCCTCGGCCTGGGTCCTGGCGGGCGCGGCGGCGCTGACCCTGCCGGGGATCGTGGGCACCGGGCTGTGGGCGGTCGGCGGACGCGAGGTGGCGGCGGCCCCGGAGGCGTCGTGAGACGGGCGGCGGGCGGGCGGGCGGGCAGGCGGGCAGGCGGGCAGGCGGACGGAGGAGCGGTGACGTGCCGGGCGTGACGAAGAGGCGGAATCCACTCCCGCCGGGCGGCGAGTGGGCGTTCGCCGTGCTCGGGCTGCCGCTCGGGGTGCTCGGCGGGCTCTACGCCGTCGCCGTCCTCTACGCGGGGGCGCTGCTGTCGCTCACCGTGCTGGGCCTGCCCTTCGTCGTGGCCGCGCTGGCCGGGGCCCGGGCGATCGGCGGGCTGCACCGCCGCCTGGTCGGGCGGCTGCTGCACGCGCCCGTGCCCGCACCCTCGCCGCTGCCCCGGCCGTCCGGGCTCCTCGCCCGGGGCAGGGCGGTGCTCACCGATCCGGTGGCCTGGCGGGCCCTGCTCTACCTCCTGCTGCGCCTCCCGCTGGGCGCGCTCGGCTTCCTGACGGTGGTCGGACTGCCCGCCGCGAGCCTCTGGCTGACGGGCTTCCCCCTCTGGGTGCGGCTGATCGAGCCGGGCCCGCGCCCCGTCGGCTGGCCGGACGCGGGAGCGGTGCCCGCCGGACTCGCCGTCCTGCTCGCCGTACCCGCGCTGCTGCGCGCCCTCAGCGCGGCGAACCGCGCACTCGCCCGGGCCCTGCTCGGCCCGGCCCGCTCGCAGCAGCGGGTGCGCGAACTGGAGCACGCCCGGGCGACCCTGCTCGCCGAGGGCACCGAACGCCTGCGCGGCCTGGAACGGGACCTGCACGACGGCACCCAGGCCCAGCTGGTGGCACTCGCCATCACCCTCTCCCTGGCCGACGACGCGCTCACCACCACCGACCTCGAACGGCTGCGCACCCTCCTCGACCGGGCGCGCGGCCAGACCGACGACACCATCACCGGGCTGCGCCGCCTCACCCGCGGCATCAACCCGGTGGCCCTGGACGGCGGGCTGGCCGGAGCCCTGCCCGGGCTGGCCGCCGCCGCGCCGGTGCCCGTCACCGTCCGGGTGGACCTCCCCGAGCGCCCGGCCGAGCCGATCGAGCGGGTCGTCTACTTCTGCGCCGCCGAACTGCTGACCAACGTCGCCAAGCACAGCGGCGCCCGCACCGCGGAACTGGCCGTCGGCTCGTCGGGCGGCCGGGTCCGTCTGACGGTCCGTGACGACGGACGCGGCGGAGCCCTCCCCGGCGCGGGCTCGGGCCTGTCCGGTCTGGCCGAACGGCTGGCGGCCGTCGACGGCGCCCTGACGGTGCGGAGCCCGCCGGGCGGGCCGACCACGGTGACCGCCGACCTGCCCGACCGGCTCTGACGGATCTGGCTCCGACGTGACTGGCTCCGACGTGACTGGCTCCGACAGAACCGGCTGCGACGTAACGGCTCAGGCCCCGCCGCTCTCCGCGAGGTAGGCGAGGACGGCCTTCACCCGCCGGTTGTCGGCCTCGGTGGCGGGCAGATCGAACTTGGTGAACACGGCCGCCACGTGCTTCTCCACCGCGCACTCCGACACCGTCAGCCGCGCGGCGATGGAACGGTTGGAGTGCCCCTGCGCCATGAGCTCCAGCACCTCCCGCTCACGCGCCGTCAGCGCGTCCACAAGCCCGCGCCGCCCGCCGTGCAGCAGCCCGTTGACGATCTCCGGATCGAGCGCCGTCCCGCCCTCGGCCACCCGGTGCAGCGCCTCCACGAACTCCGAGGTCCGCGCCACCCGCTCCTTGAGCAGATACCCCACCCCGGACGCGCCGCCCTCCAACAGCCGTGCGGCCCAGGCCCGTTCCACGTGCTGCGAGAACACCAGGATGCCCACCCCCGGCACGTCGGCCCTCAGCTGCACGGCCGCCCGGATGCCCTCGTCGGTGTGCGTGGGCGGCATCCGGATGTCCACCACCGCCACGTCCGGCCGGTGTTCGGTCACGGCGGCCACCAGCTCGGGCGCGGTACCGGCCGTCGCGACCACCACGCACCCGCGAGCCGTGAGGAGTTCCACCATGCCGTCCCTGAGGATCACCGAGTCCTCGGCGAGGACGACACGGAGCTGCTTGTCGATCATGCAGCCCATTATCGAGCCCGCGCCCCCAGCGGGGCTCACTGCGAGGCGGCCGAGATCCCGAACAGCAGGGCCAGACCGAGCTGCAGGGTCGCCGAGTACGGGCGCCGCCGCCAGATGCACAGGGCGCCGGTGACCGAGGTCGCCACGCACGCGATGACCTCCCGGCCGGGGACCTCGCTGGAGCCGCACCCGTTCCCCCCGAGGGCCGAGCAGAGGCCGTGCCCGAGGCTTGCCGAGACGATGACGAAGATCAGGAGAAGATCCAGCATGACCAGGAACGCCACCACGATCGGCGTGCTGTCCGAGCGATCCGTCCGCTCAGGCCGTTGAAACCCCATGTGTCCCCCCAGGACCGGTGTGCCGTCGGCAACCCCGTCGGCACGTGTGATTCGAACGACCTTACGGGCCGCGCCAGTTCGGCACTACGGTCCGGCCGTCACCCCGACCGAAGCTGCCGCCGCCAGTCCGTCGGGCTGAGCCCGCGTGCCCGCTTGAACGCCACCCTGAACGCGAACGCGTCCTCGTACCCCACCTCGTGTGCCACCGCGGCGACGGTTGCGTCCGCGTCCCGCAGCAGGTCCGCGGCCAGGGCCATCCGCCAGCCGGTGAGGTACGTGAGCGGGGGTTCGCCCACGACGCCGGTGAAGCGGGCGGCGAAGGTGACCCGGGACCGGCCGACCCGCGTGGCCAGCTCGGCGACCGTCCAGCGGTGCGCCGGGTCCTCGTGCATCAGACGCAGAGCATCGCCGACGGCAGGGGTGGCCAGCGCTCTGTACCAGGAAGAGGGTTCGGCCTGCGGCCGGGCGCACCAGGCGCGCAGGGCCAGCACCAGGACGAGGTCCAGCAGCCGGTCGAGGACGGCGTCCTGGCCGGGTTCCTCGCGGGCCGTCTCGGCGGCGAGCAGGTCCAGGGCGGCCCGGGTGCGCGGCCCCGCCGGCACGACGGCCAGCGGCGGGAGCACGGCCAGCAGGCGCTCGCCGACGTCGCCGCGGAGTTCGTAGGCGCCCCGGAGGAGGGTGGTGGCGCCGGGGAGCCCGTCGCCGTACGTGCGGGGCTGCCCGTTGTCGTCGCGCCGTCGACGGCGTGCTTCCGTCCGCCGCGGATCACCACCTGCGGTGGGGTATCCGGGGCGTCGGCGACGGTGTACCGGTCGGTGCCGCTGATCAGGGCGATGTCCCCGGCGGCCGGCCGGACGGGCGTCGCGGCCCGTGGGTCGTCGTCGAGCCGGACCGAGGCGTGGCCGCCGAGGGTGGCCACGACGGTGAGCGGAGGGGCGTCGGCGAAGGTCATCGACCACGGCGGCCGCTGGATCCGCTGCCGGATCCGCGCGTTCCGGGCGCGGGCGCGGTGCAGCAGATCGCTCAGGACGTCGATGCGGGCCACGCTAGACGATCACCAAGGGATTTACGACGATCACTCATGGATCGTCTGCCCTGGCCAGGCTTGTCTGGAGGGCATGAAGAACATCCTCGTTCTCGGCGACACCGGCACGACCGGCCGCCGCATCGCCCGCCGCCTGACGGCCGCGGGCCACCCGGTCCGTACGGCGTCCCGCACGGTGGCGACCTCCGCTTCGACCTCGAAGACCCGGCGACCTGGGCATCCGCCCTCGAGGGCGCCGGGGCCGTCTACCTCGTGGAGCCCGACCTGCGACCCGGCGCGGACCGGCAGGAGCGCATCCCGCGCCTGGTGGCCGACGCGGTCGCCGTCGGCGTGCGGCGGCTGGTGCTGCTCTCCGCCTACGGCGTCGGCCACGCCGCCGACGGCCACCCGCTCAAGGCCGCCGAGCAGGCCGTCCGCGGCAGCGGCGTCGACTGGACCGTCCTGCAATCCGACTGGTTCGCGCAGAACTTCAGCGAGTCCTGGCTGGAGCCCTGGCCCTGCCCACCGGGGACGGGGGCATGCCGTTCGTCGATGCCGAGGACATCGCCGAGGTCGCCGCCGCGGCGCTGACCGAGGACGGCCACGGCGGACGGACCTACCAGTTGACCGGCCCCCGGGCGATCGGCTTCGCCGAGGCGGCGGACCTGATCGGCGCCGCCGCCGGTCGGACGGTCCGTCACCTCGACGTCGACCCCGAGGCTTTCGTGGACCGCATGGTCCTCGAAGCGCGCCCGCCGACGTCGCCCGCCTGCTGAGGGGCCTGCTCGTGGACGTCCGCGAGGGCCGGGGCGGGGAGGTCTCCGACGGTGTGGAGCGGGCACTCGGGCGCCCGCCCAGGTCGTTCGAGACGTACGTTGCCGAGGCGGCCGCCGCCGGCTGCTGGAGCTGACCCAGGCGGTCCGCTGGGGCACGAAACTACGGAAGTAGTGCCACTACTGCAGTAGTGGCACTACTTCCGTAGTCCGGCGGCTGCGGCCGACCGGAGCCCTACCGGGTCCTGTGCGCGCCGCTGTTGAGGTGGATCGTCTGCCCGGTGATGTGGCGGGCGCCCGGGCGCCCGGAGCCAGGCTGCTCGGCCGACCAACTCTGAAGCGACTATTGCGAAGTTTTCGCTTCATACCTACGGTGAGTGGATGCGACCGAAGCACAAGCCCGAGCAGATCACCGAACTCTCACGGTTGAGGGCGTTCATGATCCCGCTGCGTATGCAGCTCTACCGGCTGCTGTACGCCGCGGGCACCGCGACCGCCTCTCAGCTCGCCGAGCATGTCGACGAGACGCCCTCGCTGGTCAGCTACCACTTGCGCAAGCTGGCCGAGCACGGCTTCGTGACCCAGGCGAGCGGTGAGGGCACCGACGGCCGCGAGCGGTGGTGGCAGGTGGCGTCCGAGGAGGGCTGGGGCTTTCGCGACTCGGACTTCGCGGACACGCCCGAGGGCGCCGCCGCGGTCGGCGCAGTGACCCGAGGGATGTTCGACACCCGCGTCGCCCAGTACCGCACGTATCTCGACCAGAAGTCCGCCTGGGGGAAGACGTGGACCGACGCGTCCTTCACCTCCGAGTGGCTGCTCGACCTCACCCCGAACGAACTCACCGAGATGAGCGACGAGCTTGAGGCGTTGGCCCGACGCTGGCGTGAGCGCGGCAAGGCCGCCAAGGCGGCCGGCGACACCGAGGACCGCGAGCACGTGTCCGTGCACCTCTACGGCTTTCCCTTCCGGCCCTGACTCAGCCGAATTCCCGACTGCCTGGAGCCCACCATGGCCGCCCCGCAAACAGTCCTGCCCGAACGCGCCACCACACCGGCTCACCGTGACACCAACGTGCTGCGCTGGCTCACCGCCTACACGGTCTCCCTCATCGGCGACAGCGTGTACTTCGTCGCTCTCGGCTGGTCCGCCCAGAAGGCCGGCGGTCCCACCGAAGTCGGCCTCGTCATGGCCGCCGGAGCGCTACCGCGAGCGTTACTCATGCTCGGCGGGGGCGTGGTGGCCGACCGCTTCGACCCCCGCCGGGTGATTCTCGGCAGTGACACGCTGCGCTGCATCCTCATCCTGGCGGTGGCCGCCGGCATCGCACTGACAGCGCCGGCCTTGTGGATCCTGGTCACGGTGGCGCTCATCTTCGGCGCCGTGGACGCGCTGTTCGTACCCGCTGTCGGCGCCCTCCCATCCCGGATCACCACCCCTGACCAGCTGGCCCGGGTCACCGGCATGCGCTCGCTGTCGACCCGCCTCGGCCAGATCGCGGGCCCGCCGATCGGAGGCATGGCCATGGGAGTCGGCGGACCCGCGGCCGCATTCACCGTCGCCGGACTGCTCATCGCGCTGTCCCTGCCGCTCCTGCTGACGATACGGATTCGGCCCGTCGGGGCGAGCGACGCCGAGCGGCCGGAGCCCGGCACCGCGCGGAAGGACCTGCTCGACGGCCTGCGCTACATCCGCCGCCACCGCCTCATCGGCCCGCTCGTCGTCGCCGGCGCCGTCTGCGAACTCGGGCTGATCGGCACACTCAACGTCGGCATGGTGCTCCTCAACGCCGAACGCGGCTGGGGCCCTTCCGGCTACGGCTGGATCGCCGGCAGCTTCAGTGCGGGAGCCGCGGCCAGCGCCTCACTGCTCGCCATTGCAGGATGGCTGCCCCGTGCCGGCCTGATGATGACCGGGACACTTCTGGTGGGCTGCGCGGGCGCGGCCTCCATCGCGCTGGTGCCCGCCCTTTGGCTCACCGCGGTGGCGGCTGCGGTCATCGGACTGTGTGCGGGTGTCTTCGGCAGTCTGAACAACGCCCTCATGCAGACCGCGGCGGACCCCGCCTATCTCGGCCGGGTCACCTCCGTCGTCATGCTCACCATGGTCGGTATCGCCCCCCTCAGCTACCCGCTGGTCGGTGCCGCGATCGGGGCCTGGGGCGCCGCCCCGGTGTTCGTCGGCTGCGGCGTTGTCGCCAGCCTGGGAGCGGCCATCGCTCTGGCCTCCGACGCGGTACGCCACGCCGAACTGCCTCGGCAGCGGGGCTAGCAGGTATTCGGGTGCCCGCCCAGGTCCTTCGAGACGTACGTTGCGGAGGCTGCCGCCGGCAGTTGGAGCTGAGCGGACAGGCACCGGGGGCGGGGAACTACGCAAGTAGTGCCACTACTTCCGTAGTGCCACTACTACGGAAGTAGTCCGGCGGCTTCGGCCGACCGGAGCCCTACCGGGTCGTGTGAGCGCCGCCGTTGAGATGAATGGTCTGGCCGGTGAGGTGGCGGGCGCCCGGGGAGGCCAGGAAGTGGATGGTGCGGGCGACGTCCTCGGGCGTGCCGGGGCGCTTGTTGTGGGTCTCGGCGATCAGGGCGGCGCGGCGTTCCGGCGGGAGGGCGCCCTGGAAGAAGGCGGTGTCCTCGATGTAGCCGGGCGCGATGACGTTGGCGGTGATGCCGAGCGGGCCGAGTTCGGCGGACAGGTCGGCGTTCCAGGCGGCGAGGGCGGCCTTGGCGGCCCCGTACGGGCCGCCGCGCCGTTCGGCGCCGATCGAGCCGATGCTGATGACGGCGGCCCCGGTGGCGAGGACGGGCCGCAGGGCCGTCGTGGTGAGGACGGCGCCGAGGAGGTTCTGGCCGAGGTGGGCCTGTCAGGTGGAGGGGACGGCGTCGAGCGGCGCGAGGTCGGCGGAGGCCGGGCCGGGCAGGCCCCCTGAGCAGTTCACCAGGACGTGCAACTCGCCGACGGCAGCGGCCAGCTCGGCGACCTGGCGCGGGTCGGTGGCATCACTGGCCAGGCCCTCGACCGCCGCCCCCTCGGCGGAGAGCTCGGCCACGGCCCGCTCGACGCCCTCGGGGCGGCGGCCGGTGATCAGCACCCGCTCGCCGTCGGCGGCGAAGAGCGCGGCGGCGGCGCGGCCGATGCCGCTGGTGCCACCGGTGATCAGGACGGTACGGGACATGAGCGGTTCCCCCTGTTGGCGCGTCAGTGCACTATGTTTAGACCTAAACGTAAACCGGAGATCCCAGGAGATGTCAATGGCGGACGGCGGCGACGAGGTGACGGCGGCCCGCATCGCCGAGGCGTGGCGGCGCGAGCGCCCGGGCACGCCCACCGGGTCGATCGAGGTCGTGACCCCGGTCTGGTGGCTGGCGAAGCTGTTCTCCGACGACCGCGCCCGGGCGCTTCGCGCCGCCGGGATCGACGCCGCGACCCTGGACCTGCTCTCCGTCCTGCGCCGCTCCGGCCGCCCGTACGCCCTGACCACCCGCGAACTGGCCCGCCGCACCCTGGTGACGGCCGGGGCGATCTCCCAGCGCCTCGCCCGCGCCGAGCGGGACGGTCTGGTGGAGCGCGAGCCCGGGGACCCGGCGGAACAGGGCCGCCGCTCGGTGCTGGTGCGCCTCACGCCGGCCGGGCACGACCTGGTCGAGCGCTCCGTCGACGTGGTCCTCGGCCGGGAGGCGCTCCTCGTGGACGGTCTCGCGCCTGCCGAGCGCGAGACCCTCGTGGCGCTGCTGGACAAGCTGCTGACCGACGTCCGGCAGCGGCTGGCGGACACTCAGGAGCCGGAGGAGTGCTGAGAGAGCGATATGGCGGGCCCCGGTCCGGCCATCAGGCCGACCCCTGACCCCTGATCCCCAACCCCCAACCCCCAACC
>NZ_JOCF01000034.1 GCF_000720635.1 Streptomyces sp. NRRL WC-3742 | reverse complement strand
CCCGCCGGGAGGCGGGTGGGGGGCGGATGGTGGGGAACGGTGGTGGGCGTTCGCAGCAGGGGGGATGATGCGCGGGGGTCACCCAGCGGGGGTCAGCCTGTCGAGGAGGGCGAGGGCGTCCTCGACGGAGCCGGCTGGGTCGGGGATGGGGTAGAGGACGCCGCGGATGGTGCGGCCGGCGTCCAGGATCAGGGTGAGGCGCTTGAGGCGGTCGACGCCCGAGGCGCGGAAGGTCGGCAGGCGTAGCGCGGCGGCGAGTTCGAGCGCGGCGTCGGAGAGCAGCGGGAACGGCAGGCGGGCGTGTTCCGCGAAGGCGCCGAGCTGGTCGGGGCGCTGGGTGCTGACGCCGTACACGGCCGCGTCGCGGGCCGCGAACTCGTCCATGCGGTCCCGGTAGGTGCAGGACTCCAGGGTGCAGCCGGCCGCGCCGGGGATGTCGCCCCATCCGGGCGGGTGCCCGTTGCCGCCGGGGCCGCCGGGTGCGAAGGCCCCGGGGTAGCAGTAGAGGACGGTCCAGGCGTGCGCGCCCGAGACGGCGTCGACCGGCGAGCCCGAGACGGAAGCAAGCGACGGCTCCGGCAGCTGTCGCCCGACGAGGCCCATTACGCGGCGTGTCTCCGCGGAGTCGGCGGTGCTGGTGCCGGTGAGCGTCCCGTCGCCCAGCACGTACCGCCCGCCCCAGTCCTGCAGGGCGACGAGGACGGGCAGCAGCCCGCGCCCGCGGTCGGTCAGGTGGTACTCGTAGCGCGGCGGGTGCGGGTGGTAGAGCCGCTTCTCGAGGACCTCGTCCGCGACCAGCCCTTTCAGGCGTTCGGTGAGCACCTTGCGGCTGATGCCGAGCCCGTTCTGCAGCGCGTCGAAGTGGTGGGTGCCCCCGGCGACGTCGCGCAGGAGCAGCAGGGTCCAGGTGTCTCCGACGACGCTCAGGGCCTGCGAGATCGCGCAGTCGGGGTCGCCTGCTTCCGTGTGCCGCATGATCACCATTATAGTGAGTTCCCAAAAGGAACTTACTCGTCGACGGAGGGGTGGACGTGACGACGGTTGCGGAACGCGAGGATCAGGCACGGAGCGAGGACACGGGGGTGTTCTGGCGCTACTGGGCGGCCTCCACGGTCACCCGCCTCGGCGACCAGGTGACGGCGGTGGCCCTGCCGCTGGTCGCCGTGGTCACCCTGCACGCCTCGGCGATCGAGGTGGGCCTGATCACGGCCGCCTCCTACGTCGCCTGGCTGGTGCTCGGGCTGCCCGCCGGCGTGCTCGTGCAGCGGATGCCCCTGCGCGGCACGCAGGTGACGATGGACCTGATCCGCGCCGCCGCCGTCGCCTCGGTGCCGCTCGCGGCGGCGTTCGACGTGCTCACCCTTCCCCAACTGGTCGTCGTGGCGCTGGTGGTGGGCTTCGCGAGCGTCCTGTTCGACGTGGGCAACATGACCTTCCTGCCCTCGATCGTCCCCAAGGAGCAGCTCACCGCCCGCAACAGCCTGATGTCCGGCAGCGTCGCCGCGACCGAGACGGCCGGGCCGTCGCTGGGCGGCGTGCTGGTCCAACTCGTCGGCGGCGCGGCCTCGATGCTGCTCGACGCGGTGAGCTACGTCGCCTCGGCCGCCCTCCTCAGCAGCCTGCCGTCCGGCGAGCGCCAGAGGCGCTCCGAGGACCGCCCGGGCATGCGCGAACAGGTCCGCGAGGGCTGGCGGTTCGTCACCGGGCACCCGGTGATCAGGCCCTGCGTGGCGGACGCCACCGCCGTGAACTTCGTCTGCGGCGGGCTGATGGCGCTCACCCCGGTGTTCCTGGTCCGCACCCTCGACGCGCCCGCGGCCGCGGTCGGCGCGCTGATGGCCACCGGCGGGCTGGGCAGCGTCATCGGCGCCGCCCTCACCCCGCGCGTGGTGTCGCGGTACGGCAGCGCCCGCGCGCTGTGCGGGGCCGCGGTCGTCGCGACCGCCTTCCTGCTGCTCCTGCCGCAGGCCGGCTCCGGCTGGGCCACGCTGGTCTTCGCCCTCGGCAACGCCGGGTTCTCCGGCGGCGTGGTGGTGACCGCGATCGTCACCCGCACCCACCGCATGGCGCACACCCCGCCGGAGCTGCTCTCCCGGGTGGTCGCGACCGTACGGTTCGTCTCCTGGGGCGCCATCCCGGTCGGCGCCGTCGCCGCCGGGGCCGCCGCCGAGGCGTTCGGCACCCGGACGGCGCTGCTGCTGGTCGCCGTGGCCGGGGTCGCGAGCCCGGCCATCCTCCTCGCCAGCCCGATCCGCCGCCTGCGCGACCTGGCCTGAGAAGGCCGGAAACCGGAAAGCCGAAGCCGGAAAGCGGTCAGGACGGCCAGGCCGACCCCTTGATCACCTCGACGAAGTCCCCGCGCACGAACCCGGGGACGAAGTGGGCGAGCACATCCGCCTTCACATTGCCGAAGGTCGTGTCCGGGCGGCCCGAGACACCCGCCGTGAACGCGGCCAGGATCCGGTTCTTGAAGTCCGGGCGCGGATGGGCGGCGACCACGGCCGCGCGCTGCTCCTCGGTGAGGGCGTCGTAGCCGAGGCCCAGCACGTCCAGCTCCACGCCCCGGGACACGAGGGCGATCTCCGGCGCCATGTGCAGCGGGATCTCGGGGGTGGTGTGCAGGGCGATGGCCGCCCAGACGCGGTCGGCGGGCTCGCCGCCGAGGCCGTGCGCCTCGAGGAAGCGGCGGGCCTCGTCGGCGCCGTCGAGCTCGAACCGCTGGTCGGTACGGGCGTAGCGCCCGGTCAGGCCCAGGTCGTGGAACATCGCGCCGACGTAGAGGAGTTCGGGGTCGTAGGCGAGTCCCTGTTCGGCGCCGCGCAGGGCGCCGAACAGGAACACCCGGCGCGAGTGGTCGAACAGCAGCGGCGTGGCGGCGTCCCGTACCAGTTCGGTGGCCTCGCGGGCCAGGGCGCTGTCGGGGATGCGGACGCCGGCGACGGTCTCGGTCATGGCGGTGGGGTCCTTTCCGGAAGGCTCTCTCGGTGCCTCCACCCTCGCGCGGCGGCGTAGGCTCGGGCCATGTCCGTACAGACACACACCCCACGGATCAGGACATGAAGCGCCGCGTCGCCTTCCTAGTCTTCGACGGCGTCACGCTGCTCGACGTCAGCGGCCCGCTGGAGGTCCTGCACGTGGCGCAGGCGTACGAGACGGTGCTCGTCTCCCCCGGCGGCGGGCCCGTCACCGCCTCCAACGGTGTCGTCCTCGGCGCCACCACCGCACCGGAGGGCGCCGGCCGCTTCGACACCCTGGTGATCGCGGGCGCCGACCACCTCGCCTCAGAAGGCCCGGGCGGGGAACTCCTCACCGCCGCGGCAGGGCTCACCGAGAACGCCCGCCGCGTCGCCTCCGTGTGCAGCGGCGCCTTCGTCCTCGCCGCGCTCGGCCTCCTCGACGGGCGCCGCGCCACCACCCACTGGCGCCACGCCCGCACCCTCGCGCTGCGCCACCCCCGCGTGCGCGTCGAACCGGACGCCCTGCACCTCGCCGACGGCCGCTTCCACACCAGCGCCGGCATCAGCGCGGGCATCGACCTCGCCCTCGCGCTCGTCGAGCACGACCTCGGCGCCGAGGCGGCGCGCGACGCGGCCCGCGAACTGGTCGTCTTCGTCCAACGCCCGGGCGGGCAGTCCCAGTTCTCCACCGCGCTCGCCACCCCGCCCGCCCGCGGCGACCTGCTGCGCACCCTCACCGACGCCGTCCTCGCCGACCCGGCCGCCGACCACGGCCTTCCCGCGATGGCGGCCGCGGCCGCCGTCAGCACCCGGCACCTGGGCCGGCTCTTCCAGGCGGAGCTGGGCACCACCCCGGCCCGCTGGGTGGAGCGCGTCCGCCTCGACCGCGCGCAGCAGCTCCTCCTGGACGGGCACGGCGTCACCTCCGCCGCCCGCCTCAGCGGCCTCGGCAGCGACGAGACCCTCCGCCGCGCCTTCGCCCGCCACCTGGGCACCACCCCGAGCGAGTACCGGGCCCGGTTCACCTCCACCGGCGCGCCCTGATCGAGGCGAGCCTGCGCGAGGCGCCCCACCGAGGCGAGCCGCCCCGACCGGGTCAGCGGCGGACGGCCTTGCGGGCGCGCCGGGCGAGCCGGTGGGCGCGTTGGACGGCGACGAAGCCGCCCATCGAATCGGCGAGGGTGAGGCGGTACTTGAGGCGCAGCTGGGCGTTCAGTTCGGCGACGCGCTCGGGGCCGATGGCCTCGACGAGGCGGCTGACGTTGCGCTGGTAGGCCGCGCGGTAGGCGCGGTCGCCGTCGGGGACGGACCAGAAGAACATGGGGATCTCCTCGACCAGGCAGTTGTGGTCGTAGGCCCGCAGGTAGTCGGTGAACTTCGGTTCGGGCTGGGCGAGGAGCCACTCGCGGACGAGTTCCATCGAGCGGACGCGGTCGACGACTCCGCGCGGGTCGGTCTTCTTCTGGGTGATGGACAGGTCCCCGTCCTCGCGGACGCGCCAGTGGTAGATCGGCTCGGAGATCACGTCGACGTGGTCGGCGAGGAAGTGGTGGGGCACGCTGACCGGGGCGTCCTCGTACAGGATGCCCTCGGGGTAGAGGATGCCGGCGGCGTCGAAGAAGGAGCGCCGGTAGACCTTGTTCCAGGCGGTGCGGTCGGTGACCAGGGCGGGCAGTTCGCTGATGTGGGTGCGCAGCCGGGTCTCGCGGAAGGGGCGGCGGTGGCCGTGGGAGGGGCTGAGGCCCGTGGTGCGCAGGCGCATGGCGTTGCCGGTGGCGAAGGCGGAGCCGGTCTCGTCGAGGGTGCTGATCATCAGACGGTAGGCGTGCGCGGGCACGACGTCGTCGCTGTCGACGAAGGTGAGGTAGTCGGTGCCGGGGGCGAGGTGGCGCCAGCCGGTGTTGCGGGCGGCGCCGAGGCCCTGGTTGTCCTGGCGGACGAGCCGGAAGCGCCGGTCCTCGGCGGCGAACTCCCGGGCGATGCGCGGGCCGTCGTCGGTGGAGCCGTCGTCGACCATGACGCACTCGAAGTCGCCGAAGGTCTGCGCCGCGATCGATTCGAGGCATTCCCGCAGGTAGCGCTCGACGTTGTAGATCGGGACGACGACGGACAGACGCGGGGCCATCAAGGACCTTTCGCTCAGCGGGTCGGCAGCGCAGTGGCAGCGGGTCGGCAGCGCAGTGGCCCGGCTGCCGGACACGGTCGGCGACGGCCGACGACGGCCGGTCACCGGCGGTGGCCCGAGCGTAGGGACCGTGCACGACCTTCCGGCGAACTCCAGGTGGCGTCCAGCCTTCGCGGCGGTGAGGCGGCCGTGTGCAACGTCAACCATACGGGTCAATGCGCGGCCCCCGCCCGCACCACGCGCGGAAGTGCCCCGGACCGCCCGACCGGTCCGGGGCACCGACAGGGCGAGACCTCAGGCGGACTTGACCGCCGCGAAGCGCTCGGAGACGTCCTGCCAGTTGACGACGTCCCACAGGCGGGTGACGTAGTCCGGGCGGACGTTGCGGTACTGCAGGTAGTACGCGTGCTCCCAGGCGTCGAAGGCCAGCAGCGGGGTGCTGCCCTGGCCGACGTTGCCGTGGTGGTCGTACACCTGCTCGACGATCAGGCGCTGCCCGAGCGGCTCCCAGGAGAGGATGCCCCAGCCGGAGCCCTGGACGCCGGTGGTGGCGGTTGAGAGCTGCTTCTTGAACGCCTCGAAGCTGCCGAAGTGCTCGGTGATGGCGTCGGCCAGCTCGCCCTCGGGGCGCTCGCCGCCCTCCGGGGAGAGGTTCTGCCAGAACAGCGAGTGCAGCACGTGGCCGGACAGGTGGAAGGCGAAGGTCTTCTGCAGGCCGACCAGGCCGCCGAACTGCTCCTTGTCGCGGGCCTCGGCCAGCTGCTCCAGGGTGTCGTTCGCGCCCTTGACGTACGCGGCGTGGTGCTTGGAGTGGTGCAGCTCCAGGATCTCGGCCGACATCGCCCGCTCCAGCGCGGAGTAGTCGTACGGGAGGTCGGGAAGCGTGTAGGTGCCCATCAGGACACGGCCCCTTTCGGCTGGTTGAACGGTCGTGATCGTGCCAGGTCTCACACTATTGCGTATGAGTTGCAAGAACGAATAGCGGGCTCCTGCATATTCCGCCCGACACGGCGGATCTGACAGTCGATGACAAACCGATGCCGTCCAGGGCCTTCCCGAAGCCGTGCGCCATGTGCCATTTTACATGTCACACATTTAACGGCCGTGCCCCCAACCCCACGGCCACGACGGCCTCCGGAGGAACCCCCACCCATGCGTCCCTTCCGCATAGCGAAGGCGAACGCGCGCAGAGTCCCTGCGCTCGGCGCCGCCTTCTTCCTCGCGCTCGGCCTGTTCGCACCCCAGGCCCACGCGACCCCCACCGCCTCCTCCTCGACCCCCGCCGCGGCCAAGACCCCCACGGCCACGCCCCGCTCCATCCCCGTCCCCAAGTCCCCCGACACCCCGCGCGACGCCCGCCCGCTCGCCTCCGACGCGCAGGCGAAGCACAACGCCCCGGCCGCGGGCAGCGCCGCCGGAAAGCACGCCGCCACGCGGCAGTTGGCCACCGCCGCAGCCTGCGACGCGTCCGGCTTCACCGGCAAGACCGGCGCCGCGCTCGTCCAGCAGGTCAAGTCCTCAAGCCTGGACTGCGTCAACACGCTGTTCCAGCTCACCGGCAACGACGCCAAGGCCGCGTTCAACGAGGCCCAGATGGTGACGGTCGCCAACGCGCTGCGCGACACCGCCGCCACCTACCCGGGCGACAACTCCACCTCCGCAGGCCAGTTGGTGTACTTCCTGCGCGCCGGCTACTACGTCCAGTGGAACAACGCCGACGCCGTCGGCACGTACGGCACCAGCCTCCAGAACGCCATCCGCGGCGCCCTGGACGGCTTCTTCGCCGCCCCGCACAGCAAGGACGTCACCGACGCCAACGGCGCCACCCTCGCCGAGACCGTCACCCTGATCGACAGCGCCCGGGAGAACGCCCGCTACACCGGCGTCGTCAAGCGGCTGCTCGGCGACTGGACCACCTCCTGGCCCGGCTCGATGACCGCCGCCGTCTCCAACACCGAGACCGTCATCTCCCGCGGCTTCGAACTCCCCGAGTTCACCGCCGCGCTGGCGGCGGACCCGTCCTTCGCGACCTCGATCTCCTCCTTCGTCACCCGCAACAGCGCGGTGATCGACGGCGGCGACATCGTCACCAAGATCGGCATGGACCTCGGCAACTACGTCGCCGACCCCGCGCTGCGCGCCCAGGGCCGCCCGGTCGTCAAGGACCTGATCAACCGCTACCCGCTGGTCGGCAAGACCGGTCCGCTCACCATGAACCTGCTCTGGTTCACGGAGAAGAAGGACGCCGGCAACTGCTCCTACTACGGCACCTGTGACCTGCCGGCCAAGCTGGTGCCGCTCGTGCTCACCAGCAACCACGTCTGCAACGCCAACCTGAGCATCCGCTCGCAGAGCATGACGGACCAGCAGTTCGCGGACACCTGCACCAGCCTGGTCAACCAGGACGCGTTCTTCCACAAGCTCGTCAAGGACAACGGCCCGGTCGCCAACGACCGCAACACCAGCCTCGAGGTCGTCGTCTTCGACGACTACTACAACTACAGCCTCTACGCCTGGGAGATGTACGGCATCGACGTCGACAACGGCGGCGAGTACGAGGAGGGCCGCCCCGACCAGGCCGGCAACCAGGCCCGGTTCATCGCCCACCAGGCGTCCTGGCTGCGCCCGACGTTCCAGATCTGGAACCTCAACCACGAGTACACCCACTACCTCGACGGCCGCTACGACATGTACGGCGACTTCGAGGCCGGCACCAGCACCCCGACCATCTGGTGGGTGGAGGGCATCGCCGAGTACGTCAACTACAGCTACCGGGGCGTGCACTACGACGCCGCCATCGCCCAGGCCGGCCTGAACACCTACAAGCTGAGCGACCTCTTCGACACCACCTACGCCAACTCCAACCAGGTCCGCACCTACAACTGGGGCTACCTGGCGGTGCGTTACATGCTGCAGTCGCACCCGCAGGACATGACCGCGCTGTTCGCCAAGTACCGCGTCGGCGACTGGGCCGGTGCCCGTACCCTGCTCAAGACCACCATCGGCACCTCCTACGACGCCGACTTCGCCACCTGGCTCAAGTCCTGCGCCGCCGACAACTGCGGCTCCCTGCCGGTGGACCAGGCCCCGCTGTGCAGCGCCGCCGACACCCGCAGCTACGACAAGAACTGCCGCCGCGACAACGTCGCCGCCACCACCGGCAACTACAGCTACAGCTTCCTGAACCTGCCCGCCGGCGTGAAGCAGCTGACCATCACCACCACCGGCGGCACCGGCGACGCCGACCTGTACTACAACGGCCCCACCTGGGCCACCACTTCGTCCTACCAGACGAAGTCCGCCACGGCGGGCAACGCCGAGACGCTCACCATCACCAACCCGCCCGCGGGCTACGTGTACTTCAGCCTGTACGGGCAGCAGGGCTTCAACGGGGTCACCGTCACCACGACCTACAACTGATCCCCACTCTCCCGACTCTCCTGGGGCCCCGCGTACTTCCTACGCGGGGCCCTCCCCTTCTCCGCTCCCTCCCCTTCCTCCGCTGCCTCCCCCGCTCGCCAGACGACCAGCGGCGGGCGCACGGCCGCGCAGAGCGGGTGCCCCTTGGCGTCCGTCAGCCCGAGCCGGGCCACCAGCAGGCCGCTCACGGCCGCCGCCTCGACGGTCTCCCGGTCCACGGCCTCCAGCATCAGCTTCGCCCGCCGGAACATCGACCGTCCCTCGCCCTCGGCCGCCACCCAGCTCAGATAGACGAACCGCCCGCCGGGCACACCCTGCACGTACCGCCCGGTGACGTCCGGACGGCCGTCCGGCAGCCGCTTCACCTCGCACTCCAGCGACCAGCGCGCCGAGGCCGCGTCCCCGGGCTGCGGGTCCAGCAACTCGGCCGGGCGGCCCCGACGTTGGACGGCGACGTGGACATCCTCGTACCCCGGGAACCCCGGCCCGCCGACGCAGGCGCGCCCGGGCAGATCCGTGGCCTCGATCCTCAGCTCCATGACCGCCATTGTCGCCTGCCGCCGTCCGCCGCCGGCCGAGAATTCCGTCGGCCGATGATTCCGTCGGGCTGACAGATCCGTCGGCTGATAAATCCGTTGGCACCGGCGCCGCCCGGTCGGCTAGGTTGGCGATCATGACGACCGGGACGGCCTTGCGCCACTCACGAACTGGCGACCCGGCACTTCCCTGATCGCCGCGCGGGCCCCGCCTCTGTCGTGTTGACACCGCTCCGACAGACACGTCAACCACGACAGGAGACCACCATGCCCACCACCACGCTGCAGATCCCCACCCCCGACGGCCCGGCCGACGCGTTCGCCGCCTTCCCGGACGGGGGCGGGCGCCACCCCGGGGTGCTGATGTACCCCGACGCGTTCGGGATCCGGCCCGTGATCCACGAGATGGCCCAGGAGTTGGCCTCGCACGGGTACTACGTGCTCGTGCCCAACTACCTCCACCGCGACGGCGCCACGCCGGTGGTCGAGATCCCCTCCTACATCGGCGGGGAGGAGCGGGAGACCGTCGTCGCCCGGGTGATGCCGCTGATCATGGCGCACACCCGTGAGCAGTCCCTCACCGACGCCGAGGCGTTCCTCGGGTTCCTGGCCGCGCGGCCCGAGGTCGAGCCCGGCCCCGTCGGGGTGACCGGCTACTGCTTCGGGGGCCTCCTGGCGGTGCGCGCAGCCGCCGCACACCCCGAGCGGGTGGCGGCCGTCGCCGCGTTCCACGCCCCCGTCGCGGCGGACGGGCCGGAGACCTTCGAGCGGCTCACCGCGAAGGCGCACTTCGGGCACGCCGCGGGCGATGTGACGCCCGAGGCCCTCGAGGAGCTCGACCTGGCCCTCAAGGCCGCGGGCGTCGACCACACCTCCGAGATCTACCCCGACACCCAGCACGGCTTCACCATGGCCGACACCTACGCCTTCGACGCCGCCGGGCTGCGGCGGCACTGGGAGCGGCTGCTGCCGCTCCTGCGCACCGCCCTGACCAGCAGCTGAGCACGGGCCGGCCAAGGACTGAGCACAGGCAGCAAGGCTGAGCGCAGCGCCCCGGACGGCCACGACCGTCCGGGGCGCACCCGTCAGTGCGCCGTCCCGCGCTGGGCGGGCAGGCCCCGGTCCCGCTGGAGGTCCAGGAGTTCACGGAACAGCCCGTCCGGGCGGGCGGCCAGCTCGGCCCAGGTGCCGGTCTGGACGATCCGGCCCCGGTCCATCACGATCACCCGGTCCGCCACCGCCGCGTTGGCGATGTTGTGGGTGACCAGCAGCGTGATCCGGCCCGGGGCGAGGGAGCGCAGCGCGTGCAGGATGCGGTGCTCGGCGCGCGGGTCGAGGTCGGAGGTCGGCTCGTCGAGGATCAGCAGGCCCGGGCTGCGAACCGTCCGGTACAGCGCCCGGGCCACGGCCGCGCGCTGCCAGCCGCCGCCGCTCAACTCCGCGCCGCCCCACCAGCCCTGGGCGAGCAGGGTGCGCCAGCCCGAGCGCAGCCGGGCGACGATCTCGTCGAAGCCCGTACGGGCAGCGGCCCGTTCGACGTCGGCCATCACCTGGTCGGTGAGGTGGCCCAGGTGGACGTTCTCGGCGGCGCCCAGCGGCCAGCGGGCGAACTCCTGCGGCACCCGGGCGACCCGGGACCACATGCCGTCCGCGTCCAGTTCCTCCACCGGCACGCCGTCCCAGGTGATCCGGCCGGACTGCGGCAGGTAGAGGCCGGAGAGCAGCTTCAGCAGGGTGGACTTGCCGCTGCCGTTCTGCCCGATCACGGCGACGATCTCCCCGGCCCGCAGGCTCATGCTCACCCCGGCGAGGGCCGGTTCCTGCTGCTCGCCCGGGTAGGCGTGGACCAGGTCGCGGACCTCGACGCACTGCGGGGCGGCGGGCACCACGGAACCGCGCCGGATGCGGTGGCCGCCGGCCTCGTCGAGGAAGGTGAAGTAGTCGTCCAGGTAGAGGCCCATCCGGTAGAGCCGGGCGCCGTTGCCGACCAGGCCGTGCAGCCCGGTGGCGGCCGTACGCAGGCCGAAGGTGGCGGTTCCGGCGGCGGCCAGGTCGATCCGTCCGCTGGCGACCAGGTAGAGCAGCGCGCCCCAGATCAGCGCGCTGCCGGCGCCGGTGCCCAGCGCGGCCAGCAGCGAGACCCTGGTGGCCTCCCGGGTGGCGCGGTCGGAGGCGGCGACGATCTTGGCCTCGGCGCGGCGGTACTTGGCCATCAGGAAGGGCGGCACCTGGTCCGAACGCACCTGGTCGGCCCGGGTCTTGTCGATCAGGAACCAGCGGTAGACGCGCAGCGCGCCGCGCTCCTCGTTGGTGGTGACCGCCGCCAGGTAGTGGATGCGGGCGGTGCGCACGGCCCCCACGCCGGTGGGCACCGAGCCGAGCAGCAGCAGCGGCACCAGCCAGGGGTGCAGGGTGGCCAGGACGCCCGCGGCGGCGGCCAGCGAGACGGTGGAGGCGATCACGTCCTGGGCGGTGGAGAGCAGGTCGGGGGTGGTGGAGGAGCCCCGGTCCGCCGCCTCCCACTGCTCGTTGTAGGCGGGCTCGTCGTAGGCTTCCAGCTCGGCGGCGCACCCGGCGGCGATCAGGGCCAGCTCCGCCTCCCGGGTGATCCTGGGCGAGACCCGGCCGGAGAGGCCGACCACGGCGATGCCGAGGACGGCGCGCAGCGCGGCGGATGCGGTGAGCAGCGCCAGCGAGGGCGCGGCGGTGCGCAGGTGGTCGGTGACGGGCCCGGCGACCAGCAGGGCGTTCAGCGTGCCGGTGGTGGCGTACAGCGCCAGCGCGCCGAAGACTCCGGCGAGCGCCTGGCAGACCAGCAGCAGCGCGGTGGAGGTTCGGTCCGCCGCCCAGGCCAGGCCCAGCGCGCGGCGGACCAGGTGCGGCAGGCGGCGCATCATCGCGCTCGCGGACATGGAGGCGGCCGCGGCGGCCCTGCGGTCGCCGGGGTAGCGCAGGCGCAGCTCCTCCTCGTGCTCCTTCTCGTGCTCCCTCTCGTGCTCCTTCTCGTCCTCGGGCTGCGCGGGGTGCTCGGGATTCTCGGCTTTGTCGGGGTTCTCGGCCTTCTCGGGATTCTCGGCCTTCTCGGAACGCACGATCTGCTCGGACACAGTGCTCCCTGTTCCCTGGTACGGCGGCCTCGCGGCCGGGGCGGGTCCGCACGCGGGCAGCCCTGATCGCCCGAGGGACGACGGGAGTTGGTCGACGGGAGCTCAGGGCCGCCGGTGCGGACCCCGATCCTGGCAGCGCGGCGCGGGGCCTCCCGGCGTGTCTTCGCCGGTCTCACTCGATCCGGGCGATTCCGTGTCGGGGACGGCGGGTTGGTGGCTTTCGATCATCGGAAGGGTCCTCGATGTTCGATTCCGTACCGGTCTCTCGGTCAGCGCGGGGGCTCCAGCCCGAGCAGGGCCGGGGTGGTCGCCGGTGCGGCCAGGCGCAGCAGGCCGTGGCCGATGCCCGCCAGGCCGACCATCAGGGAGGGGCTGTGGGCGCCGTGCGGGAGGCCGCAGACGAAGCCTCGGGCGTCGAGGGCGTCCAGCGTGGCTCCCGCCCGGGCCAGTGCGGGGCGGCGCCAGGCGGGGCCGGCGAGGAGGAGGGTGTCGAGGTTGCCCAGATCCCCGTGGCAGAGGGAGAAGTTGGAGCCGAAGCCCTCGCGCAGCACGGTCTCGGCGGCGGTGTCGCGTTCGGCGAGCAGCGCCTCGGCCGCGTCGGGCAGCAGCCGCGCGAGTTCGGTGCGGGCGAGCGCGACCCCGGCCGCGCCGTGGCACCACAGGGCGGGGTAGCCGGGGGCGTCGGGCCCGCCGTCCTCACGGACGTCGCGCCAGTTGCCGGCGCCGGCGTCGTAGAGGGTGCGCTCGTAGGCGACGGCGGCGAGGGCGAGTTCGGCCGGACGGGCGTCGCCGAGGCGGTGGGCGGCGTGGGCGAGGGCCCAGGCGATGCCGGAGCCGCCGTGGGCGAACCCGGCGAGCGGGCGGGTGACGGTGCCGGCGAGGGAGGCGGGCAGCCAGCCGACGCCGCCCTCGGGGTGCGGGACGGCTGCCTCGGCCAGACGGTCGGCGCAGGCGGCCAGGGCGTCGGTGACGGCGGGGCCGGGGCGGACGGCCTCCCAGGCGAGCAGGCCCCCGACGGTGCCGGCGTTTCCGGCGACGAGGTCGTGGTGCTCGTCCTCGGCGGCGGTTTCGACGATCCGCCGCAGGACCGTCCCGGCCAGCTCCTCCAGCTCGGAGTCCGGGTGGTGGGCGGCGAGGTGGGCGAGGGCGTAGAGCACGCCGCCCGTCCCGGCGAGGCCCCCGCCGAGGCGGTCGGCCCGGCGGCGGACCTGGTGGCGCAGGGTGGTCTCGGCGGCGGTGGCGGCGGCCCTGTGCTCGGACTCGCCGGTGGCGAGAGCGAGTTGGTGGAGGAAGAGGGTGACTCCGGCCGTGCCGCTGTAGAGGTCGGGGCCGAGTTCGGCGGGCGCCCAGCGGCCGGGCGGGGTCCAGTTGGGGCCGACCCAGGCGAGGTCGGCCTCGCCCCGGAACGCCTCGGCGAGCAGCAGGCCGGAAGCCTCGACGGCCTTGGCCAGGGCTCGTTCGGCCAGCTTCCCGTCGCTGGACTCCCGGGGCGCGGAGGCCACGACGGCCGGGGAGCGGCGCGGCTCGCGGGCGCCGTCCGCCGTGGTCACCGACAGGCGCAGCAGCCGCAGTTGGCGCGCGAGGTCCTCCTCGCCGAGGGCGTCGACCTTGGCGAGGGCGAGGTCGAGCACCGGCCGGTCGGTGACACCGGGGACGACGGCGCCGGTGCCGCTGCGGGCCTCGGTGCCGTCGGGGCGGATGGTGAAGACGGGCACGTCCCCGCGCCAGAGGTCGGCGCGCTCGTGGTCGAGGTAGGCGAGGGCGTGTTCCTCCCAGGCGGCGAGGGCCCAGAGGCGGTCGAGGTGGCGGTCCTGGTCGAGGCCGTCGCGCAGCAGGTCGGGGTGGCAGGCGGTGGCGAGCAGGCTGCGGTACTCGAAGGTGTCGCGGCGCAGCATCCGGGTCTCGTCCGGTCCGAACGCCCGTACCAGATCGCGCACTTCGGCCCTGTGGGCGGCGAGCAGCCGGTACGCCTCGGTGAATCCGGCCTCCAACTGCTCGACGTGGTCGGCCAGTCGCAGCTTCCGGCCGGGCGGGACGGGGCGGCTTCCGGGCGCCCGGACGGGCATGCGCCGGTACTCCAGCCGGAGTTGGTCGGTGCCCTGGTCGACGAGGACGGGCGCGGGGCGCGGCGGCAGGCTGTCCGGGTCCCAGCCGAGGGCGGAGAGGTCGGCGCCGCCGTTGCCCTCGTCCCACATCCGTTCGGGCAGCAGGCCGGAGCGCAGCACCGAGTGCCGGGCCTGGTGGCGGGCGAGGCGTTCGGCCTGGGAGAGGTCCTTCTCGGGCTCGGGCAGGTCGGGGTGGAGCACGGCCTCCAGGTCGATCAGGACGGGCTGGTCGCGGACGGCGAGGAGGTTCTGGGCGTGGCAGTCGACGGCGTCGAGGACGTACAGCAGGGCGGCGAGCACCCCGGCGCGGTGGTAGAAGGCGCTCAACTCGGCGTCGTCGCGGGCCGGTTCGGCGGTGACGAAGGCGACCCAGCCGTAGCCGTCGCGGCCGAGGTGGGTGAGGTCGTGCAGCGGCAGGGCCAGCTTGGGGTTGAGCCAGTGCAGCAGGTGCTGGAAGTGGGTCTCGGCGCCGAGCGGGCGGGGCTTGTAGACGATCCGGGTGCCGTCCTCGAAACGCAGGCAACTGACGGTGGCGCCGCCCCGGTGGGGGTCGCCGAGGCCCGTGGCGAGTTCGGCGAGGCGGCCGGGCGGGCGGCCGTCCGCGAAGGTGGCGGTGAGGGCGGGGAGGTCGGCGGCCAGGCGGCGGTAGAGGGTGAGGCAGGTGTCGGCCCACTGGTCGGCGCCGGTGGCGAGGCGGTGGGCGAGCACGGGGTAGTCGGCGAGGAGGCGGACGGACCGGTCGGGTGCGGTGAGCCGGTCGAGGAAGTCGCGGTAGCGCGCCTCGGGGGTGTCGCCGGTCAACTCGCCGCCGAGGCGGGCGATGTGGAGCTCCGTGATGACGGTGCGGACGGCAATGGCGTGAGCGGCCTCGGTGAGTGCGGGCAGGACGAGGGCGGCCAGCTCCTCGGGCGTGCCGAGCGGGGCGAGGGCCGGGAGCGCGGCGAGGCCCGCGCGCAGCCGGTCGCGGGCGGCGGCGAGGGCGGGGGCGGCGATCCGGGCGAAGGCGTGGTCCTCGGGGACGTCGAGGGTGAGCCCGGCTTCGAAGGCGTCGGCGAGGCGGACGGCCCACTCGGGGGTGCCGAGGCGGTCGGCGAGGGAGTCCGGGCTCTCGGCGAGCAGGGCGAGCAGCCCGTCCTGGTCGAGGCCGTCCGCGGCGAGCCGGCGGTCGAACCAGCCGGGCCTGTCGAAGGGCCCCTGGGCGCGCCAGCGGTCGAGGACCCGCCGTGCGCGCTCCCGGTCCCGGTCCGCCCCCGAACCGGCGGGGGCGGCGCCCCGGGCGGCGAGCGGGAGGGCCCTGACGGCGGCGCGGCGGAGTGCGGACGTGTCGACCACGGGCGGTGCGGCCCTTCTTCTCGATACCGGGGTTCACGGCCGGCGTTCGATGCCGGATGCGGGTCCGGCGGTGCGGGCCCATGGGCGCGCACCGCCGGGTGGGGCGGGCCCGTCAGGTGCTGCACATCCGCCAGCAACTGGACGGGTACTCACAGGTGTTGAGCTGCTTGCTCGCGCTCAGGTACACCTCGTCCGCCGGGTCGCCGGCCGGGTGGGCGATCTCGCCGGCGCCGAGGCCGAGGCGGAAGTCCTCGTCCTGGAGCGCGCGGACCTGCGTGGTGGTGGGCGTCATGCCGCTTCCTTCCCTGCTGTCCGAAGGGGTGTGCGATGGACCCGGCTCAGAAGCTGCAGACGTGCGCGCAGCTGCTCCAGCCGCCACAGGTGCCGGACTGAACGGCTGCGGTCACGTACAGCTCGTCGGAGAGGTCTCCGGCCGGGTGGGCGGCCTGGCCTCCCTGGGCGAGGGTGAGCCGGAAGTCCTCGTCCCTGAGCGCGCGGACCTGGTCGGCCGTGGGCTGCATGGTGCCTCCTTCAGACGTTCGGGTACGGGCACGGTCGTGCCGCGCCGGATACTCGCACCGCCCCACCGGCGGCACCAGGGTCGCGCCCACGGCCGTACAGGATTTCGGCCACGATCGAACTAACGCCCCTTCACCGCCTTCGACCTGCCAGGCGTCCTGTCACGGCGGCCACTCGGAAGTGCCACCGGAGCCGCCGGGCGCCGTACACCTGTCCGGAAACCCCGTGGTGCGGCAGCCATAACCCGGCCTTCACGTTTGAAGCGTTCACGCCGGGGCAGCCGCAGCCTCCTGTGGCCGCCGAGGGCACGGCGGGCCAGGATGGAAACCACCCCTGCCCCGGCCCGATCGGAGTGCGATGAGCGACCGCCACCACGTCGTCCTGCTGACCTTCCCGGACGCCGCCGGCTGGCGCCCGGCCTTCGAGGAGGCCCGGCACCTGCCCGGCCTGCGGTTCGCGGCGGCCATGGAGCGCAGCACCGAGGGCCTGCTGGAGGTCGAGGACACCTTCACCAAGGGCGCCGGTGTGGCCACCGTCGGCTCGGGCGTGCTGGGCGGCCTGGTCGGGCTGCTGGGCGGCCCGGTCGGCGTCCTGCTCGGCTTCGCCGCCGGTGCGGCGCTCGGCAACGCCGCCGAGGAGCACGCCGCCACCGAGGGCGGCGCGGCCCTGATCGTGCTCTCCCCGCGCGTCCCCGACGGCGGGGCGCTGATCGCCGTGGAGGCCGTCGAGCACTCCCCCGACCCTGCGGACGAGCTGGCCGCCAAGCACGGGGCCACCGTGGAACGCCTCGACGCGAACGCCTTCGCCGAGGAGGTCAGGGCGGCGGAGGAGGCTGCGGAGAAGGGCTAGCACTACGCCAGTAGTGCCACTACGGAAGTAGTGGCACTACGCGAGTAGTGGCACTACTTCCGTAGTTCCGGCCCGGGCGGGATCCGCACGCCCCGAGCCCGCCCCGAGCCCGCCCTGAGCCCGCCCTGAAGCCTCCCCGCCCTCCCGGAACCCTCAGGTCATCCGGTACAGCACGGGCATCGAGCCCACCCGGTTGACCAGCAGGTTCTGCTGCACGTACCACCGGAAGCTCGGCCGGCTCACCTGCCGCAGCAGCAGTCCCAGGGTGCTGGTGTCCCAGCGGGCGTGGTTGACGAACACGTAGTCCGAGTCGGCACCGTCCAGCGGTTCGAGCAGGGTGGAGTTGTCGAGCCCCGTCTTGCTGACGTACCAGCCGGCCAGGTGGTCCCACAGTTCCAGCGCCACCGCGCGGTCCTCGGCGACGAAGTGGTTGAACAGGAACAGCCCCGCCCGGCTGTGGTCCACCTCGCCGAGCGAGCGGGTGCAGCGGGCCCGCAGTTCGTGGGTGTCGGAGGCGGCGGCGGTGAGGGTGGCGCGGAGTTCCCCGTACGCCTCGCCGTCGGCGACCGGGCCGAGGTCCTCGGGGGTGTCGGTCTCGACGAGGACGGCCACGTCGAAGCGCGCCGGGTGGAAGCGCGGCTGGCGGGCGTAGCCGCCGGGCGGCGGCACCACCAGCGCCCGGTAGACGGTGACCCGCCGCACCGCCGGGTGCCCCTGCAGGGCGGTGGCCAGCGGCTTGAGCCGGTCGAGCAGGGCGCTGCGTGCGGGGACGGTACGGACGAGGGGCGGCCCGCTCGGCGGGGCCACCGCGCCGGCCAGGTGCAGGTAGCCGTTCGGCGGCGGGTCGACCAGGGTCGCCCGGGGGTAGGCGGAGTTCGGGTTGAGGAGTTCGAACTGCATGATCGCTCCACGGACGGGAGGCGGGTGGCGTCCCCCCTTCGGGTCGCCTACCCGCCTCCCGCCCCGCCATGCCCGAGGACGCGCCCTCACTCCGCCCGCAGCGCGTCCACCGTCCGCGAGCGCGCCGCCCGTACGGCCGGGAGCAGGGCGCCGAGCAGGGCGATCAGCACCCCGCCGAGGGCGAGGGCGGTCAGCAGCGGGGTGCCGAACACGTCCAGGGCTTCGGCCGGGAAGTTCAGCCCGGCGGAGTGGCCCATGGCGGGCGCGGTGAGCCCGTACAGCAGCAGCCCGACGGGCAGGCCGACGGCTCCGCCCACGGCGCCGACCAGCAGCACGGAGGAGAGGACGACGCCGGCGGTCTGCGCCGGGGTCATGCCGAGGGCCTTGGTGACGCCCATGTCCCGGGTGCGTTCGCGGATCTCCAGGACGACGGTGTTGAACACCCCGAGCCCGGCGACGAGGACCAGCAGGACGGTCAGCGTCGCGGTGAGGGAGTTCAGCGCCATGATCGAGTCCGCCGAGTGCGTCTCGCCCGTTCCGGCGGTCAGGCCCTGCGGGGCCAGCGCCTCGCGCAGGGCGGCGGTGTAGCGGGCCTGGTCGGTGCCGGGCCTGAGCTGGACGAACCACTGGTGCGGCGCGGGCGCCGTCCCGACGGGGTAGCTCGCGGCGTCGGTGAGCAGCTCGTTGGTCTGGGTGTGCGGGTCGAAGACCTCGCCGACGAGGCGGACGGTGACGGTCCGCCCGTGGTCCGTGAAGCCGACCCGGTCGCCGACCTTCAGCCCGGCCTCGGTGAGGAAGGTGGAGGGCGCGAGGGCCTCGCCGGGGCCCTGGAACCAGCGGCCGGAGACGATCTTGTACCCCGCCCGGGAGGAGTCGCCCGCGAAGGCGGTGACGGTGGTGGCCCCGGCGACCCCGGGGACGAGGACGTCCTCGGTGGCGATGCTGTAGGTGGCGCCGGTGCCGGGCTGGGCGGCCAGGGCGGCGTTCACGGCAGCGTTCACGGCGGCCGGGTCCGACGGGAGCTTCGACGGCGCCTCCGAACCGGGAGCCTGCGAACCGGGCGCCCCGTGCGAATGGACGGCTTGGACGACCACGTCCTCGGTGCCGTGGTTCTTGGCCCCCTGCACCCAGGACATCGTGCCGCCCATGCCCACCGCGAAGGTCGCCGCCGCCGTGCCGAACAGCACGGCCGCGAGCATCCCGGCGGCGCGGGCCGGTCGGGCGAACGGCTGGGCCAGGCCGAGGCCCACCGGCCGTGGCAGCGGCAGCCGTGCGGTCAGCGCCGCCACCCACCGGGCGAACGCGTCCCGCCGGGTGGCGCCCGCCGTACGGCCCACGGCCAGCGCGTCGACGGTGCGCAGCCGTCCGGCGCGGGCGGCCGCCGCCCAGGCGACCAGCGCGACGAGGGCGAGGGTGCCGCCCGCGACGGCCGCGTCCACCCAGGGGGACAGGGCCGAGGCGCTGGTGCCGTACAGCCGGCCGGTGGTGGCGAGGACCGGGATGGTGAGCAGGTTGCCCGCCACGACCCCGAGCCCGGTGCCGATCGCCGCCGGGACCAGCGCCTGGGCGACGTAGGCGCGCACCACCTGGGCGGGGGTGCAGCCGAGGGCCTTGAGTACGCCGATCCTGCGGGTGGCGGTGCCGACGGCGCCGGCCACCACGTTGCCCGCGACCAGGACGGACATCGCGAGGCCCAGCAGGCCGAAGGCGACCATGAACGGCAGGAACAGCGCGGTGTTGCGGTCCGAGCCCTGCTTGGCGTCGAGCCAGGACTGCGCGCCGGCCAGCGCCCCGGCGGGGGCGGCGGCGGTCACGGCGGCGCGGTCGGCGTCCATCGCGGCGGCGGTGGAGGCGTCGGTGAAGCGGTAGAGCATCTCGTAGCCGGGGGTGGTGCCCGGCGCGGTGAGGGCGGCGAGGCCCTCCGGTCGCACCCAGGCGTCGGCGGTGCGGCTGACGGACCGGGCGAAGCCGACGATCCTGAGGGTGGGCGCGCCCGGCAGGCCGGGCACGCGCAGGAGGTCGCCGAGGTCCACGTTCAGGTCGCGGTACCCGAGGTCGATCACCACCTCGCCCGGGCCCTTCGGCCAAGTCCCCTGGTCCAGGGTGACGTTGTCGACCTCTCCGGCAGGCTGGGCCCGGCCGGCGACCGTCATCGGCGACATCGACATCCCGGCCGGGATCGGGATCTTCGGCGCGACCGGCTCCGGGTCGACGGTGACGGTGCGGTACGGGCCCGCCGCCTGCGCCACGCCGGGCGCGTGGGCCGTGGCGGCGAGCTTCTCGGCGCTCGTCCGGGAGCCGTCGAAGCGGGCGGTGAGGTGGGCGCCGTGCTGCCCGTCGAAGGCCCGGTCGAAGGGCGCCTGCGAGGCGACCAGCAGCGAACCACCCAGCACCGAGCAGGTGGTGGCGACCATGGCGGCCAGCCCCACCGCGACCGACTGCGTCCGCCGCCTGCGCACCCCGGCGCGCACGACCCTCCCCAGCGCGCTCATGCCGCCACCGCCGAGGAGTCCTCCGAGGAGTCCGACTCCACCCGGCCGTCGCGCATCCGCACCGTGCGGGTGGCGCAGTCCCGGGCCAGCGCCAGGTCGTGGGTGACCAGCAGGATCGTCTGCCCGTCCTGGTGCAGCTCGCGCAGCAGCTCCTTGACGTCCTCGCCGGAGGCGGAGTCCAGTGCCCCGGTCGGCTCGTCCGCCAGCAGCAGC
Organism: Streptomyces sp. NRRL WC-3742; assembly: GCF_000720635.1. GTDB lineage: Bacteria > Actinomycetota > Actinomycetes > Streptomycetales > Streptomycetaceae > Kitasatospora. Next base: position 53,738 of record NZ_JOCF01000034.1, on the reverse strand, counting down.
GCCGGGTCGTTCATCAACGCCCGGGCCACCGCGACGCGTTGGCGCTCGCCGCCGGAGAGCCGCCCGGGGTGGGCGCGGGCGTGGCGTTCGATGCCGAGGGACTCCAGCAGCTCCCCCGCCCGCCGCCGGGCCTCGCCTCGCGGGACTCCGGCGAGTTCGCCGGCCAGCACCACGTTGTCCGCCACCGTCAGGTCGTCCAGCAGGTTGAAGAACTGGAACACCATGCCGATCGTCCCGCGCCGGAAGCGGGCCGAACCCGCCTCGCCCAGCCGGTCCACCCGCGTCCCGGCGACGGTCACCGTGCCCGCGCTCGGCCGGTCCAGCCCGGCCACCAGGTTGAGCAGGGTCGACTTCCCGCTGCCGGATGGCCCGAGCACGGCCACCGACTCCCCCGCCCGCACCGTCAGCGACACCTCGTCCAGTGCCGCCCGCGCCCCCTCGTAGTGGCGGCTGACGCCGCTCAGTTCGATCACCGGCTCGCTGCTCATGTCCCCGCTCCTCATGTCCCCGCTGCTCATGTCCCCGCTCCTCAGCTGACCCGGGCCCATCCGGCCCGGCCCGTCTCGACCCGTCTCCACTCGACGAGGACGAAGGTACGGACGGACGGCCCGCCCCCGCGTCCGCCGCCGTCGGCACATTCCGTACCGCGCCGGAGGTACGCCGCGCGCCGTCATCCCTGCGATGTAGTCGCCGGGTGTACGGGCCGCCGCCGACCGCCGGGCTGTGCCGGGCGCGGCCGGACCGCCACAATGTCCCGGTGATCAACCATCCGACGGTGCGACGGCTGCTGGCGGCCGCCCGCCCCGACCCCGACATGGCCCCCGCGCCCCGGCCCGTGACGGCGCGCGGCTTCGCCTTCGACGCGGCCGTGGCGCTGTTCCTGGCGACGGTCGGCGGCCGCTACGCCTCGATCGTGCACGGGCCGGGGGAGGCTACCTGGCTGCGGCTGCTGGTCCCGTTCGTGCCGCTGCCGCTGGTGCTGAGGCGGCGCCACCCGCTGGCGGTGCTGGTGGCGGTGGTGGCGGGCGCGCTCCTGGTGCGGCACACCTCCGAGGACATCGCGTACACGATGGGCGAGGCGGTGATCATCGCCGCGTACAGCGCCGCCGCGTACGGGCGCCGCCTCTGGCCGGTGCTGTCCGGACTGGCCGCCGCCACCGCCGCCCTGGTCCTGCTGTTCACGTCGGCGAAGCTGCCGCACTTCCCCAACGGCGTGATCGCCGTCCTGGTACTGGTGCCGGTGTTCGCGGTGGCCTGGGAGCTGCGGATGTGGCGGCGCCGGGTGGAGGAGGAACGGGAGCGGCGCTCCGCTCTGGAGGGCGCCCAGCTGGCGGCCCTGGAGCGCGCGGTGGAGCTCGAACGGGCGCGCATCGCGCGGGAGTTGCACGATGTGGTGACGCACAACGTGAGCATGATGACGATCCAGGCCGGCGCCGCGCGCAAGATCCTGGACACGGCGCCGGACCGGGCCCGCGAGGCGATGGCCGCGGTGGAGGCCGGAGGCCGGGCGGCGATGACCGAACTGCGGCACGTGATGGGCCTGCTGACGATCGAGGCGGGCTCGGAGGAGGACCCGGCGGGCAGCGCGGACCTGAGCCCGCAGCCGGGCCTCGACCGGCTCGACGCCCTGGTCGAGGGCGTCCGGCGGGCCGGTCTGCCGGTGGCCCTGACCGTCCGAGGCGAGCCGAGGCCCGTCCCGCCCGGGGTCGGACTGACGGCCTACCGCGTCGTCCAGGAGGCCCTGACCAACACCGTCAAGCACGCGGGCGGCGCCGAAGCCTCCGTGACGGTCGAGTACGCCGCCGACCGGCTGCGGGTGGAGGTCACCGACACCGGCGGACGCCGCACCGGCGCCGCCTCCACCGGCAACGGCAGGGGCCTGCTCGGCCTGCGCGAACGCCTCGCCGTCTACGGCGGCACCCTGCACACCGGCCCCCGCACCCGCGGCGGCTACCGCGTCAAAGCCCTGATCCCGTTGGAGAGTTCATGAGCGCGCTGCGCGTGGTGGTGGCCGACGACCAGGCCCTGGTCCGCACTGGGTTCCGGCTGATCCTGGAGTCCGAGGGCATCGAGGTGACGGCCGAGGCCGAGGACGGCGAGCAGGCCGTGGCGGCGGTGCGGCGCACCCGGCCGGACGTGGTGCTGATGGACATCCGGATGCCCGGCCTGGACGGGCTGGAGGCCACCCGGCGCATCCTCGCCGACCCCGGACCCGCGGGCCAGGAGCCGCCGAGGATCATCATGCTGACCACCTTCGACCTGGACCACTACGTGTACGCGGCGATGGCCGCCGGGGCGAGCGGCTTCCTGCTCAAGGACGTCACCCCCGAGCACCTGGCCGCCGCCGTCCGCCTGGTGCGCACCGGGGACGCGCTGCTCGCCCCCGCGATCACCCGCCGGCTCGTGGAGCGCTTCGCCCGCCCGGACACCGGCCCCGACGCGGCCTCGGCCCCGCACCGGGAGCTGGCCACGCTCACCCCGCGCGAGCTGGAGGTGACCACGCTGCTCGCGCGCGGGCTCAGCAACGCCGAACTCGCCGCCCGGCTGGGCCTGTCGGAGGCGACGGTGAAGACGCACGTCGCCCGCATCCTCGCCAAGCTCGGCCTGCGCGACCGCGCCCAGGTGGTGGTCGCCGCCTACGAGACGGGGCTGGTCAGCGTGGGCTCGTCCCAGGCGTAGAACCCAGGCGCAGAACCCAGGCGCAGAACGCAGACGCAGGCGTGGAACGCAGACGCAGAACGCCGTGACGGCGGGAGCCCGAGCCGGGCTCCCGCCGTCACGATCGACCGCAGCGGATCACACCAGGTCGTACCGGTCCCCGTTCATGACCTTGACCCAGGCCGCGACGAAGTCCGTCACGAACTGCTCCTTGGCGTCGTCCGAGGCGTACACCTCGGCCACGGCCCGCAGTTCGGCGTTGGAGCCGAACACCAGGTCCGCCCGGCTGCCGGTCCAGCGGACCTTGCCCGACTCGTCCCGGCCCTCGAAGGTGTCGGCCGCCTCACTGGTGGCCTTCCAACTGGTGCCCAGGTCCAGCAGGTTGACGAAGAAGTCGTTCGTCAGCACGCCGGGCGTGTCGGTGAGCACGCCGAGCGAGGACTGCTGGTGGTTGGCGCCCAGCACGCGCAGGCCCCCGACCAGGACGGTCAGTTCGGGCGCGCTGAGGTTCAGCAGGTTCGCCTTGTCGAGCAGCAGGTACTCGGCCGGGAGCCGGTTGCCCTTGCCGACCCAGTTGCGGAAGCCGTCCGCCCTGGGCTCCATGGCGGCGAAGGACTCGACGTCGGTGAGCTCCTGCGGGGCGTCCACGCGGCCGGGCGCGAACGGCACCTCGACGGCCAGGCCCGCCGCGCGGGCGGCCTGCTCGACGCCGACGCCGCCGGCCAGCACCACCAGGTCGGCCAGGGAGACCTGGATGTCGCCGGACTGCGCGTTGAACTCCTGCTGGACGCCCTCGAGGGCGCGCAGCACGCCCGCGAGGCGGTCGGGCTCGTTGACCTCCCAGCCGATCTGCGGCTGGAGCCGGATGCGGCCGCCGTTGGCGCCGCCGCGCTTGTCGCTGACGCGGAAGGAGGAGGCGGCGGCCCAGGCGGTGGAGACCAGTTCGGAGACGGACAGGCCCGTGGCGGCGATGCGGCGCTTGAGGTCGGCGACCTCGGCCGCGCCGATCTGCTGGTACGTGACGGCGGGCAGCGGGTCCTGCCAGAGCAGCTGCTCGGCGGGGACCTCGGGGCCGAGGTAGCGCACGACCGGGCCCATGTCGCGGTGGGTGAGCTTGTACCAGGCGCGGGCGAAGGCGTCGGCGAAGGCCGCCGGGTCCTCCAGGAAGCGCCGGGAGATGGGCTCGTAGACCGGGTCGAAGCGCAGCGACAGGTCGGTGGTGAGCATGATCGGCACGTGGCGCTTGGACGGGTCGTGGGCGTCCGGGACGGTGCCCTCGCCGGCGCCGTCCTTGGGCTTCCACTGGTTGGCGCCGGCGGGGCTCTTGGTGAGCTCCCACTCGTAGCCGAACAGCGTCTCGAAGAAGCTGTTGTCCCAGGTGATCGGGGTGGCGGTCCAGGTGCCCTCGAGGCCGCTGGTGATCGCGTCGCCGCCGACGCCGGTGCCGAAGGTGCTCTTCCAGCCGAGGCCCTGCTGCTCGATCGGCGCGGCCTCGGGGTCGGGGCCGACGTTGTCCGCCGGGCCGGCGCCGTGGGTCTTGCCGAAGGTGTGGCCGCCGGCGATCAGCGCGACGGTCTCCTCGTCGTCCATGGCCATCCGGGCGAAGGTCTCGCGGATGTCGCGGGCGGCGGCGATCGGGTCCGGGTTGCCGTTGGGGCCTTCGGGGTTGACGTAGATGAGGCCCATCTGGACGGCGGCGAGCGGGTTCTCCAGCTCGCGGTCGCCGGTGTAGCGCTCGTCGCCGAGCCAGGTGGTCTCGGGGCCCCAGTAGACGTCCTCGTCGGGCTCCCACTCGTCGACGCGGCCGCCGCCGAAGCCGAAGGTGTCGAAGCCCATGCCCTCGAGGGCGACGTTGCCGGTGAGGACGATCAGGTCGGCCCAGGAGAGGGCGCGGCCGTACTTCTTCTTCACCGGCCAGAGCAGCCGGCGGGCCTTGTCCAGGCTGGCGTTGTCGGGCCAGCTGTTGAGCGGCGCGAAGCGCTGCTGCCCGCCGCCGGCGCCGCCGCGCCCGTCGCTGATGCGGTAGGTGCCCGCGCTGTGCCAGGCCATGCGGATCATGAACGGGCCGTAGTGCCCGAAGTCGGCCGGCCACCAGTCCTTGGAGGCGGTCAGCACCTCCTGGATGTCCCGCTTGACGGCGGGCAGGTCGAGGCTCTTGAACGCGGCCGCGTAGTCGAAGTCGCCGCCGAGCGGGTTGGCCACGGCGGGGTTCTTCGCGAGGATCTTGAGGTTGAGCCGCTCCGGCCACCACTGGCGGTTCCCGCCGCCCTGCGTGGGGTGCGGGGCCCGGCCGTGGTTCACCGGGCAGCCTTCCGCCTTCGCCGCCTCGCCGGTTGCATCGTGGTTGTCAGACATGGGAATCCTTCCGTACAAGGCGGATCACGGTGTCTTCTCTGCTACCTAGGCTATCGCCGGAGCTGATCCTACGATGGACGTAATCCAGGTCAAGAACGACACCAAACTCTTATCCGGTCGGGAACCGGATGACCTCGGACTCCGTTGGTAAAATCCGTTCTTCCCATTGACCTGAATAGGTGAACCGATATGAGTGACCTGCTGGAACGGCTGCGCGGGCGCGGCTGGCGCCTGACCTCCCAGCGGCGTGTCGTGGCCGAGGTCCTGGACGGCGACCACGTCCACCTGACCGCCGACGAGGTGCACGCCCGGGCGGCCGTGCGCCTGCCCGAGATCTCCCGGGCGACGGTCTACAACACCCTGGGCGAGCTGGTCACCCTGGGCGAGGTCATCGAGGTCTCCACGGACGGGCGCGCCAAGCGCTACGACCCCAACGCGCACCACCCCCACCACCACCTGATCTGCACGGGCTGCGGCACCATCCGCGATGTCCACACCACGGGCGACCCGCTCGCCGAGCTGCCCTCCGAGCAGCGCTTCGGCTTCGCCGTCTCGGGCGCCGAGGTCACCTACCGGGGGCTCTGCCCGACCTGCGCGGGCTGACCGGGCGGGCACTCGCCGGACCGCTCCTCCGGTCTTCCGACCGTGAACCGGGACGTGTAGTGTCCTGGTTATGAGGATGGGCGAAGGCGTCGAGTGGGGGCTGCACTGCTGCCTCACCCTGGCCTGGCTGGGCGACGAGCACCCCGTACCCACGGCCCGGCTGGCGGCCTGGTTCGACCTGCCGCCCGCCTACCTGACCAAGCGCCTGCAGGCGCTCGTCCGGGCCGGCATCCTCACCTCCACCCCCGGCGCCAAGGGCGGCTTCCGGCTGGGCCGGGCCCCCGAGCTGATCACCCTCATGGACGTGGTCGCCGCCATCGAGGGAACGGAGGAGGCGTTCCGCTGCACCGAGATCCGGCAGCGCACGGAGGGCGCCGCGGCGGCCGGCGGCGACTTCCGCCTCCCCTGCGGCGTCGCCACCGCGATGCGCAGGGCCGAACTCGCCTGGCGCCGCGAACTCGCCGCCCAGACGGTGGCCGACCTGATGGCCGCCGCACCCGCGGGCGCCGCGGAGCGGACCCGGCGGCACTACTTCCGCACCTGAACTACTTCTGTAGTGGCACTACTTCCGTAGTCGACCACGCCCCCGCACGGAGTTCTCGGGAGAACCTGGATGTCCAATGTCTCGATTAGGTCCACCCCAACCGCTTCCCCTGCAAGGCTCTCCGCCACCCTCGCCCTCGCCCTCGGCACCTTCGCCGTCGGCACCGACGCCTTCGTGGTCGCCGGGTTCCTGCCGCCCATGGCCGAGGACCTCGGCGTCACCACGGCCACCGCCGGCTGGTCCGTCACCGTCTTCGCCGCCGCCTACGCCGTCCTCTCCCCCGTCCTGGCCACCCTCCTCGCCCGGCTCCCCCGCCGGACCCTGCTGATCGCCGCCCTCGCCGTCCTCGGCCTCGCCAACCTCGGCTCCGCGCTCGCCCCCTCGATGGCCGTCCTGCTCGCCACCCGCGTGCTCGCGGCCGTCGGCGCCGCCGCCTACACCCCCAACGCGGGAGCGGCCGCCGCCTCCCTCGTCCGCCCCGAGCAGCGCGCCCGCGCCCTGGCGGTGGTGGTCGGCGGGCTCACCGTCGCCACCGCCGTCGGCGTGCCGCTGGGCAACGCGGCCGGCCACTGGTCGAGCTGGCGCACCGCACTGGGCGCCGTCGCGGGCCTGTGCCTGCTCGTCGCGGCGGTGCTGACCCTGATCATGCCGCCGGTGCCCGGCAGCCCCCGGGTGCCGCTGCGCGCCCGGCTCGCCGTGCTGCGCCGCCCGGCCGTCCTCGCCGTGCTGCCGCTGACCGTGCTCGGCATGGCCGCCGGGTACGTCGCGTACGCCTACAGCGTCCCGGTACTGACGGCCGTCCACGTGCCCGAGCGCTCCGTGCTGTGGATGCTCTTCCTGTACGGGCTGGGCGCGGTGGCCGGCAATCTCGCCTCCGGCTGGGCGACCGACCGCCTCGGCTCCTCCACCGTCCTGACCACCGGCTACGCGGCGATGACCCTCGCCCTCGGCGGGCTGGCCTGGCTCGCCGCCTCCGACACCGACGCCGTCCCGCTGGTCGGCCTGCTGGTCCTGCTGTGGGGCGCGAGCTGCTGGTGCCAGACCCCGCCGCAGCAGCACCGGCTGATCGAAGTCGCCCCGCAGGAGGCGCCGTTGGTGGTCTCGCTCAACTCCTCCGGCATCTACGCGGGCATCGGCCTGGGCTCGCTGCTCGGCGGCGCGACGCTCGGCTCCGGCGCCGGACCGGTCTACGGGCTGGCCGCGGGGCTCTCGGCGGTGGCGCTGGTGTTCCTGCGGGTGAGCCTCAGGTGGTCGCGCCCGAACGGCTCCTGACGCCGCGTCTGGCGTCACGCACGGGGGCGCCCGACATGGAGGGGCATCCGCCACCCGGCGGATGCCCCTCTCCCGTGCACCCGTCAAATGATCAACCTGCGTTCACCACACGTGATTTGGTCGAGCCGACGATCCTGCGGGCGCCCTCGGCGGGGGTGGCGGTGAGGATGTGGGGCGGGGTGAGGGCGGCGCGGTGGAAGGCCGCGGTGACCTCGGCGGCGATGCGGGCGGCCTCGGGGGCGGCGACCAGGGCGATGACAGAGCCGCCGAAGCCGCCGCCGGTCATGCGGGCGCCATGGGCTCCGACGGCGAGTGCGGCTTCGACGGCGAGGTCGGTTTCGCGGCAGGAGACGCGGTAGTCGTCGCGGAGGGAGGCGTGGCCGGCGGTGAGGATCGGGCCGAGGGCGGTGAGGTCTCCGGTGTCGAGGTGGGCGACGGCGGTCTCGACGCGGGCGTTCTCGGTGACCACGTGGCGCACCAAGGGGCGCAGGTCCTCGGGGAGTCGGGGAAGGGCTGCGGGCAGGTCGGAGGGGGCCAGGGAGCGCAGGGCGGGCAGTCCGAGGAGGGCGGCCGCGCGTTCGCAGCCGGCGCGCAGGGCGGCGTAGGCGCCGTCGGCGAGGTCGTGCTTGACGCGGGTGTCGATGACGAGCAGGGCCAGTCCCGCGTCCGCGAGGTCGATCGGGACCTGTCGGCTCGTCAGGTCCCGGCTGTCGAGGAAGAGCGCGGAGCCCTCCCGGCAGCACATCGAGGCCATCTGGTCCATGATCCCGCAGGGCACGCCGACGAAGGCGTTCTCCGCCCGCTGGGCGATCAGGGCCAGGTCGGGCGCCGAAAGGCCCAGCCCGTACAGGTCGTTGTACGCGGCGGCGACGACGCACTCCAGGGCGGCGGAGGAGGAGAGCCCGGCGCCGGAGGGCACGTCGCTCTCCAGGCGCAGGTCAGCGCCGCCGACCTCGTACCCGGCCTCGCGCAGGGCCCACACCACGGCGGCCGGGTAGGCGGCCCAGCCCGGGACCTCGCCCGGGGTGAGGTCGGCGACGCGCAGTTCCGTGACCGGGCCGCCGCCCTGGGCGGACCAGAGCCGCAGCAGCCCGTCCGGGCGCCGCCGGGCCTGGGCGCGGCAGGTCTGCGGGAGGGCGATGGGCAGGACGAACCCGCCGTTGTAGTCGGTGTGTTCACCGATCAGGTTGACCCGGCCGGGGGCGGCCCACTCCCCTTCGGGGGCGTGGCCGTGGAGCTCGGTGAAGCTGTTCATGCGGTGGCCTCCCGCAGCCGTCGGGCCGCGTCCTCGGGGGTGACGTCGTTGACGAAGGCGTCCATGCCGGATTCCACGCCGGCCAGGTACTTGAGCTTGTCGGCGGCGCGCCGGATGGTGAACAGCTCCAGGTGCAGGGCGAGTTCCTCCCCCGCCACGGCCGGGGCCTGGTGCCAGGCGGAGATGTACGGGGTGCGGCCGGTGCCGAAGAGGCGGTCGAAGCGGCGCAGCAACTCGAGGTAGAGGTGCGGGAATTCGGCGCGCTGCGCCTCGTCGAGGGCGGTGAGGTCGGGCACCCGGCGGTGGGGGTGGAGGTGCACCTCGTAGGGCCAGCGGGCGGCGAAGGGGACGAAGGCCGTCCAGTGCTCTCCGCTGAGGACGACCCGTTCGCCGTGGGCGCGTTCGGCGGCGAGGAGGTCCTCGAAGAGGTTGCGGCCGGTGGCGGCGCGGTGTTCGGCGGCGCGTGCGACGGCCTTGGCGGTGCGGGGGGTGGTGAAGGGGAAGGCGTAGATCTGGCCGTGGGGGTGGGCGAGGGTGACGCCGATCTCGGCGCCGCGGTTCTCGAAGCAGTAGACCTGCTGGACGCCGGGCAGGGCGGAGAGTTCGGCGGTGCGGTCGGTCCAGGCGTCGAGGACGAGGCGGGCCTGCGCCGGGGTGAGGTCGGCGAAGGATGCGTCGTGGTCGGCGGTGAAGCAGACGACCTCGCAGCGGCCGGTGCCGGGGCCGCTGCGCCACAGCTCATCCGTACGGGAGGCGGGTTCGGCGGGTGGCCCGGCGAGGGAGGGGAAGCGGTTCTCGAAGACGGCCACCTGGTAGTCCGCCGCCGGGATCTCGCTGTGCCGGCCGTCGCGGGAGGGGCAGAGCGGGCACTCCTCGGCCGGGGGCCGGTAGGTGCGGGCCTGGCGGTGGGCGGCGATGGTGACCCAGTCGCCGGTGGCCGGGTCGAGGCGTACCTCGGAGCCGTGGGAGGGTGGGTCGAGGGGCCGCCGGTCGACGCTCTCGCGGGGTACGGCGGCGCCCCGGTCGTAGTAGAGGAGCCGTCGGCCGTCCGCGAGGGCGGTCACGGTCCTGGCGGTGGGGGTGGGCTGGGGCAGGGTCGTCCCGCGCATGGTCTTCTTCCTCTGCGTGACGCCTCGACGGCACTCGATGGCGCTCGACACCACTCGGCGGCACTCAACGGCCGAATGATCAGCGAAAAGCTACAATCCCAAACATTATCCATCAAGATAGAACAAGAAAAGCACCGAGGAGGGGTCTCCGATGACCGACAGCGCCCAACCGCTCGCCGAGCAGCGCCGCACGCTGATCCTGGAGCAGGTCCGTACGCGCGGCGGGGTGAGGGTGACCGAGCTGGTCCGGGAGCTGGGCGTGTCCGACATGACCGTCCGCCGGGACCTGGACGCGCTGGCCCGGCGGGGCCTGGTGCACAAGGTGCACGGCGGCGCCGTGCGGATGGAGGCCCCGGCGAGCCGCGAGCCCGGGTTCGAGACCAAGGCGGGCTGGGAGCTGCCCGCCAAGGAGGCGATCGCCCGGGCGGCGGCCGCGCTCGTCCCGCCCGGTTCGGCGGTCGCGCTGGCGGCCGGGACGACCACGCACGCGGTCGCCCGTCACCTGCGCGCCGTCGAGGGGCTCACCGTGGTCACCAACTCGCTGCGGATCGCCGAGCTGCTCGAACAGCCCGACGAGGACGGCTCCCCCGCCACGGCGACGGTGATCCGCACCGGCGGGGTCCGCACGCCCTCGGACGCGCTGGTCGGGCCGGTGGCCGACCAGGCGATCCGCTCGCTGCACGTCAACCTCCTGTTCCTCGGCTGCCACGGCCTGTCCGCCGAAACCGGGCTGACCAGCCCGAACCTGGCCGAGGCGGAGACCAACCGCAGCTTCCTGCAGTCCGCGCGCCGAGTGGTCGTGGTGGCCGACCACACCAAGTGGGACGCGGTCGGGCTGGCCTCCTTCGCGAGGCTGGACCAACTGGACGTCCTGGTGACCGACGACGGGCTCCCGGCCGAGCAGCGGGAGGCTTCCGCCCGGCTGGTCGGCGAGCTGATCGTCGCACCGGCCGCGCACTGACCGAGCCCTGACCGTGCACCGCGCACCGCGCACTGACCGCGCCCAGACCGCGTTCAGCGGCGGCGCACGGTCAGCAGCCCTCCGCGCGGCACCGGGATCGCCCCGGCGAGGGCCAGCTCGACCTCACCCTCCCGGAGGACCCGCCCCCGGGCGTCCCGCACGGTGACCTCCGCCGCCCCGCCCCCGCCGGTCAGCCGCACCTCCGGGTCGGCGTCGGCGTTGGCCACCAGCAGGGTGTGCCAGCCGCTGCCGGAGGCGTCCACCGGCAGCGCCGCGTACCGGGCCACCACCCGCGTCCCCTCCCGGTCCGCCGTCACCAGCGGGTACCCGAGGTCGGGCCGGGCCGGGCGCAGCTCGCCGAGCTGGAGCGTGGCGAGGTGCTCACGGAAGATGCCGAGCCAGAAGGCGATCGCCTCGCGCTGCGCGTCGCTCTGCGCGGCGAGGTCGACGGAGACCTGGGGGACGGAGAAGAGCACGTTGATCAGGTGGCAGGCGATCTGCTCCGGCGGCTCGGCCGGGTGCCACATCAGCATGTCGGAGTGGACGGGGACGGGCCCGGCGGCGAGGCGCAGGTCCACGGTGCGCTGCCGGTTCTCCTGCGGGCTGAGCGGGCAGTCGGTGGCGCGGACCATGGTGACGTACGGCCACAGGCCCGGGCCCGTGTACGGCTGGCGGTGCTCGACCATCGCCTCGGGGTTCGCGGCGGTGATCCGTCGGCGGACGGCGGCGAGCAGGAGTTCCACGCCTTCGTCGACGCTCGTGCAGTCCGCCTCCGGGCCCGCCGTGGGCGCGTCCGCGCGGGCGAACCGGTCGATGAAGTCGATCTTGAGCCCGTCCGCGCCCCACTCCTCGACGGCGCGGGCGAGCCGGTCGGTGAGGAACTCGCGGACCTCGGGGTAGCGCGGGTCGGCGACGATCGCGCCCAGCTGGGGCTCCTCGGCGAGGGCGTAGCCGTCCAGCTTCCGGTAGGCGGCGCTGTCCGTGCCGATGAACGGCAGCGCGAACCAGAGCAGGTAGCGCACGCCGAGTTCGCGCACCCGGCGCACGTGCGCGGCGGTGTCGGGCAGGGAGACGGGCTCCCAGTCGCCGCAGTGGGCGTAGCCGCGGGTGCGGTCGGCGGTCATCCAGCCGTCGTCCACGATGACCACGTCCAGGCCGAGGGGCTTGCCGAGCGCGGCCTGCGCCTCGATGCGCTCGGGGGTGACGTCCTGGTGCATCGCGTACCAGGTGGAGTAGGCGGGCAGGCGGGCCGCGTCGGGGATGCGGGCGGTGCGGCCGTCGCCCCACCAGGCGGTGAGGTCGGCGAGGCAGCGGGCGAAGTGGCGGCGGGAGGTGTCGATCCGTACGGTGAGCCGGCGCTCGGCCTGCGCCCAGAAGCGGAACTCGCCGGTCTCCTCGACGACTCCGGCCCCGGCCAGGACGTCGGGCCGGTCGGCGGCGAAGGCGCACAGCGCGACGTCCCCGGTGCCGACCAGGGCGGCGATCGGGGCGCCCGCCGCCAGGCCCGTGCGGCGCGGGGCGCTCCAGGCGGCGGGGAGCCAGCCGGTGCCGCGCGGCTCGGGCGTCCAGAGGGCGGTGGCGTCGACGCAGGGCAGCCGCCATTCGATGCGCACCTGTCCGGGGCCCTCGGCGCTCACCTCGACGACGCCGTCCGCGACCGACCGCGCGGTGCCCGCGCCGCTGACCCGCAGGTCCAGCCCCTCGGCGTACAGCGGGCGCAGTCCGTCGGCGGGGGCGGAGCCGTGCGGCTCCCAGACGTCCGTCAGGTCGGGCTCGGCCACGTCGGTGGTGTCGGGCCCGGTCGTGCTCGGCCCGGTCGTGCTCGGCTCGGGCGTGCTCGGCCCGGTCGGGTCTGGCCCGGTCGTGCTCGGCTCGGTCATGCTCAGCCTTTCGTGGCGCCGGCCAGCAGGCCGGAGATGAACTGCCGTTGCAGGACCAGGAAGAGGACCATCATCGGCAGGGTGGAGAGCGCCGTTCCGGCGAGGATCGCGCCGAAGTCGGTGGCGTTCTGGTTGCCCTGGAGGGTGGCGAGGGCGACGGGCAGGGTGTGCATCCTCGGGCTGCGCAGGGCGACCAGGGGCCAGACGAACTGGTTCCAGGCCCCGAGGAAGAGGAAGATCGCGAGGGCCGCCAGCACCGGGCGCATCACCGGGACGACCACGCTCCACAGCACCCGGAACTCCCCCGCGCCGTCGACCCTTGCGGCGTCGAGGAGTTCGTCGGGCAGGCCGCTGAGCGCCTGGCGCATCAGGAAGATCGCGAAGGGCACGCAGAGCCCGGGCAGGATGAGCGCCTGGTAGGTGTCGAGCAGGCCGAAGCTCATCATCATCTTGAACAGCGGTACCAGCATGACCTGTTCGGGCACCACGAGGGTGGACAGCAGCAGCGCGAAGAGCAGACTCCGGCCCCGGAAGCGGAACTTGGCGAAGGCGTAGCCCGCGAGCAGGGCGACGATGAGGGCGCCGAGGGTCTGGGAGCCCGCCACCAGAAGGGAGTTGCCGAGGACGCGCAGCAGTCCGATCCGGTGGTCGAGCCGGCTCAGGTTGTCGCCGAGGCTGCCGCCGGGCGTCAGGCCGGGCGGCCAGTCGAAGATCTCGTTCTCCGTGCGCGTGGTGGAGAGCAGCAGCCAGGTGAAGGGGGCGACGGACAGGCCCGTGGCGGCCGCCAGCAGGAAGGTGAGCGGCCAGCCGCGCAGTTTGCTCGGTCTCATCGGTCGCGTTCCCCCATCAGGCGCATCTGGGCCGCGCCGAGCACCGACACCAGCAGCGTGAGCGCGTAGGCGATGGCGGAGGCGTAGCCGAAGTCGAAGTAGCGGAAGCCGTTCTGGTACAGGTACATGGAGACGGTCAGGGTGGCGTTGTCGGGGCCGCCGCCGGTCAACACGTAAGGCTCGTCGAAGAGTTGGAGCGTGCCGATGGTGGACAGCACGACCGTGAACAGCAGGACGGGGCGCAGCGCGGGGACGGTGACGGCGGAGAAGCGGCGCAGCGGTCCGGCGCCGTCGACCATCGCGGCCTCGTACAGCTCGCGGGGGATGGACTGCAGCCCGGCCAGGTAGATGACGGCGTTGTAGCCGGTGTAGTGCCAGGTGAGGACGAGGACGACGGCCATCCGGGCCCAGAACGGCTGCCCGAGCCAGTCGACGGCGGGCAGGCCCACGGCCTCCAGCAGCCGGTTGACGGCGCCGTCCCGGGTGCGCAGCAGGAAGGAGAACATCACGCCGGTGGCGACCAGGCCCGTGACGGCGGGCATGAAGACGCCGAGGCGCCACACCGTGCGCCAGCGCACCAGGGCGGAGTTGAGGCCGACGGCGATGAGCAGGGCGAGGGCGAGCATCAGCGGCACCTGGACGACCAGCATCTCGCCGGTGTTGCGCAGGGCCGTCCAGAACAGCGGATCGTCCAGCAGGCGGCGGTAGTTGGCGAGGCCGTCGCCCTGGCCGGGACTGCCCGGCGCGGTGGTGAAGGAGATCAGCAGCGAGTCGACGACCGGGTACGCCTTGAACACGCCGAAGGTGAGGAGGGCGGGGGCGAGCAGCAGGTACGGCAGGGCGGTGCGCCGCCACCGGGCGGTCCTCCCGGCGGCTCTCCTGCCGGTGCCTCTCCCGGCGGCGCCTCTCCCTGCGGCGGGCGTGGCGGTGGCGGGTGCGGTGGCGGCGGTCATGCGGTGGTGCGTCCGGTCTGCTGGGCGAGCTGCCTGGCCGCGTCCTGGAGAACGGCGGCCGGGTCGGCCTTGCGGAGGAGGACCTTGGTCTGGGCGTCGCTGGCGAGTTTGAGGGCGCGGGCGTAGTCGCCGGAGTAGTTGGTGGGGTCGCCGCCCGCGCTGGCGAGGCCCGCGAAGGTCTTCAGGACGGGCTGGCCGCCGTAGTAGGCGCTGGGCCTGGAGTACATCGGGTCGGCGAAGGCTTCGGTGAGGGCCGGGAAGACGCCGCCGGCGGTGAACATGGCGTTGACGGAGGCGGGCCGGGTGAGCGCGTACTCGACGAACTTCCAGGCGGCTCGGCGGCGGGGGCTGGAGGCCGCGACGGCCAGGTGGGTGGAGTTGACCAGGGCGGTGCGCCTGCCGCCCGGGGTGACGGCCGGGGGTTCGGCGAGGCGCCAACTGCCGCTCTGGTCCGGGAACTTGACCTCCATGTAGTGGGCGGCCCAGGCGGGCATCGGGGAGACGGCGAGCTTGCCGGTCTTCATCAGGTCGACCCAGCCGTGGGCGCCGGGGGTGTCGGTGACGACTCCGGCCTCCTCCAGGCGCTTGACGATGGTCAGGGCGCGTACGGCGGGTTCGGAGCCGAGGGTGATCTTCCCCTGGAGGTCGAAGTAGAAGGCGCCCTGGAGCTGCATGAGGGACTGCACGAAGTCCAGGTCGGGGTCGGGGTTGGCGGCCTTGTTGAGGCCGAGCAGGGCGATGCCGGGGTTCGCCGCCTTGAAGCGGTCGGCGATGGCGATGAAGTCGTCCCAGGTGGCGAAGGTGGTGGGGTCGATCCCGGCCTTGTCGAAGTAGTCCTTGCGGTAGAAGAAGCCGAGCGGGTTGGTCTCCCAGGGCAGGGCGCGGGCGCGGCCGTCCTTGCCGGTGACGACGGGCCACAGGCCCTTGGCGAACTTGTCCCGGTGAGCATCCGCACCGAGGGCGGAGAGGTCGGCGAGGCCCCCGGGGAACTTGTCCAGGTAGCCGGGCAGGTAGTCGCAGCCGATGTGCAGGACGTCGCCGAGGCCCTGGCCGCCGGCCGCGAGGCCCACGGTGATCTTGTCCCAGATGGCGGGCTCGCCGATGTCCTGGACCTCGACCTTGATCCCCGGGTTGTCCTTCTCGAAGGCGGGGACGAGCGAGCGCAGCGCGGCGGCGGCGGTCGCCCAGGACCAGACGGTGACGGTGCCCGTCTCGGCGTCCCCGCCGGAGCCGCCGTCCGAGCCGGAGCCGCAGGCCGCGAGGGCTCCGCCGGCGGCCAGGGCGAGCAGGCCCGCTCCGGAGGATCGGAGCAGGTCGCGGCGAGAAAGGTGTGACATTGTATTCCTCTCTACGAAACGGCGCGCGTCGGGTGGAACGCGATGGGGGTGAGCGCCGGGCGGAGCTTCGAGCAGGGCACGCGAGCGTTCAAACACACAAAAAGGCCCAGAACCGAACAGGTTCCAACGGGGCGGGAGACAGCAAACGCCAGCCGCTGGCCCTCCGTCAAGACCGCCCCTGCGGCCGGGAAGCCGCGCATACCTCCCCGCCACGGCGGTCCGCGACCGAACCGCCGAAGCGCCGGTCCCCGTCCCGGCGCGGCGCTACTCTGCTCGGCATGACAACGACGCTCCCGTCCCCGATCACCGAGGCGGCCGCGCTGTCCGTCGCCGGCGACGGGGCCCAGCGGTACGCACTGGGCACGGCGCTGGTCGCGGCCGGGGCGGACGCGACCGTCGTCCTGGTCGAGGCCGGGGACCACGGCCCCGGGATCGAGGGCGTGCAGGACGCGGCCACCGTGCTGCTGCGCGGCGCGCCCGTGACCGGGCTGCATGCGCGGTTCGTCCGCTCCGCCGCGCCGCCGATCCACGTCTACACCCGCCTCGACGGGGCCTGCCTGCCGCTCGGCCGGGCCGTCGCGGCGAGGGCCGAGCCCGAACCGCCCGCGTCCGCACTGGTCGCCCTCCAACTCGAACGACCGCTCGGCCGGGCCCTGTTGGACCTCGTCCGGCCGGTCCCGGCACCCGGCCCGATGCCCGACGTCGACTGGGTGGACGAGGTGGAGGCACTGCCGCTGCGGGCACTGGAGTCCTTCGCCCTCGGCTGGTTCCCCGCCCGCGAGCCGACCCGCGAGGCGGCCGAACTCGGGCCGGTGCCACCGGCGTTGGAAGCCTTCCACCGGCTGGCGCGGCTGCGCCCGGCCCTGCTGGACTTCACCGACCCGGTGCTGGAGCGCCCGCGCCGCGCCTCCGGTCCGCTCGGGGGCCGGCTGGTGTTCGCCGAGTGGCTCGGCGGCGGGATGGACTGGTCCGTCCCCTGGCCGCCGGAGGGCCCCGCCAAGGCCGACCCCCGGGTCTGGCACACCGAGGACCCGCACGGGGAGCCGGAGAGCAGCGTCGAGGCGGAGCCGCTGAGCCGCTTCCTGCTCCAGTTCACCCTGTACGAGGCGCTCAACTCGGCGCCGTACCAAGCCTGGGCGCCGAACGCGCCGGCCGGGCTGCTGGCCCCGCTGCTGCGGCTGCTGCGGCCCGTACCGCTGAGCCCGCACCTGCCGGCGCACCACGCGGTGCGCTTCCACGTGGCGCCGGGACTGATCGCGGGTGTCAGCGGGGACGGGCGGGAGGCCGTCGTCACCTTCGGTGCTCTTCACCGCGCCGTGTTGACGCCGCTGGCCGACCGGGGGTTCGAGTGGCGGCGCTTCGACGGGTGAGGCGGGCTTCGGCGGGCGAGGCGGCTTCGGCGGGTGAGGCGGTTTGAGCGGCCTGGTTCGGCCTGGTTCGGCTCGTTCCGGTACGGTCCGGCTCAGGTCGCGACCGCGACCACCGGTGTTCCCGTCAACTCCACGCCCGCGTCGCCCAGTTCGCTGATCGCGGCGAGCATGCCGCGCGGAGTGCAGCCGGCCGTGTGGTCGAGCAGGACGCGGGTGGAGAAGCCCGCCCGTACGGCGTCCAGGGCGGTGGCCCTCACGCAGTGGTCCACGGCGGCGCCGACGATGTCCACCGCGTCCACGCCCCGGTCGTGCAGCCAGTCGGCGAGCGGGGTGCCGTCCTCGGAGAAGCCCTCGAAGCCGCTCTGGGAGGCGCTGCGGTCGCCGTTGAGGAACACCTCGTCGACGGCTCCGGCCTCGACGGCGGTCGCGAAGGCGGGATGGAAGTCGGTGCCGTCGCTGCCGGCCACCACCCGTGTCCAGCCCTCCCGTTCGGGGCCCTGGATCAACCGAATCAACTCGGCGATGGCGCGGGCCCGTTCGGCCCCGCCGCCCACGGGAACGCTTCCGCCCTCGCAGAACTCCTTCTGCACGTCGACCACGACCAGTGCACGCGTCATCGGCTGGCTCTCCCTCTCCGGAGGTGAATGGCGGGCCCAGCTTGACGGGTTGACCGAGCGTAGACGAAGCGGCGACCCGACAGTTCACCCGAACGGATCCGTCCGCTCCTGAGGTGCGACCGGTGACGACGGGTGCGACGGGTCACGAGGGGTGCGACGGGTCACGACACACGGCCGCGCGGGAGGTCGGACGGGCCGACCTCCCGCGCGGCTCGGTGGCTACGCGACCGGTGGGGTCAGAGCAGGGCGTCCTGGCTCTCGCACTTGAAGGAGCCGCTGGCGGTGCCCGTGGCGCCCGTCACCTGGGCCGCCGGCAGGTTGGTGAACTTCACCGTGTCGGCGGTGCGGCTGGCCGAGGCGCCGACGTCGCCCTGGGCGGTCCAGACGGTGGCGCTCGAGTCCTCACCGTCGGTCAGGACCATGCTCATCTTGCCCGCGCCGTCGAAGGTGACGATGACGCCGCCCTTCTTGGCGCCCTTGTTCTCCGCGGTCAGCACGAGCTTGCCGCTGGCGGCCTTGGCGCCCAGGCAGTTGGCCTCGGCGAAGGTGTAGGTGGCTCCGCCCTTGCCCGTGACGGTCACGGTGTTGGTGCCGGCGGCGCCGCCCGCGGGGGCCGCGGGGGCCGCCGGGGTGGTGGCGGCAGCAGCGGGAGTGGTGGGAGCCGCGGCGGCGGTGGTCGGGGCGGCGGCAGCGGCGCTGGTGGGCGCGGCGGCGGCCGAGGTCGGGGCAGCGGTGTCGCTCTTGGCGTCGTCGTTGCAGGCGGTGAGCAGGAAGGCGGAGGCGCCAACGAGCGCGACGGCACCAACGCGGGTCATTCGAATCATGGTGAGACTGTAATGCTTTCGTGTGACAGGACGTTCCCCAATTCCCCTCCGCTTCGTCCCGATCGCGCAACGGTCCGAAAACGGAACGGAGCCTACCGCCCGACCTCCCGCAGCCGGAAGTCCTCCACCGTCTCCCGCCGCAGCAGCAGCCGCGCCCGCCCGTCCCGCACCGCCACCACGGCCGGACGGCCCACCAGGTTGTAGCCGGAGGCCATCGACAGCTGGTACGCGCCCGCCGCAGGAACGGCCAGCAGGTCCCCGGGGCGCAGGTCCGCCGGGAGCACCGCGTCGCGCACCAGTACGTCCCCCGCCTCGCAGTGACGGCCGACCACGTCCACCCGGGCCGTACCCGCCTCCGAACGGCGGCCCACCAGGCGCACCGCGTACGGGGAGCCGTACAGAGCGGGGCGCGGGTTGTCGCTCATGCCGCCGTCCACGGCCACGAAGCCGTGCCCGTCCGCGGTGTGCTTGACCGACAGCACCCGGTACACCGCGACGGCCGCCGGGCCCGCGATCGCCCGCCCCGGCTCGACGATCAGGCGCGGCACCTCCAGGCCCGCCTCCGCGCAGCGCACGGCGAGGCGGTCGGTGAGCCCGACGGCGAAGGCGGCGAGGTCCAGTTCCTCGTCACCGGGCAGGTAGCGGATGCCGTGCCCGCCGCCGAGGTCGAGCTCGGGCAGCTCGACGCCGTGGCGCTCCCTCACCTGGGCGAGCAGGCGCACCAGGGTGTCGACGGCCTCGAGGTACGGCTCGGCGGAGGTGATCTGCGAGCCCAGGTGGCAGTGCAGGCCCGCCAGTTCCAGGCCCGGCTGGTCGAGGACGCGGGCGATGGCGTCGGCTGCGTCCCCGCCCTCCACGGGGAAGCCGAACTTCTGCCCGCCGACGCCGGTCCGCACCGCCGCGTGGTGCCCGGCGGCGATCCCGGGGACGACCCGGACCAGCACCTTCTGCGGGACGTCGGCGGCGACCAGCGCCGCCAGGCGGGCGATCTCGGCGGGCCCGTCGATCACGATCCGCCCGACCCGCAGGCGGCGCGCCAGCCGCAGCTCCTCCGGGGACTTGGCGTTGCCGTGCAGCAGGATCCGCTCCGCCGGGAAGCCCGCCGAGACGGCCAGCCACAGCTCCCCGGAGGAGCAGACGTCCAGGCCCAGGCCCTCCTCGGCGACCCAGTCGGCCATCGCGCTGCACAGGAACGCCTTGGCGGCGTACAGGACTTCGGCGTGCGGCAGGGCGCGCCGGTACGCGCGGGCGCGGCGGCGGACCTCCGCCTCGTCCAGGACGTACAGCGGGGTGCCGAACCGTTCGGCGGCCTCCGCCAGTCCGACCCCGCCGACCAGCACCTCGCCGGACGACCCGGATCGGGCGGAGGCGGGCCAGGGGCCGCCCAGCGCGTCGGCGGGGGCGAGCGGGGCGATCAGTTGCGTCATGTCGGGTTCTCCCGGGGGGCGGTTGGGTCAGTCCTCGAGGTGCAGGGCGAAGCGGCAGTGGGCCGGGCGGGTGCGGGCCAGGTCGGGGTCCGCTTCGGCGGCGCGGTCGTGGGTGTCCTCCGAGGCGGATCCGGCGAATCCCGCGAATCCGGTGAATCCGGTGGGTCCGGCGGGGACGAGGCGGACGGCGCGGCCCAGCGGGCGGTCGACGGCGGTTGCGGCGGTTGCGGCGGCGGTGGTGGTCACGACGGGCTCCTCGGGTGCGGGGGCGTTTCCGTTCCCAGTGGAGCGCGCCCGGGGCCGCTCGGAGCGGGCCTTGACGCAGGGTCTACGGATCGGGGCCGCACCTTGACGCCTCCCTGATATGCCCCCTCCCCACCGCTGTCAGGGGGCCGTCAAGAAGTGCGCGGACGGCGTCATGGTGGTGTCAGCACAGGTACGGACGGGGGCGTTCCGGGGTTCACTGGACTCATCCGAAGCGAGGAGCACCCACCCGAACCGGAGAAACCCGACCGGAGAGACGGAGGCGAACGGCCATGACCGGGACCACCCGCGTGATCGTCGGCCTGAGCGGATCACTGAGCAGTCTGGCCGCCCTCTACCACGCCGTCGGCGAGGCGGCCCGCCACGACGCCGTCCTGGTGCCCGTCGCCGCGTGGACGGCGGGCGAACGGGACGGGCTGCGCCCGCTCTCCGAACTGGAGCACGCCGCCCGCCGCCGCCTCGACATCGCCTTCGAGCAGGCGTACGGCGGCTTCCCCTCCGGCCTGGTCATCCACCCGGTCGTCGTCAACGCCGACCCCGGGCGCGCCCTCGTCTCCGCCGTCACCGGCCCGGACGACCTGCTGGTCATCGGCACCGCCACCCGCCGCCGCCTCGACCGGCTGCGCCACAGCACCGTCGCCCGGCACTGCCGCCACCGCGCGGGCTGCCGGGTGGTCGAGGTGTCGCCCTCGGCGCTGCTCACCCGGCTCGAACTGCCCGCCCGCACGGGGGCTCCCCTGCCGCTGCTGGCCCGCTGAGGGGGCGGGCACTACCGGCCCGGGCCCGGTTCACGCCGGGTCGCCCAGGTGTGCGCTCAGCCAGCTCAGCGAGGGCGGCAGCAGCCGGTTCCAGGTGGTGAAGTTGTGGCCGCCGCTGTCCACCGTCGCCTGCTCGACGGTCAGCGGCGGACGGGCGGCCGCCGCGAACGCCCCGGAGTCGGCGTAGGTGCTGCCGTCCTGTTTGCTGTCGGCGAGCAGGACGGACAGCGCGGGCATCGACAGGTGGGCCAACCGCCAGTTCAGGTCGGCCAGTTGGCGCCGCTGGGCACTGCCGCCGAACAGGTCCCCGGTGGTCACGTCCTCGGCCGCCCTGAAGTACCCGGACAGGGACACCACGGCGCCGAACGTCTGCGGGTGCGTCATGCCGAGCTTGACGGCGCAGTAGCCGCCGGTCGAGTCGCCGATCATGCCGAGGCCCGCGCCGCCGTCGAGGACCCGGTAGGAGGCGCGCAGGTCGGCGGGCACGTCGGTGGCGAAGTAGGTCTGCGCCTGCGGGCCGCCGGGAACGTCCTCGCACTCGCTGTCGCGGGGCATCGAGGGCGAGGGGCGCATCAGCACGAGGACGGTCGGCTTCATCGCGCCCTGGCGCAGCAGGTCCAGTTCGTGCGCGGGGTAGCGGAGCTTGCCGACGAGGTTGGCGGCGTCGCCGGGGAAGCCCGTGAGCGCCAGGACCGCCGGGAAGTGCCGCGCCTCGTTGCCGGGCTGGAAGTACTGCGGCGGCAGGTAGACGTAGCCGTCGGTGCTCAGCCCCGTCGTCGTGCCGGGCAGCCGGACCCGGTCCAGCCGGCCCACCTGCGCCGGATCGCGGCCGACGGACCCGGCGCCGGTCACCTCCGCCGTACCGAGCACCCGCACCCCGGGCGGGGCGCCCGCACCCGCGCCCTGGATCACGGCGGCGCCGTGCTCGCGGCCGAACAGGTCCGACCAGCTGCTGTAGAACACGAAGTAGTCGTTGACGGCGAGACCGAGCGTGGCCAGCAGCACCACCTGGGTCACCAGGACCGTGCCCAGCCGCAGGAACATCGCCGGCCAGCTGCGGACGGCCAGCCGGGGCCAGACCCACAGCGTGCCCAGCACCGTGAACACCGCGAGCAGCGCCACCAGGGCGATCAGCTTGTGACTGGTGAGTCCCATCGGTCCGGCCTCCCCTACCAGGGTGGACCACGCCCGCGGTTTCGGCCCTCCCGCCCGGCCCGACTTCTACACGACTGTCGAGCTCATGCCGGCCCGGAGCTATGCTGTTCGGAGGCGCAGCGCCGCGCCCAGGCGCTCCCGACCGCACTCTCCGCCGCCGCCCGCACAGCCGTCCTGACGCCGCGTCAACTCCCCGCGTGTCTCCACGTGCCCCGGGCCGCCCACGGCCGTTGTACCGGAGGTGAGTCGCCGAACCCGTCCGCAGCCACCGGCACGCCGGCCGAGGAAGAGGTCCCGTATGTCCACATCCCGGTTCCGTCCGCGGCCCGGCGAAGCACTGGCGCTGATCAGCGCACTCGGACTGCTCCTGACGGAGGAAATCGCCCTCGGCCTCGCCGAGGAGGAGCAGCGCCCGATCATCGGCGCCTTCCTCGTCGCCGCCTCCGCCACGGGCCTCCTCATCGCCGCCGCCGTGCTCCTCCACCGCTGGCTCGACATCCGCCGCCCCCTCCCCCTGCCCCCGCCCGGCCCCAACGGCCGCGAATTCAGCGCCCGCGCCCTCGAGGACTTCCCGATGGACGCCGTCCGCCCCCTCCTCCTGAGCGAACACGCCCCCCAGCTCGGCCAGTTGTACTCCGCCTGGATACTGGCCCGCGCCGGCCACCCGGCCCCCTGGATCGCCCGCCGCCTCGGCATCCCGCGGGCCGTGGCGCAACTGCTGGCCGAGGCGGCACGGGACTGAGGGCGGACGCGGCACGGGGGAGCCCATCCTGCGGCCCTCAGGCCCCTGTGGCTCCCCTCAGCGACTCCGGCCCGGGAGGCCCGTGGCCTGGGCCACCAGGTACGGCACCAGGCCGCGCTCGGCGAGTGCCAGCCGCCAGTCCTCGCGCGCCCGCGCCAACTCGCCCGCGCCGCCCGCGCCGCCCGCCGCCTCGGCGGCCTCGCCGCTCCGCGCCCGGGAGGCCGTGTTCAGCAGGCCCAGGCCGCCCACCAGCAGTCCCGCCGCCGCCACGCCCGCGGCGATCCAGCCGGCCGCCACCAGGGCGTCCCCGAGCACCTCCAGGTCCTCGGCCAGGCCCATCGCGTACCCGAGCAGCAGGAAGATCACGGCGGCGGCCCCCGCGATGATCGGCACTATCACCCCGACCACGCCCCACAGGCCCGACACCCGGCCCCCGCCCGGCGCGTCCACGGGCAGCCGCGCCACCGCGTCCGCGTCGGCGCGCAGCATCGCGTAGCGCTCGTACTCGGGCGCGGCGGCGGCGAGCACGAACTCGGCGTTCTCGCGCGCGCTGCGGCGCAGCCCCTCGACGCCGTGCCCGTCGTCGCCGCCCTCGCGCAGCGCCGCCCGTACCTGCGGGCCGGCGAGTGCCCGCCCGAGCTCGGTCTCGAAGTCGGCCCGGTCCTGCTGCGGCAGTCGAAGCGGCCTGTCCATGGTGCGTCCCCGTTCGCTGATCACCTGCGAGCCAATGCTCTACAGAACTGTAGAACACAGGGCCGGGCGCCAGCAGCCCCGCTGCGGGGTCAGGGGGCGGCGAGCTTGGCGCGGCGGGCGTCGGCGGAGGCCGGCGGGGTGGCGCCGATGTTGGTGACGGTGGCGGTGAGGACGGCGTCGGTGGCGGGGATCCAGTTGACGGTTTTGGACTGGACGGCGATCTGGCGGTGCTGGGGGGTGCCGTCGCAGAGGATGTCGGCCTCGGCGGTGCGGCTGGAGCCGAAGCCGATGGAGGAGGTGTCCTGGGGGTCCTTCTGTTCGACGGCGACGGTGAGGGAGCGGGCTTCGTCCGCGACGGTGCACACGTAGTCGACGTCGACCCGGACCTTTCCGGGCACCTTCGGGTCGATCCGCGCCTCGCCCAGGGTGACGGTGGTGGTCGCCGGGGGCGGGTCGTCCACGGCCCCGGCGGGGGCGGTCAGCGCGGCGAGGGAGGCGGTGAGAAGCGTGAGGGTGATCCAGCGCTGCACTGCGACCTCCGAGGTCAGGGAACGGTTTGCGCCGACGCTAACCGGACGGCCCCGCTGCCGCGCGCCGGGCCGTCCGATCGTCGTACGGGCGCCTCAGCGCCGCCGCAGCCACACCGCCCAGGTGAGCACCGAGCAGAGGACGTACGCCACAAGGAAGCCCAGGTACGCGGCCTCCCCGTCGTGGCCGGACTGGAAGCTCTGCCGGAACGCGAGGTTCACCAGCACACCGCCGAAGGCCCCGACGGCCCCGGCGAGCCCGATGAGCGCGCCGGTGCGGCGGCGGGCGTCGGCCTCGGTGGCGTCGGGGTCGGCTCCGGCCGCGACGGCGCGCTGGGCGAGGGCCCGGTAGTGGGCGGGGATCATCTTGTACGTCGAGCCGTTGCCGATCCCGCTGAGGACGAACAGGGCGACGAAGCCGGCGAGGAACAGCGGCAGCGATCCGGCGCGGGAGGCGGCGATCACCACGACCGTCCCGGCGCCCATCCCGACGAAGGCCCACTGCGTCACCCGCGCGCCCCCGTACCGGTCCGCGAGCCGTCCGCCGACGGGGCGCAGCAGCGAGCCGAGCAGCGGGCCGAGGAAGGTGAGGGCGGCGGCCTTGACGGGGGTGTCGAAGCGCTCGTGGAACTGCACCTGGAGCACCTGGCCGAAGGCGAAGCCGAAGCCGATGAACGAGCCGAAGGTGCCGACGTACAGGGCGGACACCGCCCAGCCGTACGGGTCGCGGGCGACCTCGCGCAGCATCCGCCGCTCCCCCGAACTCCCGCGCCGCACGGGCAGGTCGTCCATCCGCCACCAGGCGCCCGCCGCCGCGAGGACGATCAGCGGCAGGTAGAGCAGCGGCAGCAGCCGGGGGTGCGCGGCGCCGGCGGTGGCGAGCACCAGCAGGCCGAGGAGCTGTACGGCGGGCACGCCGAGGTTGCCGCCGCCGGCGTTGACGCCCAGGGCCCAGCCTTTGAGCCGGTGCGGGTAGAAGGCGTTGATGTTGGCCATGGAGGAGGCGAAGTTGCCGCCGCCGACGCCCGCGACGCAGGCCACGGCGAGCAGCGTGCCGTAGGAGACGCCGGGTTCGAGCACGAGGGCGGCCAGTGCGGTGGGCAGGAGCAGCAGGAGGGCGCTGATCACCGTCCAGGTGCGGCCGCCGAAGCGGGCCACGGCGAAGGTGTAGGGCAGCCGCAGCACTGCGCCGAGGGCGGTGGGCAGGGCGGTGAGGGTGAACTTGTCGGCGGGGGTGAGGTGGTACTCGGGGCCGAGGAAGAGCACCAGGACCGACCAGAGGCTCCACACGGAGAAGCCGATGTGCTCGGAGAGGACGGAGAGGACCAGGTTGCGCCGGGCCACGCGGGCGCCGGTGCGGGCCCAGAACTCCTCGTCCTCCGGGTCCCAACTCTCCAGCGCGGCGGATGGCTTGGCGGCGAGCACGGTACTCATGCGGCAGTCTCCTCGGGGGCCAGGCGCACCGGCCAGCGGCGCAGCACGGCGGGGGCGCCGTCGGGGGTGGTGTCCTCGTCGAGGCAGCGGCCGTCGGTGAGGTCGTAGACCTGCTTGTACATCGGGGAGATGAGGGTCGGCCGTTCGCCCCGGCTGCCGAGCAGGCCCCGGGCGAGGACGGGGGCGCCGCTGAACGGGTCGAGGTTGTCGACGGCGTAGAGCACTCCGGCGCGGTCGCGGAAGAGGGCGACCTGGGCGGCGTCGGGCATCAACACGGCGACGCCACGGCCTGGTTGGAGTTCGGCGAGGGTGCAGACGTCTCGCCAGCGGTCGCCGTCGTGGATCTGTACGGTCACGGGGTGAGCACCTCCGGTCGGGCTCCGGCGACGAGCACCGGGGCGTCGTAGGTTTCGAGCGTGTCGTGGGTGCCGTGGGTGCCGTGGGTGCCGCGGGTGCCGCGGGCCTCGAGGGCGTCGAGGGTGCGGCCCGCCTCGCCGGGGCGGGCGGGGCGGATCTGGCCGCGTTCGGGGACGAAGGTCACGGCGGGGTCGGGGGCGCCGGGGGCGTTGACGAAGGAGGAGAAGCGGCGCATCCGGTCGGGGTCGGCGAGGGTCTCGGCCCATTCGTCGCGGTAGCCGCCGATGTGACGCTCCATCAGGTCGTCGAGCTCGGCCGCGATGCCGAGGGAGTCGTCGAGGACGACGGCGCGCAGGTGGTCGAGGCCGCCTTCGAGGCGGTCGAGCCAGACGGAGGTGCGCTCCAGCCGGTCGGCGGTGCGGATGTAGAACATCAGGTAGCGGTCGATGGTGCGGATGAGGGTGTCGCGGTCGAGGTCGGCGGCGAGCAGGTCGGCGTGGCGCGGGGTCATGCCGCCGTTGCCGCCGACGTAGAGGTTCCAGCCGGCGGAGGTGGCGATGATGCCGAAGTCCTTGCTCTGCGCCTCCGCGCACTCGCGGGCGCAGCCGGAGACGGCGGCCTTGAGCTTGTGCGGGGAGCGCAACCCCCGGTAGCGCAGCTCGAGTTCGATGGCGAGGGTGGTGGAGTCCTGGACGCCGAAGCGGCACCAGGTCTCGCCGACGCAGGACTTCACGGTGCGCAGCGACTTGCCGTAGGCGTGTCCGGACTCGAACCCGGCGTCTACCAACTTGCGCCAGATGACCGGCAGTTGGTCGACGGTGGCGCCGAACATGTCGATCCGCTGGCCGCCGGTGATCTTGGTGTAGAGGCCGTGGTCGCGGGCGATCTCGCCGATGGTGATGAGGCCCTCGGGGGTGATCTCGCCGCCGGGCACCCGGGGGACGACCGAATAGGAGCCGTTGCGCTGGAGGTTGGCGAGGAAGTGGTCGTTGGAGTCCTGGAGGGCGCCCTGTTCGCCGTCGAGGATGTGGCCGTTGCCGAGGCTGGCCAGGATGGAGGCGACGGTGGGCTTGCAGACCTCGCAGCCCTCGCCGCCGCTGCCGTGCGCGGCGAGCAGTTCGGAGAAGGTCGCCAGGCCCGTGACCCGGACGATCTCGTACAACTCGGCGCGGCTGTGGGCGAAGTGCTCGCACAGGCCCTTCAGGGTGGAGACCCCGGAAGCCTCCAGCTCCTCGGCGACGACGGTGCCGAGCTGCTTGAGGCAGCTGCCGCAGCCGGTGCCGGCCCGGGTGCACTTCCTGACGGCGGCGACGCTCTCCGCACCCTGTTCGCGGACGGCGGCGCGCACGGCGCCCTGGGTGACGTTGTGGCAGGAGCAGAGCACCGCCTCGTCGGGCAGGGCGACGGGCCCGGCCGAACCCGCGAACCCGGCGGGCAGCACCAGCTGTTCGGGGGCGACGGTCAGCGGCCTGCCCGCGACGGCGAGCGGGCGCAGCGCCCCGTACCCCTCGGTGTCGCCGACGAGGACGCCGCCGAGCAGCGCGCCGTCCGCGCCGATGACGAGCTTGCGGTAGACGCCGGTGCGGCTGTCGCTGTAGAGCACGTCGAGGGCGCCCTCGGCGGTGCCGTGCGGGTCGCCGAAGCTGGCGACGTCGACGCCGAGGAGCTTGAGCTCGGTGGACAGGTCGGCGCCGGTGAAGCCCTTCCCGTCCAGGCCCGCGACCGTACGGGCGGCGGCCTCGGCCATCTGGTAGCCGGGGGCGACCAGCCCGTACACCCGGCCGTCCACGGCCTGGGCGCACTCGCCGATGGCGAACACGGCCGGGTCCTCGGTGCGGCAGGACGCGTCGACGACGACGCCGCCGCGCGGGCCGACGGGCAGTCCGCAGTCCCGGGCGAGCTGGTCGCGGGCGCGGACCCCGGCGGAGAAGACGACCAGGTCGGCGGGCAGTTCGCGCCCGTCGGAGAGGGCGAGGGCGCGCACCCGCCCGTCCGGGCCGGTGAGGACACCGCTGGCACCGGCGCCGGTGTGCACGGTGACGCCCAGGTCCTCGATCCTGCGGCGCAGAGCGGCGCCGCCGCCCTCGTCGACCTGGACGGCCATCAGCCGGGGCGCGAACTCGACCACGTGGGTGGCCAGGCCCCCGGCGCGCAGCGCCCCGGCGGCCTCCAGGCCGAGCAGCCCGCCGCCGACCACCACGCCGGTGGCGGCGGTGGCAGCCTCGGCGCGGATGGCGTCGACGTCCTCGACGGTGCGGTAGACGTGGCAGCCGGGCGCGTCCGTGCCGGGCACGGGCGGCACGAAGGGCACCGAGCCGGTGGCCAGCACCAGGGCGTCGTAGCGGACCTCGGCGCCGGAGGCGGTGCGCACCAGGTGCGCGGCGCGGTCGATCGCGGTGACCGGGTCGCCCAGGCGCAGGTCGATGCCGTGCTCGGCGAGGAAGCCGGACGGGCAGAGCGCGAGGTCCTCGGGGGTGCTGCCGTCGAAGAGGGAGCTGAGGTGGACGCGGTCGTACGCGGGCCGGGGCTCCTCGGCGAGCACGGTGACCCGCCAGGTGCGCGCGGCGGGCTGCGCGGCCCAGGCTTCCAGGAAGCGCTGGCCGACCATGCCGTGGCCGACCAGGACGAGGTCGCGGACGGCGAGGTCGCGAACGGCGAGGTCGCGAACGGTGACGTCACGGACGGCGGGGTCGCGGACGGCGAGGTCGTCGGGGGTCATCGCGGGCCTCCAGTCGAAGTGGCTCCGGTCATGGCGGCTCCTCGGGTGAGCAGGTGCAGGGGGTGGCCGGTGAGGAGGCCGTCGCCGGCGAAGGCGACGGCCAGCGCGTCGACGGCGGCGAGGTCGCCGAGCAGGATGGCGCCGACGAGGCGGTCCCCGCGCAGGACGAGCTTCTTGTAGCTGCCTCGGGTGGCGTCGGTCAGGCGCAGCACGTCCAGGCCCGGGTCGAGGGTCTCGTCGACGGCGCCGAAGGCCGCGTACTCGAGGCCCCCGGTGCTGAGCCGAGCGCGGGGGCGCCAGCCCGGGTAGCGGGCGTCGGGGTCCGCGCCGGAGAGGCGGCGGGCCAGGACGTCGGCCTGGTCCCAGGCGGGGGCGGCCAACCCGGTGACGGCGCCTGGGCCCTGTCCGGGCGACCTTGTCGGATCAGCGCGCGACGTCGGGCGCCCGGCTGGGCGTGCGGCCGGACCGTCCTCGTACTGGACGTACTTGGGCGGTTCGGCCGTGCGTCCAGCCGGGATGATCCGGCGTCGCGCGCCCGGCAAGATCGCCCGGACAGGGCCCAGGTGTTCGGCGCAGTCGCCGACGGCGTGGACGTGCGGGGCGCTCGTGCCCAGGGCGTCGTCGACCAGCACGCCGGTGGCGACGGCGAGTCCGGCGGCGTGGGCGAGCGCGGTGCGCGGGCGGGTGCCGCAGGCGAGGACGACGAGGTCGCAGTCGAGCCGGTAGCCGTTGGCCAACTCGACGGCCTCGACGCGGGATCGCCCGTGCACGGCGCGGGCCCGGTTGCCGGGGTAGCAGTCGACGCCGAGGGTGCGCAGCTGCCCGCGCAGCACCTCGGCGGCCTCCGCGTCGAGGTGACGCTCAATCAGATACGGTGCCTGGTGGACGATTTCGGTGCGGGCGCCGAGCGCGGCCAGCGCCCGGGCGGCGCTCACTCCGAGCACCCCGCCGCCGATCACCACGGCCCGCTTCGCGCCGAGCGCCTCCTCGGCGAGCCGCGTGCCGTCCTCCAGGGTGCGCAGGGTGTGCACGCCCTCGGTCAGGCCCCGGCCGTCCGAGCGGCGCAGTCCGCCTACGGGCGGCAGCACCGGGTTGGCGCCGGTGGCGAGGACGAGTTCGTCCCACTCCTCGGTGCCGCCGTCCGCCAGCCGCAGGGTGCGGGCCTCCACGTCGAGGGCCACCACCTCGCAGCCGGGGCGGGCGTGCGCCGCGCCGAGCGGCAGGGCGATCGACTCGGCGTCGTAGCGCCCGGCGAGCACCTCGGCGAGCAGCACCCGGTTGTAGGGGCCGCGCGGCTCGGCGCCGTACAGGGTGACGGTGCCCGGGCCGCCGAGGGCGCCGTAGCGTTCGGCGAAGCGGGCGGCGGCCATACCGGCGCCGACCACGGCGATCCTCATGACGCCGCCTCCTCGGGCGTCGCGTGACGCGGCGCGGGCTCCGCCCGCTCCACGCGGACGGCGCACAGCTTGAACTCGGGCATCCGCGACACCGGGTCCAGCGCCGGGTTGGTGAGGCTGTTGGCCCGGCCGGCGCCCGCCCAGTGGAAGGGCATGAAGACGGTGTCGGGCCGGATCGCGTCGCTGATCCGCGCCGGGGCGACGGCCCGCCCGCGCCGGCTGGTGACGGCCAGCGCCTCGCCGTCGGTGACCCCCAGGCGCGCGGCGAGGCCGGGGTGCAGCTCGACGTACGGGCCGGGGGCGGCGGCGTTCAGCTCGGGGACGCGCCGGGTCTGCGCGCCGCTCTGGTACTGGGCGAGGACACGGCCGGTGGTCAGGTACAGCGGGTACGCCTCGTCGGGCTCCTCCCCGGCCGGGCGGTGGGTGACGGCGGCGAAGCGGGCCCGGCCGTCCGGGGTGGCGAAGCGGTCGAGGAACAGCCGTGGCGTGCCCGGGTGCCGAGGTGTCGGGCAGGGCCAGAACACCCCGTCCTCGGCGGCGATGCGGGCGTAGTCGATGCCCGCGTAGTCCGCGTCGCCGCCCGCCGAGGCGCGGCGCAGCTCCTCGAAGACCGCCTCGGCCTCGGCCGGGAAGCCCTCCGGCACGCCCAGGCGGGCGGCGAGTTCGCGCAGCACCCACAGTTCGCTGCGCACGCCCTCGGGCGGGTCGAAGGCGCGGCGGCGCAGGATCACCCGGCCTTCCAGGTTGGTGGTGGTGCCGTCCTCCTCGGCCCACTGGGTGACGGGCAGGACGACGTCGGCCAGGCGGGCGGTCTCGGAGAGCACCACGTCGGCGACCACCAGTAGGTCGAGGGAGCGCAGCCGCCGGCTCACGTGCGCCGCGTCGGGCGCGGAGACGGCCGGGTTGGAGCCGGCCAGCAGCAGCGCCCGGACGCCTCCGGGCTGCCCGAGGCTCTCCAGCAGCTCGTAGGCGGAGCGGCCGGGGCCGGGCAGGCTGTCGGCCTCGACTCCCCAGACGGCGGCCACGTGTTCACGCGCGGCCGGGTCCTCGATCGAGCGGTAGCCGGGCAGTTGGTCGGCCTTCTGCCCGTGCTCGCGGCCGCCCTGCCCGTTGCCCTGGCCGGTCAGGCAGCCGTAACCGGCGTACGGGCGGCCGCTGTTGCCGGTGGCGAGGCACAGGTCGATCCAGGCGCCGACGGTGTCGGTGCCCTTGCTGTGCTGCTCGGGGCCGCGCGCGGTGAGCACCATGGCGCTCGGAGCCTCGCCGAACATCCGGGCCGCTCGCCCCAGTTGGTGCTCGGGGACGCCGGTGATCCGCTCGACCCGGTCCGGCCAGTGCGCCATCGCGCAGGCGCGGGCGGCCTCGAAGCCGGTGGTGCGGCTCTCGACGAACTCCTCGTCCACCAGGCCGTCCGCGATCACCAGGTGCAGCAGGCCCAGCGCCAGTGCGAGGTCCCCGCCGGGGCGGGTCTGAAGGTGCAGGTCGGCCAGCTCGGCGGTGCGGGTGCGGCGCGGGTCGACGACGATCAACCGGCCGCCGTTCTCCTTCAGTTCGCGCAGGTACCGCACAGCGGGCGGCATCGTCTCGGCCGGGTTGGCGCCGACCAGGACCAGGCAGCCGGTGTGCGGGATGTCGGCGAGCGGGAAGGGCAGCCCCCGGTCCAGGCCGAACGCCCTGCGGTGCGCGGCGGCGGCCGAGGACATGCAGAACCGGCCGTTGTAGTCGATGTTGGCGGTGCCCAGCACGACGCGGGCGAACTTGCCCAGCAGGTACGCCTTCTCGTTGGTGAGCCCGCCGCCGCCGAAGACGCCCACCGCGTCCGGCCCGTGCTCGGCCCGGGTGCTCGCCACAGCGGCGGCCACCCGGTCCAGCGCCTCCGGCCAGGACGCCGAGCGCAGCGGGGCACCGGGCGCGTCGCGCAGCAGCGGCCCGGTGAGGCGGACGTCGCGGGCGAGCAGCGCCGGCGCCGTCCGGCCCTTGCCGCAGAGCGCGCCGAGGTTCACCGGGAACTCCGGGCGCTCCAGCACCTCGCCCGGGCGGGCCGGGTCGAGCCGCATGCCGCACTGCAGCGCGCAGTACGGGCAGTGCGTGTCGGTGGCGGACCCCGGAGCAGTGGCGGATCCCGGGGCGGCGGCGGATCCCGGGGCAGTGCCGGCCCCCGGGGCGGCGGCGGTTCGTGTCGTGCCGGTCATGCCGAGTAAGGTCGCCGTCCGCCGTTTCGCCGCCGGGTCCCCCGTGTTGCGGGCGCGGTACGCCTCGCTCACACCGCCCGGGGACCGGGGTGCGGCAACGGACATCCGCCGTAACCGCAGCGGCGCTCTCGCTTACCGCCAGGTGACGGCCGGGCAATGACCCCGAAACACGCGCGGCGGAGGCTGACCCGCATGGCCACCCCCACCCCGCCGAAGCCCCCCGCGCCGCCGGGCCCGCTCACCGGCTTCACCATCGGCGTCACCGCCGCCCGCCGCCGCGAGGAGCTCACCGCGCTGCTCACCCGGCGCGGCGCCGAGGTGGTCGAGGCGCCCGTGCTGCGCATCCTCCCCCTCCCCGACGACCGGGCGCTGCGCGAGGCCACCGAACGCTGCCTCGCCGCGCCGCTGGACTACGTCGTCGCCACCACCGGCGTCGGCTGGCGAGGCTGGATGAGCGCCGCCGAGGGCTGGGGCCGGGGCGCCGCCCTCGCCGAAGCCTGCCGGGGCGCGGTCGTGCTCAGCCGCGGCCCCAAGGCCACCGGCGCCGTCCGCGCCAGCGGCCTCGGCGAGGGCTACTCCCCCGCCACCGAGGCCACCGACGAACTGCTCACCTGGCTGCTCGCCCGCCCCCTCGCCGGGCGCCGCATCGCCGTCCAGGAGCACGGGGTACGCCTGGACGCCTTCGCCGCGGCCCTGCGCGAGCGCGGCGCGGAGGTCGTCTCCGTGCCCGTCTACCGCTGGGCGCCGTCCGAGGACCCTGGCGCGGTGCGCCGCCTCCTCGACCAGACCGTCCGCCGCCAGGTGCACGCGCTGACCTTTACCAGCGCCCCCGCCATCACCGCGCTGCTCGCCGCCGCCGAGGAGGAGGGCCTGTACGAGGCGCTGGTGGACGCGCTGCGCTCGGACGTCCTGCCGGTCTGCGTCGGCAGCCTGTGCGCCCGCCCGCTCACCGAGCTCGGCCTGACCGCCGTCCACCCCGAGCGGGGCCGGCTCGGCTCCCTCGTACGCCTCCTCGCCGACGCCCTCCCCGGGCGTTCCCGGCGCGAAATCCCCCTGGAGGGCGTCGTGTTGACGCTCCAGGGCAACGCCGCCCTGGTCGGCGACGCCACCCACCGGCTCAGCCCGCGCGGCGCCGCCGTCCTGCGCGCCCTCGCCGAACGCCCCGGCCGCGTCCTCAGCCGCACCGACCTGCTGCGCGCCGCCTGGCCCGACGCCGCCCCCGACGAACATGCCGTCGAAGCCGCCATCGGCCGGCTGCGCGCCGCCCTCGGCCCGCACGCCTCGCTCATCCGCACCGTCCCCAAGCGCGGCTACCGGCTGGCGGCGGGGTGACACTGCTCGCCGTCGGGCACGGCAGCCGCGATCCCCGGGCTCTCGCCGCAACTCGTGCGCTGGTGCGCCTGGTTCGCTCGATGCGGCCCGAACTCGACATCCGCCTCTGCTTCCTGGACCACGCGGAGCCGTCGCTCTCCCGAACCCTCGCCCAACTCGACGGCCCGCGGCCCGTCGTGGTCCCGCTGCTGCTCTCCACCGGCTACCACGTGAAGGTCGACCTCGCCGCCACGGGCCTGCCCCTCGCCCGGGCCCTGGGCCCGCACCCGCTGCTCGCCGAAGCCCTCGCCCACCGCCTCGCCGAAGCCGGAGCCCCGTCCCACGCCCCCGTCGTCCTCGCCGGCGCCGGCTCCTCCGACCCGGCCGCCCGCGCCGACACCGCCCGCACGGCCGACCTGCTGGCCGCCCGCCTCGGCCGCCCCGTCACCCCCGCGTACCTCTCCGGCCACGGGCCCACCCCGCACCAGGCCCTCGCCGCCCACCGTGCCGCCGCCCACCCCGAAACGGCCCTCGCCACCTACCTCCTGGCCCCCGGCCACTTCGCCCGCCGCGCCGCCGACACCCCCGCCACCTGGACCAGCGCCCCGCTCGGCGCCCACCCGGCCCTCGCCCGGCTCGTCCTCCACCGCTACGACGAGGCCCGCGCCCGCGCCCTCCTCCCGGCCGCCGCCTGAGGGGACGCCGAAGGCCCCGGCGGAATGACGAATCCGCCGGGGCCCTGGCTGTCGCCGGTCAGGGACCGGTCACGGGGTCGGTCCGAGCTTCTGCCAGGCGTCGCCCTTGCCCGGCTCGTCGGCCGCCTTGTTCCACCACTTGGCCCGCCAGTAGAAGCCGTTCCACGACACCGTCGAGGCCCAGGCCCCGTCGGTGTCACCGGCGATGATCCTCGTACCGGCGTCGGTGCCGCTGTTCTCGGGCGCGGCCAGGTAGGCCGGGGTCCGCCACCAGTCGGCGCCGTCCGCGAAACCGCCCAGCGCGTACGACGCGCCGTGCTTGGGCCCGCCGGTGACCCACTGGTCCAGAAGCGGCCTGCCCGCCGTGGCCTGGTCCGTGCTCAGCGGCACCAGCCGCCACCACTGGTCCACCTTTCCGTCGCAGTCCCGCACGGTGAGGGCGCCCCTGGCCGTGGTGGCGCCGAGGCACTGGTCGTGCCCGCTCGACGCGGACTTGACGTGGTACCAGCCCTGGGCGTCCTCGCTCACCGTCCACAGCTGGTTGGCGTTGCCGCTCTGCTTGTCCACCAGGTGGGCGTCGGTCCAGTCGCCGGGGTGGTCGAGGACGTTGCCGCTGTTGCGGTCCTCGATGATCCACTTGTCACCGGTCTGCCAGAACGCGAACGAGGGGTTCGGGTTGTACGCGTGGGCCTGCCAGGCTGCGGCCCGGCACTGCGCCGCCGGGTCCGCCGCCGGCGGGTCGACCGTCGTCACCGCGCGCCGCAGGTCGCCGGTCGACCCGTACTCCTGGCCGCCGATGCGGAAGGTGACGTTCGCCGGGCCGGTGACGGGCAGGTAGTACTTGACGTCGATGTCCCTGGACTTTCCGGCCGGCACGTCCTCGCAGTAGCCGAGCTTGACGGTCACCCGGTGGAAGTCGCCCTTCAGCCCGCCCGCGTTCGGCCCGGTGTGGCCCGGGACGAGGCCGCTCATCGCCTTGAAGGCCCCGTCCTTCAGCACCGGCGGGGTGGAGGTGGGCAGGTCGAAGGAGATCTCCGTCCCCTGGGCGAGGGCCGTCTTCGTGTTGTTGGTGATCCGCAGCTTCGGCTGCATCGGCCACATGTCCTTGGTGTCGGTGGGGAAGTCCACCAACTCGGCCTTGACGTCGATCACCTGGGCCGGCAGGGCCTTGCCGCCGCCCGTGGAGTTGCCGGACGCCCCGGCGCCCCGGAGCGCGGTGTCGAGCCGGGTGGTCAGGTCGTACCCCATCCCCCACTCGCCGTTGGGGCGCTTGGTGTAGTCGCCCGACAGCTCCCAGATCATCGCGCCGCCGATGCCCTTGTCGGCGATGTACTTCGCCTTGGCGTCGATCGACCGGTCGTTCTCGGTGGAGAGGAACACCTTCTTGGCGTCGTTCCACAGCCAGGAGGACTGCAGCGCGTCGGAGTACTTCTCGGCGTAGGCGCCGGTCAGCTTGCCCGCGTCAGAGGCCGGGTCGATCCCGTACGAGCGCAGGTAGCCGGGCACGGTGCCCGCCTGGAGGTTCCTGGTGTGCCACAGCGGGTTGGACCCGGCGCCGATCTCGCGGCCGTCCTCGGTGTCGTGCCAGACGTTGTCGACGCCGGTCGCACCGAGCCCGCACGCCGGGGCGTTGGCCGGGCCCCGGCCGCCGACCCCCTTCGGGCACTTGGACTGGTCCGCCATGACCGAGGTGCCCCACAGGCCGTCGGTGCCGCCCTGCACGCTCTGCCAGCCCCGGGAATAGAAGGGGATGCCGAGGTTGATGCGGCCGGGCGGGAGGGCGCCGCGGTAGTAGTGGTAGGCCCAGTCGAGGTTGAAGTACCCGTTCTTCTGGTAGTCCTTGGTGTTCGGGTCCTGGTCGTTGTAGATCCCGGCGGCGGCCAGCTCGCTGTCCCGTCCGTCGTCGTACAGCGGGGCCTGCGGGCCGACGTACTGGTTCCAGGAGCCGTGCAGGTCGTAGCTCATGACGTTGACGTAGTCCTGGTACTGGAGCGCCTGCCCGGCGTCCAGGCCGCGCACCAGGTAGCCGGAGGCGGACCCGGCCGAACTCAGCAGGTAGTAGCGGCCCTTGTCGGCGCCCGCCCTGTCCAGCTTCTGCCGCAGGGTCTTCATCAGCGCGGTGTAGCCCTGCTGGAGGCCCTTGCGGCGCGGGTCGGAGACGTCCCAGTCGTTGGGGTTGCCGGTGCTGGGCAGGGCGGTGGGGTACTCGTAGTCGATGTCGACACCGTTGAACCCGTACCGGTCGAGGAAGTCCGCCACGGAGTCGGCGAACGTGTCGATCCCCGCCTGGTTCACCGAGCCGTCCGCGTTGGTGGCCATCGCGTAGAACTCGCGGGTGTCCGCCCAGCCGCCGACCGAGATCAGCGTCTTCACCGCCGGGTGCTTCTTCTTGTACGTGTTCAGGAGGTTGAAGTGCCCCCGGTACGGGAGGGACGTGTCCATCGCGTTCCGGTCGCCCTCCCAGGTCAGGCCGGTGGCCGGGTTCTTCGGGTCGTTGGGGTCGCCGACGGAGATCCGGTTGTCCGTGACGTGGGCGAAGGCGTAGTTGATGTGACTCACCTTCGACCAGGGGATGTTGGACACCAGGTACCCGGGGGTGCCGTCCGCCCCGGTGCGCCCCGCGTTGAAGTACCCGACCGTACGGCGGGTGCGGTTGTTGCCGACCCACTCACGGCCGCTGCCGTCGTACACGTCGCAGTAGCGCGCCGTGACACCTGGGGTGACCGCCATGCCCTCGGGGCGGCAGTCGCCGGAGGAGGCGGGCTTGCCGCCCCGGTCGTCGGCCGAGTCGTCGAACGGGGAGCCGGCGTCACCGCTCACGGGCGTGGGCGCGGGCACGGACGGGTCGTTGACCGTCCACTTCTGCGCGCCGCTGTCGTTGCAGCCCCACAGCTGCAGCTGCCGCCCGTCGTCGACCACCGAGCCCGGGACGTCCAGGCACAGGTCGGCGTTGGCGTTCCTCAACTCCCGTGCCGCGGTGCGGTTCCAGCGCTGGGCGGCGGAGCCGTCGCAGGCCGCCAGCTGCACCTTGGTGCCCCAGTCCTTCCCGGCGCCCGCCGCCTCAAGGCACGTGCCGAGGGCCCGGAGGGTGCCGTCGCCCGGCACCGACCACTTCTGGGCGTCGCCGCCGTTGCAGTCCTGGAGCCGGACCGGGGTGCCCGGCGCCGTCGCGCCGTCCTTGACGTCCAGGCACCTCCCGCTCAGTCCCTTGACCGGCCCGGGCGGCAGGCCGCCCGGCGGGCGGTGCATCTCCTGGGGGATCCGGATGACGGAGTCCCTCGAGGAGAAGATCGAGTTCCGGAAGCCGTACCAGTCGTCCTCGATCATGCCGGCCGACATGGGGTCGTCGTCCACCGTCCCGGGACGGACCACCATGCTGACGTAGGCGCCGCCCTTGATGAACACCGTCTCCAGGGGCGGTGCGTTGTCACCGATCTGGGACTGGGGCGGCGAGAAGGCCGCATCCAGGTCCGACGTGAGGCGGGCCCTCGCCAACTGGGACCAGTTGTCCTTGATGGGCTTCGGGCCGTTCACGATCCTGTCCCCGGAGCCGCCGACGGCGACCTGGAGGAGGAGGTACTGGTCCCCCTTGAAGAGGTACGCCTGGCTGCCGGTGACGGAGACGGCGGTGTCGAGACCGTTCGCGAAACCCGTGCCCTTCAACGGCGTGAAGGCGTCCCCGATCGGCATCGGGCCGGTCTGGACGGAACAGCCCTGCAACGTCCGGCCCTGGGCGTTCTTGCCGAGCCGCAGGCGCAGGTAGCGGTCGCCCCGGAACAGCAGCAGGTCGTCCGGGTAGTCCGGCAGGCGCAGCGCCGCGTCCACTCCGGTGGCGAACCCCGTGCCGCGCAGGGCCGGGCAGTCCTGGACCGTGCTGCGCGGCTTGCCCTCCAGCGCCCACGGCCAGTCCCGCATGCCGCGGTCGCCCGTCATGTACTGGTAGTTGGGCCCCTTGAACAGGATCGCGTGGGCGCTCACGTCGTCGATGGACACGGCGGCGTCGATGGCCTTCGGGTGGGTGGTGCACACGCCCGAGGCGGTGCCGGTCGTGCCGGAGGTCAGCTGGAGGGTCCGCCCTCCGCAGCCGGCCGCCCCGACGTGCACGACCGCGAGGAAGGACAGGGCCCTGCCTATGGTGAAGGGGACGTTGGTCAACCTCTGGTCGAGGGGCCCTGCGTCGAACGCGGACCTGAGATCGCCCTCCGGATTGTCGTCGTTCCAGGCGAGGACTCGCTCGCTCAGCGCATCCCAGCGGTTGACGAGCCAGCCCCCGGTGATTCTGCTCCGTATCTCCGGTGTGAGCGTGAGGTCGTTCGGCACCACGCTGTCCCGGGCGTCGTACACCGAGGGATGGCCGTCCGACGTACGCGTCGCCAGCGCGCGAAGGATGTTGTCCCGGATCACCTGGAACCGGGCCGCTTCGGACGCGGCCGTGGCCAGCATGGTGAGCGCCCCCTTCAGGGCCTGACGGGAGTTGTAGTCCTCCCTCGCCCCGCGTAGAGCGTCCAGGGCCTCATGAAGCGCCTGTTGGTCGATCCTCACGTCGTTCG
Organism: Streptomyces sp. NRRL WC-3742; assembly: GCF_000720635.1. Taxonomy (GTDB): domain Bacteria; phylum Actinomycetota; class Actinomycetes; order Streptomycetales; family Streptomycetaceae; genus Kitasatospora. The sequence goes on along the minus strand of NZ_JOCF01000034.1, from coordinate 14,949 downwards.
GATCGAGGAGGCCCTGCTTGTCGTTGTACCTGTCGCTGTACCCGAGGTCGACGGTCCTGTAGCCCTCCTGGTCCGGAGCGTCCGTCCCCCGCATGCGGAAGAACAGCGCGGGCCTGTTGTGCTGGGCCGGCCGCAGGAAGCCCATGATGTACAGGTCGCTCCGGCGCATCACCAGAATGGGCGGCACGTCACCCATGGTCGGGTCGAGCCGTTCGAGCTTCGTGAGCGGCACCTGGATGTATCCCGCCGTCGTCGCATTGATGCTGGTGACGTCGTGCTCCACCGCGTCCTGGGCCGCGATCAGCGAAGCGCTCGTGTCCGCCCGCAGCTGGTCGATGAACTCCCTGTACCGGGTCGCGTACAGCCTGTCCTCGTCCGTCCCGTCCGCCGCCACGGCGCTCAGCGTGGGCATCGCCGTGAACGCCAGCAGCACCGCCATCCCGATCGCCGCCACCCTCATCGGCCACCGCCACCGGGGGCGTGCCGAGGGGAACCTGACTGTTCGCATCTCCACATTCCTTCGCGTCACCGCCCGCACCACGGGCCCGGCCACGCTAGGAACGGCGCGTCGACGCCGGATACACGCCGCGTCAACGCCCGGCGGCGAACGCCAGCAGCCGCTCGTTGACCAGCTCCGGGCGCTCCAGGTTCAGCCCGTGGCCCGCCCGCTCCACGATCTCCGCCCGTACGCCCGGGACGAGCCCCGTCACCCGCTCCACCACCTGACGCGGGCGCAGCAGCGCGCTGCGGCGGCCGACCAGCACCAGGACCGGCAGGGCGATCGAGGCCAACTCCTCGTCCGTGAACGGCCGTGCGGGCGGACGCGAGCCGGGCTTGTAGCTGCGCATCGCGAGCATCAGCGGGGCGATCATCTCGGGCGGCGCGCTGAGCGCCGGGTTCGCCAACAGCCGCCCGAGCGCCGGGCGGTAGCGCCTCGGGGCGAGCATCCCGAACAGCCCGCCCACCATGTGCGCGTAGAACCGCGCGGGCACCTTCTCGATCCCGCCCGGGTCGAGGGCCGTGACGGAGGCCACGCGCTCCGGGTGGTGGATCGCCTGGTTCAGGGCCAGCCACCCGCCGTACGAGACGCCCACCAGGTGCACCCGCTCCAGCCCGAGGCCGCTCAGGACCTCGCCGAGCCAGGCCGCGTTCTCCTCCGACCCTTCGGCCACGACGCGCTGGACGCTGCGCCCGGGGTCGTCCAGGGTGTCGACCGCGTACACCGGGTGGTGCTCCCCCAGCGCGGCGACCTGCGGGTACCAGTTGGACGGGTGCCCGGCGTGCCCGTGCAGTAGCACGACCGGCTCGCCGGCCGCCGCGCCGTAGCGGTGGACGTGCACCGTCCCGTACGCGGTCTCGACGTCGAGTTCCTCGCGCGGGCTCGGCCACAGCTCCATCGCCCGGTCGTACGCCTCCAGGAACTTCGCGCGAGAAGCCTCGCTGACGAAGTGTCCGACGCTGGTCCTGGTCATGATCCCTCCCGGTTTTGATGGTATGGTTGTACCACAAAAATATCCGGAAGGAACCCGATGCCGAAGCTGGTGGATCACGAGGAACGGCGGGCCCACATCATCGACGCCCTGCTCCGCTCGGCGGCGAACAGCGGCCTGCACTCCGTCACCATGCGGTCGGTCGCGGTGGAGGCGGGCGTCTCCGTACGGCTCGTCCAGTACTACTTCGACACCAAGGAACAGCTACTCCTCGCCGCCATGACCCGCCTGGGCGCGCGCATGGGCGAACGCATCCAGCACCGGCTGCGCGCGACGGGCACCGCGAGCGCCCCACGCGGCATCATCGAGGCCGTCCTCCTCGAAGCCGTCCCCACCACCGAGGAGAGCCGCGCCTTCCACCTCATCTACACCGAGTACGCGGTGCTCTCCGTCACCGACCCCGCCCTCGGCACCCTCGCCGCCCCCGACGAGATGGAAGCCTTCCTCACCACCCAACTCACCGCCGCCCGCCCCGCCGACCCCACCTTCGACCCTCACCACGAAGCCGCCCTCCTCCTCGCCACCTCCGCCGGCCTCGGCCTGAGCGTCCTCCTCGGCCAGCGCACCCCCGAGGACGCGACCGCCGTCCTCCACTACCACCTCGGCCGCGTCCTGCCCGCCTGAAAACCGATGCCGGGAACCGCCGAACTCGCCCCTCCGTCACGGCTGTTGACCGGCACAATGGTGGCATCGTCCGCGAGGAGGCACTGTGCGGGAGGGCGACCACCTCGCCAAGCGATACCGGCTGGACGCGCGCCTCGGGCGCGGCGGCATGAGCCAGGTGTGGCGGGGCCACGACGTCGTACTCGGCCGCGCGGTCGCCCTGAAACTGCTGCCCGACGGCGGCAGCACGAAGGAGACGCTCCAGCGTTTCCAGCGCGAGGCAACGATCGGCGCACGGCTCCAGCACCCGGGGATCACCGTGGTGCACGACGTCGGACGGCACAACGGCCGACTGTTCATCGTGATGGAACTCCTCCAAGGCCGCGACCTGGCCTGCCTGCTGGCCGACGCACCGGACGGCCTGCCCGTCGACCGGGCCCTCGCACTCGCCCGACAGGCCGCCGAAGCCCTCGCCGCCGCACACGCGCAGGGCGTCGTCCACCGCGACCTCAAGCCCGGCAACCTCTTCCTCACCACCGGAGGCCGGCTGAAGATCTGCGACTTCGGCATCGCCCGCACCGACGACACCACGGCCGCGCTCACCACCACCGGCCGGCCGCTCGGCACCCCGCTCTACATGGCCCCGGAACAGTGGCGCGGCGAACACATCGACACCCGGTGCGACCTGTACGCACTGGGCTGCGTCCTCCACGCCCTGCTCACGGGGGCACCGCCCTTCCGCGCCACCGGCGGGCAGGTGTGGGCGCTGATGCACCGGCACCTGGAGGAGGTGCCTCGCAGCCTCCGGTCCGTCCGGGCCGAAGTCCCCGCCGAGGTCGACCAGTTGGTCGCAGCGCTGCTGGCCAAGACGCCCGACGGCCGGCCGACCGTCGCCGAGACGATCGCCACCCTCACCCGCACGTGCGGCCCACCCGAGGCCGAACCGGTGCCGACCGCAAGCGCCGCTCCACCGCCCTCCGCCCTCCCCGGAGCAGTCATTCGGGCTCGAACCGACCCCGGGCCCCACCGGACATCCTTGAGGCCGGCCATCCTGACGAACAGGTTCCCGGTCTGGCTCCCCAGGTTCGTCGGATGCAGCCAACTGCGGGTCGCCGCCTGGCACCACGGGAACGGCTCGACCGTCCAAGCAGGCGAACCCCTGCTGAGGATCACCGCCGACGAGGACACCGTCGACATCCGCTCCCCCGTCACCGGCGTCATCATCGCCGTCATCGCCGACGAGGACACAGCCGTCCGCCCCGGCTCCCTCCTCTGCCTCATCAACACCGCCCCGGGCCGCCCCCGACACCCCTGAACCTCCCCGGCCCCTCTAAGGTCGAGGTGGAGCCGGCCGGCCCCGATGCCCCGGACTGGCCCGCGAGTTCGACATGGGAGGCGCCAGCGATGCCCGGACGAGGAAGCTCTGAGGTGACGCCGGGTGGGTCCGCGCGGCGGGGGTGGGGGCGTCGGGCTCTCGTCGGGTTCGAGGTGTTCTGCGGGCTGGTCATCGTGGGGTGCGTGTGGTGGGGAGTGGACGCGTTCCTGAACGCGCGCGCGGCACGGGAGACCGAGGCCGTACGCGCCGAACGGTTGGCGGGCCTGTCCTACCAGCAGCATCCCGGGAAGGGGCGGTACTACGTCCCGGCATGGGCCGTGATCGCCAAGACCCCCGCCGGGACGCCGGTCGCCTACCTGCACTACGGGGCCGGCGCCACCGAGGACAACAACATCGACGACTTCCTCCGCACCTACGACCTGCCGCCCGCGGGAACCCGCGCACCCCTGCCGGAGGACCTGCGGGCCGTGCTGCCCGGCGACCGGCCGACCGAGGGCGTGCTCCTGCCGGAGGGACGGGCCGGGCGGCAGGTCTTCGTGGTGCTGCTGCCCGGCGCCGGGGCGCCGCGCGGTGCGGACGTGTACGTCCGGGCCGGGACCGGCTGAGCGGGCCCGCCGCGCTCGTCGGCGCGGGCGCGGCGGGCCCGGGGGGGGGTGTTCAGCGGACTGGGTGTCAGGAGGCCGCGAGCCAGGCGGCCGGGCCGCCGATCTGGGTCCAGTTGGTGCCGCCCTGCCACTGGAAGACGCCGCTGCCGTCAGGGGTCAGGCCGTAGACCGTGCCGGCGCCGTCGACGGTGAACTCCGCGCCGGGGCCGCCGATGCGCGCCCAGGTGCCGGTGTAGCGCCAGACGTCGCCGGTGGTCGGGTTGGTGGCCAGCAGGAAGCTGCCGCCGCCCGCGACGAGGCTGCTCGCGGGGCCGCCGACCTGGGTCCAGTTCGTCCCGCCCTGCCACTGGAACACGGCGCCGCGGTCCGGGGTCAGCCCGTAGACGGTGCCCGAGCCGTCGACGACGAACTGGGCGCCGGGGCCGCCGATGCGGGTCCAGTTGTTGGGGGTGCCGGTGTAGCGCCAGACGTCGCCGGTGGTGGGGTTGGTGGCGATCAGGGTGTCGCCGCCGCCCGCGACGATGTGGGCGGCGGGGCCGCCGATCTGCACCCAGTCGGTGCCGCCCTGCCACTGGAACACGCCGCTGCCGTCGGGGCTGAGCCCGTACAGGTGGCGACTGCCGTCGACGGCGAACTCCTTGCCCGGGCCACCGACCCTCGCCCAGGCGTTGGAGCTTCCGTCGTACGCGTAGACGTCGCCGTTGGAGGGGCTGGTCGCGACCAGCGCGCCCCCGCCGGAGACGATGGTGGCGGCCGGGCCGCCGACCTGCGTCCAGGTGGCACCGTTCCAGCTGAAGACACCGCTGCGGTCGGGGCTGAGCCCGTACAGCACGGTGGACACCGCGATCGGGTTCACCGGCCGCAACGTGGCCGCGGCGGCGGTCACGGTCACGGTGTCGGCCTGGGCCGGAACCGCGACCAGCGGGGCGGTCCCGAGCGCGAGCGCGAGGCCGGCGAGGAAGAGCTTGCGAGTGGTGGCGCGGAGAATCATCGCTTCCAACCTTCTGGGTGGGGTGGGAGTGCTCCGTGCAGAAGAACTTGGCGTGCGCATGCCGCTCGGAATTCTCCCCCGCCCTCCGACGCCCTGTCCTACGCCGAATGACGCATTGCCAACCCGTCCCACCCCGGGGTACAAGCTCCGTCAAGCGCCTCGTCAAGCGCTCCGACAGGCGCCCCGTCAAGCGCTTCGCCAGGCTCCGCGAGGCTAGACCGCGACGAAGCGGCGGTTGCCGTCGGCGGCGAGGACGCGGCCGAAGCGCATACCGGGGAAGTGGGCGGCCACCAGGAGGTCCTCGGTGTCGGCGGCCTCGTCGGCGATGCGGTTGCGCGCGGCGGAGGCGGCGGCCGGGTCCACGTCCCAGACGACCTGCCAGTCCCGTTCGCCGAACTGGACCACCGAGTGGGCGACGTCTCCGAGCAGCAGGGCGCGGCGGCCCCCGGAGGAGGCCACGAAGACGGTGGTGCCGGGGGTGTGGCCGGGGACGTGGAGGGCGTCGAGGCCGGGGGCCACGGTGAAATCGGCCTCGAACAGGGCCAGTTGGTCACCGAGGGGGGTGAGCTTGGCGGAAGCCTCCGGGACTGCCGTGGCTCCGGTGACGAAGTGCTCCCAGTCGGCCTCGTGGGCACGGTAGGTGGCGCGGGGGAAGACGGGCTTCCCCTCGACGGTCGCCCAGCCGATGTGGTCGAAGTGGAGGTGGGTGAAGACCACGTCGGTCACCTCCTCCGGCGTGACGCCGTGGGCCACGAGGGAGTCCAGGAGGCCGCCGCCGCGGTACCTTCCGTCGTCGAAGGGGCCGACTCCGGCGTCCACCAGGACGGTCCGCTCCCCGGTGCGCACGAGGAAGCCGCCCAGGGGGAGGTCGAGGCTGCCGTCCGGCCGCCGGTGGTGCTCGTGGCAGGACCACGGGTCGTCCACCCCGGGGCGGGTGAGGATCTCGGCGGCCACCTCCGTGCCCACCCCGTCCGCGATCGCCAGGACCTCGATGTCGCCGATCTTCACGCGTGCCCTCCCGCCGCTGCCAACCTGACGTCGGCTGCAACCGGCCCGGGAGGCGGGGGATTCCCTCCCCAGGGATTCCCTCTGCACAGGAAGTCGGCCGGGCCGACTTCCTGTGCAGAGGGGGCGTCAGCGGCCCGCGCGGGCCTTCGCGCGCTCGCCGGACTGCTCGTCCTCGCCCTGGTCGTCGTTGTCGTCGGACCAGCCGTCGCTGCGGTCGCGGTAGAGGGTGAACCTGTCGAACAGCACCGGGACCGGCACCGGGTTGGCGGCGGTGGCCGGAACCGAGTGGTAGTAGGAGACGGTGATCGTCGTCCGCCCGCCGGGGACGAGGCCCGGGTCGACGTCGAAGACGGCGACGCCGTACGGGTACGTGGTGTCGGGGTCCGTCACCGCCGACCAGTGGGCCTTCTCCTTGGCGTCCGGGTCGGCCTTGAAGGTGAGGCGCTGGGTGCGGACGGTGGCCTCGCGCACGCCGTCGGCGTCGGCGGGAAGGTAGACGTCGTCGTGACCGGCGGTACCGCCGCCGCCGAGGATGAGGTGGACGGTGCCCTCGGAGGTGTCGACCTGGCGCAGCTCGTCGTCCACGACGGCCGGGGTGAGCAGGCCGCCCGCCTCGGTGCCGCGGACGGGGTGGGTGCGCTCGTAGTCGTGGTCGTGACCGGCGAGGACGAGGTCGACGGAGTAGCGGTCGAGCAGCGGCAGCAGGTGCTCGCGCAGGCCCATGTCACCGCCGTGGCTGGCGGCCGAGGAGGACATCGCGAACTGGTGCAGGTTGACGACGATCCAGTCGACCGAGCTCCCGCGCCGGGCCTGCTTCAGCACCCGCTCCAGCCAGCGCAGTTGGGCGCCCTCGCTGTAACCGCTGATGTAGATGGACTGGCCGGTGGCCGGGTCGAGGCTGGCGTCGTCCTCGACCGCGATCTCGTTGCCGTCGAGGCTGACGAACAGCACCGAGCCGACCTGGAAGCTGTACCAGTTGCCGCAGTGGTCGCGGGTGCCGTTGCCGGGCAGCTCGAAGCGCGTCAGGTAGGAGGCGTACCCGAGGTCGCCGCCGCCGGCCTCGACCTCGTGGTTGCCGGGGGCCGGCATCCACGGGCGGTTGGCGGCGGACTTGCCCATGTTGTTCATGAACGCGTTCCACGCCTGCGGCTGCAGCTGCGGGTTGTTGTTGGCGTACGCGAGGTCGCCGTTGAGCAGGTGGAACAGCGGAGCGAACTGCTCGACCTGCCGCACGGCGGCGTTGCCGTGGATCGAGGACTTCTTGAACACGTTGTCGCCGGTGCCGAGGTCGCCGAAGCTGGTGAAGCGGAAGGCGGCGCGGCCACGGGCGGGCGCGGTGCGGAAGGTGCCGCGCACGGGCTCGGCGCCGTCGTGCAGCACCTCGTAGACGTAGGTGGTGTCGGGGGTGAGCCCGTCCAGGCGGGCGTGGTGGGTGAAGGTCTCGACCTTGTTGAGGCCGTCGACGTAGCTGCGGCTGCGGGCGTCGACGCTGCGCCCGGCGCCGGTGCGCGGGGTGCCGATGCGGACCCGGGGGCGGCGCACGGTGGCGGCGGTGGCCCAGGAGACGGTCATCTGACGGGAGGGCTCGTCGCCCCACTGGAGGTGGATCTGCTCCGGGCCGGGCGTACCGGCCACGGCCGGCTGCGTCCAGAGGAGGGTGGACGCGGGGATCGCGGCGAGCGCGCCGACCGCCGTGCCCGTCCGAAGGACCGTTCTACGCGAAGGTTGTGCCACCACTGCTGCCTCCTGTGCTCCGAGAAACGCCGAGGAGGCTCGCAGCCGGATTGCACGACCGGACCAACCCCGACCGTGCGTACGGCGAACGGCAGTTGAACGGTGGCCCGTGTCCTCGACATGGCGTCGTGACACGGCGTCGGCACGGCTTCGGCATGGCGTCGGCACGGCGGTACGGCATCGGCACGGCGTCGGTACGGCATCGGTACCGGGGCGGCACGGCGTCGGCACCGCGTCGGCACCGCGTCGGCATGCGGTACGGCCGGATGGCGGCGGGCCGGCGGGGTGGTCCCGGGCGGCCGGACGGGTGACCTGTCGGACGTGTCGTCGGCGGCGCGCCCGACCCGGCGTGCGTCGGTGGGAGTGCGCCGCCTCCGGACGGCGCAAGCCCTGTCCCCTCACCTGAGAGCCGCCCATGCCTCCCACCGCTCGCTTCCGCCGCCGCTTCCTCCCCACCGCGCTGTGCGCCATCGCCATGGCCCTCGCCGCCCCCACGGCCCACGCCGCACCCCCGGGCGGCGACGGCGGCGGGCAGGGAGGCGGGCCCGGTGGCGGACAGCGCGGCGGGCCGTACGACTGGGAGAACGTGGCGGCCTGCGAGAGCAGCGGCAACTGGCACGTCAACACCGGCAACGGCTACTTCGGCGGCCTCCAGTTCGACGCCCCGACCTGGCGCGAGAACGGCGGGCTGGACTACGCGCCGCGCGCCGACCTCGCCAGCCGCGAGGAACAGATCGACATCGCCCAGCGCCTGGCCGGGCGCCGGGGGCTGAGCCCCTGGCCGGTCTGCGGGGTGCGCGCCACCCGCGACCACAGCCGGGACGCCGTCCTGCCCCCGCCGGCCACCACCCCGGCCGCCCCTGCCCCTGCCGCTTCCGCTGCCGCGCCGGCCGAGGGGAACGGCCGGTGGACCGTCCGCGAGAACGACACCCTCACCGAACTCGCCGCCGCCCTGCGCGTACCCGGCGGCTGGCCGACCCTCTACGCGCTCAACCGGACGGCCGTCGGCGAGGACCCGGACCTCATCCGACCCGGGCTCGTCCTGCGCGTCCCGCCGCCGAACTAGGCCGTGTCCGGGCCTGGTTCCCACCGACGCCGCCCGCGCCCGGGCCCCGGACGGGCGCGGGCGGCGTCGCACCGTCAGGGTGCCGACCAGCCCAGGTCGCGCCGGGCCAGGTGGACGATCCCCGGCAGCGGGAACAGCAGCAGGAACAGGTTCGGCGCCCACCAGCTGAGCGTGAAGTCCGCGCGCAGCGCCCAGAAGGCGAGGGCCTGGAGCCCGGCGGTGCTGGTGAGGACCAACGAGATCAGCATCAGCGGCCGGACGGCGGCGCGCCCGCCCCGACAGGCCGTCAGCAGGGCGGCGAGCCCGGTGAGGCCGGCGAGCAGGTCCAGCGGCAGGAACGAGTAGTTCCAGTCGGCGAGGATCGGATTGTCGTAGTCCCGGTACGCGTACCGGGCGGGGAGGAGAGCGGTCACGGTGACCGCCCAGTACGCCAGGAAGCCGAGGTCGGTCAGGGCCATCGACACCTTGGTGAACCGCAGGACGCAACCGCCGTGCTCAGCTGCCACGGCGCACCAGCTCCACGATCAGGGCCCGCAGTTCGCGGTGCAGTGCGTCGTGCGGCGGGCTGAGGTCGAGCAGTCGCGCCGACCACCAGCCGTCGACGGCCATCCGCACCAGGGTGGCCGTCGCCGGGTCGAGCCCGTCCTCCTCCAGCCGCCGCTGCCAGCGGGCGTACCGCTCGCGCAGCCCGTCCAGCACCTCGGGCCCGCCGGCGGCGGCGAGCAGGGCGACGGGCACCTGGTCGACGCCGCTGGTGTCCCCGGCCGGGGACTCGGGTGGGATGGTCGCGTCCAGCCAGGCCAGCGCGAACGCCCCCGGCGGCGCCCCGGGCCCGGGCAGCACCGCCTCGAAGCGGTCGGCCAGCCGACCGACCACGCCCTCCACCAGCGCCCGCTTGCTCGGGAAGTGGTGCAGCAGCCCGCCCTTGCTCACCCCCGCCTCGGCGGCCACCGCGTCCAGCCGTACGGCGTCCACGCCGCCCCGGACGAGCAGCCTCTCGACCGCGTCCAGCAGTTGATCCCTCATGGGCCCCCACCCGATTCGTCTACGTCGGACCGTCCAGACGGTCGGTCCTGTCGAGTCGTCACCCTAGCAGCGGCGCGGGCCCTGCGGGCGCGCCTTCGGACTACTCCAGTAGTGGCACTACTGGAGTAGTCCCGCCCCGCCCGCAGGGGTGGGACTACGGATGTAGTGGCACTACATCCGTAGTAAAACTGGAGGGCCCGCCCGGTCGAGGAGACCGGACGGGCCCGAGGGCGCCAGGGGGCGAGGGCGCGAGCCGTCAGCCGACGTGCACGCGCGGCCGGCGGCTGCGGTCGGGCTCGGCCTCGCGCAGCACCTCGCGGGTGACCGGCGCGACCTCGCCCTGCCCGAGCAGGAAGAACCGCATGAACTGGGCGAAGGGGTTGCCCTCCGTCCACTCGAAGTACAGGTGCGGCTGCTGGCCCGTACGGTCGCGGACGGTGAGCGCCAGCGCGGCGATCGCGTTGGGGATGCTGGAGCTCTCCAGGGTGAGCACCCGGTAGCGGCCGTGCAGGACCTCGCCGCGCACGGTCAGCTCGGCCTCGAAGTCGGAGGCGTCACGGACGGTGACCTCGACGAAGACCAGGTCGTCCTCGCCGGGGATGTCGTTGTCGGCGCGGATCTGGCGGATCTTGTCGCGGTACTCGGCGACGTCCCGGTTGGTGGGCTCGTTGGCGATCAGGCGCAGCGGGCGGTGGGCGTAATCCCTGATGAAACGTTCCGCCACGTCGTCGAGCACCACGTTCGTCACGCGCAGCTCGAAGGCCCGCCGCAGCCGGGAGAGCAGCGAGACCAGGATGATCCCGGCGATGAAGCAGGCGCCGATCTTGAGGCCGTCGGGGCGCTCCATCACGTTGAGCACGGTGGTGTAGAGGAAGATCGCGGAGATCGCGCCGAAGCCGGCGGTCCAGCCGCGCTGGCCCTTCTTGTGCGCGGCGATGGTCACCGCGATGGCCGCCGAGCTGATCAGCACCAGCACGCCGGTGGCGTACGCGCCGCCCTGGGCGTCCACGTCGGCGTCGAAGATCCAGGTGACCAGGAAGCCGATCAGGGTCAGCACCATCACCATCGGGCGCACGGCGCGCGCCCAGTGCGGGGCCATGCCGTAGCGCGGCAGGTAGCGGGGCAGCAGGTTGAGCATGCCCGCCATGGCCGAGGCGCCGGCGAACCAGAGGATGGCGATGGTCGAGAGGTCGTAGACGCTGCCGAAGGCGCCGCCCAGGTACTCGTGCGCCAGGAAGGCGAGCGCGCGGCCGTTGGCCTCGCCGCCCGGCTTGAACTGGTCGGCGGGGATGAGCAGCGTGGTGATGAAGCTGGTGGCGATCAGGAAGACGCTCATGATCACGGCGGAGGTGGTGAGCAGCTTGCGGGCGCCGCGGATGCGGCCGGTGGGCTTGGCCTCGGTGTCCCCCGCGTCGCCCTCGATGTGCGGCATCACGGCGACGCCGGTCTCGAAGCCGGACAGGCCGAGTGCCAGCTTCGGGAAGGTCACCAGGGCGACGCCGACCATGATGACGGGGTTGCCGTGCTGGGCGGTCAGCGCGTCCGTCCAGTCGGTGACGACGTGCGGGGCCTTGAGGATCTGCCACAGGCCGACGGCGACGACGACCACGTTGAGCGCCAGGTAGGCGCCGACGAGGAAGACGGCCAGGCCGATCGCCTCGCTGAAGCCCTTGAGGAAGACGGCGCCGAGCAGCGCGACCAGCACCATGGTGATCAGCACCTGCTTGTCGCCGAGCAGGCTGTTGAGGTGCGGGTTCTCCACCAGGTGGGCGCTGGCGTCGGCGGCGGAGAGGGTGATGGTGATCAGGAAGTCCGTCGCCGCGAAGCCCAGCAGGGCCAGTACGAACAGCTTGCCCTTCCAGAAGGAGAGCAGCCGTTCCAGCATCGCGATCGAGCCCTCACCGCGCGGGCTCTCCTGGGCGACGCGCCGGTAGACCGGGAGTGCGCCGAGCAGGGTGACGATCACCAGCACGATCGTGGCGATCGGCGAGAGGACGCCCGCGGCGAGGGCGGCGATGCCGGGCTGGTAGCCGAGGGTGGAGAAGTAGTCGAGGCCCGTCAGGCACATGACCCGCCACCAGCGCTGTCCGGTGTGCGCGCCGTGCGCCTCGGTCCCGCTGTCGGCGGCGGAGTCCCCCGGCTCCGTGCCGCCCGCGGTCCGCTGGGACTTCGGCGCGGGCTTCTCCGCGCTCACGTCCTCGAGCAGCCAGTTGCGAATGCGTATTCGCGCCGACGACGGTTCCGCCGTCGTCGTGTCCGTCGAACCCGACGAAACCACCTTGCACCTCTTGTTTAAAGGCCCCGTAAAAACGCCGTCGAACGACAGCAGTGCGACAGGCTATGCGACAGGCGTTAAGGACACGTCATCACCCCGCGTTAAGAAAACGTCAGTGAGATTCACGTCAGGGCCAGCCCCGGGGCGGGGGCGCTCCCGCCCCGGGGGTTCAGCTCGTCACGCTCGGTAGCCGAGGACCGTCATCATGCCCGTCTCCGCGTGGTAGACGTTGTGGCAGTGCACCATCCACAGGCCCGGGTTGTCGGCGTCGAAGTCGACGGCGAGCGTCGCGCCCGGCAGCACGATCGCGGTGTCCTTGCGCGGGCCGTCGCCGGGCAGCGCGAAGGAGTGCCCGTGGAGGTGGACGGGGTGCCACATCTCGGTCGCGTTGCGGAACTCCAGCCGCACGCGCTCCCCCGCCGCCACCGGGTAGCGCTGCGCGGGGTCGTAGCGGCGGCCGTTGAACGCCCAGTCGGCCTTGGCCATGCCGCCGGTCATCTCCAGCTTCACCGTGCGGTCCGGCTGCCTGGCCGGGAGGCGGACGCTCGCGTGGGCCTTGAGCCGGTCGGCGGTCAACAGCCTCCCGTCGAGTTCGGACGGGCGGACGGAAGCCTCCGGCGCGGCGCCGCCACCGGTGCGCAGCACGGCCAGGGCGCTCGCGTTCTTGCCCTCGGCGAGGGCGGTGAGCGGGAAGACGCCGTCCTTGACGGTGACCAGCACGTCGTAGCGCTCGCCCATGCCGAGCAGCAGCGCCTGGGTGGTGGCGGGCTCGACGGGGAAGCCGTCGGTGTGGGTGACCGTCAGCTCGTGGCCGCCGAGCGCGACCCGGTAGGCGGTGTCGCCGCCCGCGTTGATCAGCCGGATGCGGACGCGGTCGCCGGGCTTGGCGGCGAAGGTCTCGGGGGCGGCGGGCAGCCGACCGTTGACCAGGTGGAACGGGTACGCGACATCGCCCGCGTCGCCGCCGAGCAGCTCGCTGCGGGCGCCCATCAGCATGCGCGACGGGCCGGTGGCGGGAGTGGCGCCGCCCGCGCCTGCGGCCGTGCCCGGCGCCCCCTGCATCCCGGGCATTCCCGGCATTCCCGGCATGGTGTGCCCGGAGTGGTCCCCGCCTCCCGTCCCGCCCATGCCCTTGGCGAGTTCGGCGAGCACGGCGTCCGGGGTGCTGCCGTCCACGCCGTCCACCCAGTCGTCCAGGACGACGACCCACTCCTTGTCGTAGGCCAGCGGCTCCTTCGGGTCCTCCACGATCAGCGGCGCGTACAGGCCCCGGTCCTGCTGGGCGCCGGAGTGCGGGTGGAACCAGTACGTGCCCGGGTGGGTGAGCGCGAAGCCGTAGTCGAAGGAGGCGCCCGGCCTGATCGGGTCCTGGGTGACGCCGGGGACGCCGTCCATGTCGTTGCGCAGCGCGAGGCCGTGCCAGTGCAGGGAGGTGGGCTGCGGCAGGTGGTTGGCGAGGGTGAGCGCGAGCTTCTCGCCCGCCTTGACCCGGACCTCCTGGCCGGGCAGGCGGTCCCCGTACGTCCAGGTGCGGACGCTGCGTCCGCCCAGGTCGACGGTGGACTCGGTGGCGGTGAGCGCGACCTTACGCTCCGGCCCGGGGTTGCGGCGCGCCTCGGCGGCGGCGACCTCGGGACCGTTCGGCGCGAGGAACCCGGCGGGCGGGACGGCGGCGGGACTGCTCGCCCCGCCGGCATCGTGGTTCATTCCCGACATCGGGTCGGAGGAACAGGCGGCGAGCAGCCCGGTGGACGCGGCGGCGAGCGCCGCACCGAGGACGGTACGGCGGGTGGGAGTACGCATGACGGAGTGCACCTCGTGCGGTGTGGTGGTGTGAACGAGCAGGGCGCATCTGCCGCACCACGCGCGGGGGCGCGAAGCGGCCGGGCGCACGCCTACTGACGCAGCACCGACAACCGGTTGAGCAGTACCCGCCCACCCCCGGGCGGCGGCAACGCCCGCACGGCCCGCAGCACCTGGGCCCGCACAGCGGCGGCCGCGTCCCCGCTGCGGCGCAGCAGCAGCGGACCGACGGCGAGGAGCACGAGGCTCCACCCGGCCAGGACGGCGAGGCAGACGACCATGGGGTCCATGCCATGGGCGGGCATGGCGGGCCGCACGTCGTGCGCGACGACGGCGGAAAGCATCGGCCAGTCATGCGCAGCAGCCAGCGACCGGACGAAACCACCACCCGGCGGCAGCGCCACAGGCGCCACCGGCCGCTCCTGCACGACAGCTGCGGGCGGCACGGCGGAAAGCATCGACCGGCCGTGCGCAGCAGCCAGCGACCGGACGAAACCACCACCCGGCGGCAGCGCCACAGGCGCCACCGGCCGCTCCTGCACGACGGCAGCGGGCAGCGCTGCGGGGGCGACGCCCTCACCGTCCGCCGACTGTGCAACGGGCGCCATCGGCTCGCCGTGGCCGCCGTGCGCGACGGAGGGGTGGCCGAGGGTGTGCATCGTCGCGATGCCCAACACCAGCGCGGCCAACAGCAGCAGCCGCAGCGCCCAGGGCATCGCTGGGCCGACCAGCCGGGATTCCCGCCCCATCGACCCACCTCCTCGCCCTATCGGCCACGTACCCCCGCAGGGTATCCCGCCTCACACCCCTCCCCCACCCGGGGCCGCCCTCCCGAGCATGCCGCGCGCCCCGGTCCGGGGCGCGCGGCCGGGGCGTGGAGCACGGGCAGGGCGGCGTGCCGACGGGTCCGAGCGGCGGGCGGGCGGGGTACGGAGCGGGCGGCGCCCCCCGGCCGGGGGCCCGCGGCCGGGGCGTGGAGCACGGGCAGGGCGGCGTGCCGACGGGTCCGAGC
>NZ_JOCF01000033.1 GCF_000720635.1 Streptomyces sp. NRRL WC-3742 | reverse complement strand
CTCGTCGGTGGGGCGGGAGGGGGGCAGGTCGGAGAGGGGGCGGGGCGGGAGGAGGCCGCAGAGCATGACGAAGCGGCCGTGGGGGTCGGAGGCGGTGTGGATCAGGGTGACGTCGGCGGCGTCGGCGGGGATGCCGGTCTCCTCGTGGAGTTCTCGCACGCACGCCTGCTGCCAGCTCTCGCCGAAGTCCATGTAGCCGCCGGGGAAGGCGAGTTCGCCGTAGCCGGGTTCGATGGTGCGGCGGATGACGACGAGGGCGGGGTCGTCGTCGGGGCGGGTGACGGGCAGGACGGTGACGGCGACGGGCAGGGGGTTGCGGTAGCTGATCTCGGCGCAGCCGGGGCAGGTGCGGGGCCAGGCGTCGGTGCCGGGCGGGTAGGGGGTGCCGCAGAAGTGGCAGTGGGAGAAGGGCCGGTGGGCCGTCTGGACTGCGTCGGTGGTCATGGCCGGATGGTAGCCCGAGGGGGCGGCCGGTCGTGGCCGTGGTGGTCGAACGACCCGGTGGTCAGGGGGAGTCGGGGCTGTGTCCGGTGTCGTGGTCGCCCTCGCGGGCGGGGCGCAGCAGGGCGGGGTGGAGGAGGCGGGCGTCGCCGGCGTGGTAGGTGCGGGCGCGGGGGCCGCCGCGGGTGCCGCCTCGGGGGGTGGTGGTGCCGGTGCTCTCGACGAATCCGGGGACGGACAGCACCTTGCGGTGGAAGTTGCCGGGGTGGAGCTTCTCGTCCCAGACGGCCTCGTAGACGGCGCGCAGGTCGGGGATGGTGAAGTCGTACGGGAGGAAGGCCGTGGCGAGGGGGCTGTACTCGAGTTTGGCGCGCACCCGGTCGAGGCCGTCGGCGAGTATGCGGGCGTGGTCGAAGGCCAGGGCGAGGGCGCCGGTGGGCCCGTCGACACCACCCCCGTGGGTGTCGACGGGCCCACCGGCCGGTGTGGAGTGGCCGTGGGGGCGTGCGGACAGGTCGAGGCCCTGGACGGGGTGCCAGGCGGCGCCTGCGGCGTCCGTGCCGGCCTGCGGGTCGGGCAGGTCGGGGGCGAAGGCGAGGTAGGCGACGGAGACGACGTGCATGCGCGGGTCCCGGTCGGGGGCGCCGTAGGTGCCGAGCTGTTCGAGGTGGAGGCGGTGGAGCGCAGTCTCCGTCTCGGAGGCGCCGTGCAGGCCCGTCTCCTCGGCGAGCTCGCGGGCGGCGGCCTGGTCGAGGCTCTCCTCGCCGGCGCGCAGGAAGCCGCCGGGCAGGGCCCAGTGGCCCTGGTAGGGCGGGGCGCCGCGCTCGACGAGGAGGACGTGGAGGCGGCCGTGGCGCAGCGTCAGGGCGACCACGTCGACGGTGACGGCGACGGGGGTGTAGGCGCGCGGGTCGTACGCGGCGAGCCACTGCTCCTCGGAGTGGAGGGCGTTCGGGGGCTCGGGCGCGTGCGGAGGCTCGGGCGCGTGCGGGAACGCCGGGGAGCCGTTGGTGGGCGGGGGCTGTTCGTCCGCTGTCATCCTCGGCTCCTCTCCGCGCTGGCAGGGGGTGGCGGGTGCCGTCGTTCTCCGGGTGAGCACAACGTAGCGATCGCTTTCCCGGACGGCAAATGGTTTTCCCGGTCGGCGAGGGGTCCTTCCTTCTAGGCTGTGACCGGGAACGACCGCGTCCGAGGAGACCGACATGCCCACTGCTCCCCCGCTGGATCTCGCGTCGGCCCTGGCGGCCGGTCCGCTGGTGCTGGACGGCGGGATGTCGAACCAGCTGGCGGCGGCGGGGCACGACCTGTCGGACGCGCTGTGGTCGGCGCGGCTGCTGGCGGACGCGCCGGAGGCGGTGGTGGCGGCGCACCGGGCGTACTTCGAGGCCGGGGCGGACGTGGCGATCACCGCGAGCTACCAGGCGAGTTTCGAGGGGTTCGCGCGGCGCGGGATCGGTCACACGGAGGCGGCGTACCTGCTGGCGAGCAGTGTGGACCTGGCCCGGGAGGCGGCGCGGGCGCTGCCGGGCGGGCGGCGGCGCTTCGTGGCGGCCTCGGTGGGCCCGTACGGGGCGGTGCTGGCGGACGGTTCGGAGTACCGGGGCCGGTACGGGCTGGGCGTGGCGGAGCTGGCGGCCTTCCACCGGCCGCGGCTGGAGGTGCTGGCGGCGGCGCGCCCGGACGTGCTGGCGCTGGAGACGATCCCGGACACGGACGAGGCGCGGGCGCTGCTGGGCCTGGTGCGGGGTCTGGAGGTGCCGGCCTGGCTGTCGTACAGCGTGGTGGGCGGGCGGACGCGGGCCGGGCAGCCGCTGGAGGAGGCGTTCGCGCTGGCGGCGGAGGTGGACGAGGTGCTGGCGGTGGGGGTGAACTGCTGCACGCCCGAGGACGCGGACCGGGCGGTGGCGCTGGCCGCCGAGGTGACCGGCAAGCCGGTGGTGGTGTACCCGAACAGCGGGGAGGAGTGGGACGCGGGCCGGCGGGGCTGGCACGGGGAGCCGACGTTCCGTTCGGCGCGGGTGGGCGGCTGGCTGGCGGACGGGGCGCGGCTGGTGGGCGGCTGCTGCCGGGTGGGGACGGACGGGATCGCCGCGCTGGCGGCGGAGGTGGCGGTGCTGAGGGCCCAGCGGGCCGGCGCGTAGGGCGGGCGCGCGAGGTCGACCGCGCGCGAGGTTAACAAAGGGCCGACCGCGGGTTACCGAGGGGGAAGGTGCACGGACCGGATTCGGCCTGGCAGACTCGTCCCCGTCAACTCTGCGGTCGACATTGTCGACCGCCCTTCAGCGCGGAGGTACCCATGCCCGGCCCGATCCAGTCGCTCTCCCGGGCCGCCGCGATCATGCGCCTGCTGGCCGGCGGCGAGCGCCGGCTGGGCCTGTCCGAGGTCGCGACGGCGCTGGGCCTGGCCAAGGGCACCGCGCACGGCATCCTGCGCACGCTGCAGCAGGAGGGGTTCGTCGAGCAGGATCCGGAGAGCGGCAAGTACCAGCTGGGCGCCGAACTGCTGCGGCTGGGGCAGAGCTACCTGGACGTGCACGAGCTGCGGGCGCGGGCCCTGGTGTGGGCGGACGACCTGGCCCGGGCGGCCGGGGAGACGGCCTACCTGGGGGTGCTGCACCAGCGGGGCGTGCTGATCGTGCACCACGTGTTCCGGCCGGACGACACCCGGCAGGTGCTGGAGGTGGGCTCGATGCAGCCGCTGCACAGCACCGCGATCGGCAAGGTGCTGCTGGCCTACGACCCGGTGGCGCGCGGGGAGTTGGGCGACGGGCCGTACGAGTCGTACACCGTGCGCACGCTCACCGCGGCGGCGGACGTGGACGCGGAGTGCGCGCTGATCCGCGAGCGCGGCTGGGCGGACTCGGTGGAGGAGACCTGGGAGGGCGTGGCCTCGATCGCCGCGCTGATCCAGGACCGGCGGCGCAACCCGGTGGGCGCGGTGTGCGTCAACGGGCCGGTGGAGCGGATCTGCGAGGACGGCTTCGTGAAGCCCTCACTGGTGGCCTCGGTGCGCAGCGCGGCGCGAGCGATCTCGCGGGACCTGGGCGCCGGGCGGTTCTGAGCGGCAGTTGTCATCGTCACAGGCGGACGGCCTTCCGGCCCGTCCGCCTGTGGCGTTTTGCCCTGTTTCGCGGCGCCGGCCTGGGTAACGTCGGGGGATCTCCGGAGGGAAGGGTCACAGCTGCGTAACCCCGCCTTGACGTGGGGGTGACCTGCGGAGCAAGCTTCCGCATGACGGTCGACATTGTCGAACGATGGCCGGGAAGATCACTCCCACGCTGCGCTCACCCGCACACCGATCGATCGGCCGCCCACCCCACCCCCACCTCCGGGCCATATGGACAAGGGAGTCTTTGTGTCCGCGTTCTCCACGGGCGACGTCTTCGTCGGCGAAACCCTCGGCACCGCCGCCCTGATAACCCTCGGCGGCGGCGTCTGCGCCGCCGTGACCCTCAAGAAGTCGAAGGCGCTCAACGCCGGCTGGCTGGCGATCACCTTCGGCTGGGGCTTCGCCGTCCTGACCGCCGCCTACATGACCGGCGAGAAGTCCGGCGCGCACCTCAACCCGGCCGTCACCCTCGCGCTCGCGGTCAAGAGCGGCGACTGGAGCCAGGTGCCGCTCTACATCGGCTCCCAGATGCTGGGCGCGATGATCGGCGCCGTCATGGTCTGGCTCGCCTACCTCGGCCAGTTCCAGGCCAACAAGGAGCCCACTCTCGGCATCTTCTCGACCGGTCCCGAGATCCGGAACCCGATCCAGAACGTGATGACCGAGGTCATCGGCACCTTCGTGCTCTGCATGGCGATCCTCACCCTGAGCCCCAAGCTCGGCGCCGGCGGCACCGTGATCGTCGCGCTCGTCGTGGTCAGCATCGGCCTCTCGCTCGGCGGCCCGACCGGCTACGCGATCAACCCGGCCCGCGACCTCGGCCCGCGCATCGTGCACTCGCTGCTGCCGATCCCGAACAAGGGCGGCTCCGACTGGTCCTACGCCTGGGTCCCGGTCGTCGGCCCGATCATCGGCGGCCTGGCGGCCGGCGGCGTCTACAACGCCCTGTTCTAGAGCGCGGGTTCGAACCCGCCGCACACGGGGACTGACCGGACGAGCAGCCCACCGCCCGGACGCGTCAGACCCACCCACCCCGTAGTCCCCCCGAACCCGAGCCGAGGACCTCCCCATGACGACCTCCACCGGCAACTACATCGCCGCGATCGACCAGGGCACCACCTCCAGCCGCTGCATCATCTTCGGCGCCGACGGCCGCATCGTCTCCGTCGACCAGCAGGAGCACCGGCAGATCTTCCCCCAGCCCGGCTACGTCGAGCACGACGCCGCCGAGATCTGGACCCGCGTGCAGTCCGTCGTGCGCGGCGCGCTGGAGAAGGCCGGCCTGACCAAGGACGACATCCGCGCCATCGGCATCACCAACCAGCGCGAGACCACCGTTCTGTGGGACAGGCACACCGGCGAGCCGGTCCACAACGCGCTGGTGTGGCAGGACACCCGCACCGAGGGCCTCTGCCGCGAGCTGGGCCGCAACGTCGGCCAGGACCGCTTCCGCCGCGAGACGGGCCTGCCGCTGGCCAGCTACTTCGCCGGCCCGAAGATCCGCTGGCTGCTGGACAACGTCGAGGGCCTGCGCGAGCGCGCCGAGGCCGGCGACATCCTGTTCGGCACCATGGACACCTGGGTGATCTGGAACCTCACCGGCGGTGTCGACGGCGGCAAGCACGTCACCGACGTGACCAACGCCAGCCGCACCATGCTGATGAACCTCAAGACCCTCGCCTGGGACGAGAGCATCGCCGAGTCGATGGGCGTGCCGCTGGCCGTCCTCCCGGAGATCCGCTCCTCCGCCGAGGTGTACGGCGAGGCCGTCGGCGACCTGGCCGGCGTGCCCGTCGCCTCCGCGCTCGGCGACCAGCAGGCCGCGCTGTTCGGCCAGACCTGCTTCAACGAGGGCGAGGCGAAGTCCACCTACGGCACCGGCACCTTCCTGCTGCTCAACACCGGCGAGAAGATCGTCAACTCGTACCACGGCCTGCTGACCACCGTCGGCTACCGCATCGGCGACCAGGCCCCGGTGTACGCCCTGGAAGGCTCCATCGCCGTCACCGGCTCGCTCGTCCAGTGGCTGCGCGACCAGCTCGGCATCATCTCCACCGCCGCCGAGATCGAGACCCTCGCCAACACCGTCGAGGACAACGGCGGCGCCTACTTCGTCCCGGCCTTCTCCGGCCTGTTCGCCCCGTACTGGCGCTCCGACGCCCGCGGTGTGATCGCCGGCCTCACCCGGTACGTCACCAAGGGCCACCTGGCCCGGGCCGTCCTGGAGGCCACCGCCTGGCAGACCCGCGAGGTCGTCGACGCCATGGAGAAGGACTCCGGGGTCGAGCTCACCGCCCTCAAGGTCGACGGCGGCATGACCAGCAACAACCTGCTCATGCAGAACATCGCCGACGTCCTGAACGCCCCGGTCGAGCGCCCGTACGTGGCCGAGACCACCGCCCTCGGCGCCGCCTACGCGGCCGGTCTGGCCGTCGGCTTCTGGAACGACCTCGACACCCTGCGGGCCAACTGGCACCGCGCCGCGGAGTGGACGCCCCGGATGGACGAGGACACCCGGGAGCGCGAGTACAAGAAGTGGCTCAAGGCCGTGGAGCGCACCATGGGCTGGGTGGAAGAGGAAGAGACCAACTAACTGACCGACCCGCCGGCCGGGGCATCACGCCCCGGCCGGCCGGTCCCGTTTCAGGCCCGCCGCACCGGGCCGACCGGTCCCTCCCGCAGGGGCCGAACCGCACACGAGAGGAGTAACGGCCCGCCTGCGCCGGGGGCCGTACACAACCACCATGGCAACCATCCCGACCCTGGGCGCCGAGCGCACCGCCGGCCACACCGCCTCCCGCGCCGAGACCCGCGAACTGCTCGGCAAGGCCACCTACGACCTGCTGGTGATCGGGGGCGGCATCCTCGGCACGGCCGTCGCCTGGACCGCCTCCCAGGCCGGCCTCAAGGTCGCCATGGTCGACGCGGGCGACTTCGCCGGCGCCACCTCCAGCGCGTCCTCCAAGCTCGTCCACGGCGGCCTGCGCTACCTGCAGACCGGCGCGGTCAAGCTCGTCGCCGAGAACCACAAGGAGCGCCGCGCGCTCGCCACCGACGTCGCCCCGCACCTGGTCAACCCGCTGACCTTCTTCGTGCCGGTCTACAAGGGCGGCCCGCACGGCGCCGCCAAGCTCGGCGCCGGCGTCTTCCTGTACTCCGCGCTCTCCGCCTTCCGCGACGGCATGGGCCGGGTCTCCACCGCCGCCCACGCCGCCCAGCAGGTGCCCGCGCTGCGCACCGAGGGCCTGCGCTCGGTGGCCGTCTACGGCGACCACCAGATGAACGACTCCCGCGTCGCGGTCATGACCGTGCGCGCCGCCGTCGACGCCGGCGCCGTGGTGCTCAACCACGCCGAGGTCACGGGCCTGCGCTTCACCGGCGGCCGGGTCACCGGCGCCGAGCTGCGCGACCGCCTCGACGGCACCGAGTTCGGTGTCGACGCCCGCCTGGTGCTCAACGCCACCGGCCCGTGGGTCGACCACCTGCGCAAGATGGAGGACGCCGGCGCCGCGCCGTCGATCCGCCTCTCCAAGGGCGCGCACGTCGTCGTCAAGCGCCGCTCGCCGTGGCGCGCCGCGCTGACCATCCCGATCGACAAGTACCGCGTCTCCTTCGCCATCCCGTGGGAGGACCACGTCCTGCTCGGGACCACCGACGAGGAGTACACCGGCGACCCGGCGGACGTGCGCGCCACCCAGGCCGACATCGACCAGATCATGGGCGAGGCCGGCCACGCGATCCGCGACGAGCACCTCGACCGCGACCTGATCACCTACGCCTTCGCGGGCCTGCGGGTGCTGCCCGGCGGCCCCGGCGACACCGCCGCCGCCAAGCGCGAGACCGTCGTCACCGAGGGCAGGGGCGGCATGCTGTCCGTCGCCGGCGGCAAGTGGACCACCTACCGCCACATCGGCCGCACCGTGCTGGAGAAGCTGGCCCACGTGCCCGGCACCAGCCTCGGCGAGGACATGTCCCCCATCGCCGCGACCGTCCCGCTGCCGGGCGTCGGCGCGCCGAACGCGGTGGCGCACCGCCTGCTGATCGACCGCGAGCCCGGCTCGCGGATGGAGCCGCTGGTCGCCAAGCACCTGGCCAGCCACTACGGCACCCTCTCCTTCGAGATCGCCCGCCTGATCGACGAGAACCCCGAGCTCGGCCGGCCGATCCACGAGGACGGGCCGGACGTGTGGGCCCAGGTCGCGTACGCCGCCGACAACGAGTGGGCGTACACGGCGGACGACGTGCTGCGCCGCCGCACCACCATGACGGTGCGCGGGCTGGACACGCCGGAGATCAAGGCCGAGGTGGATGCCTTCCTCGCGAAGCGCGGAACCAAGTAGGCACAGCCTCGCGAAGCGAGTTCTTCGCGGCTCAGGGCGGGCGTCCGGGGTTTACCCGGGCGCCCGCCCTTTTGTTGCACTCATCCGTACAAGATGCGTCACGATCTCATCAACTTCTTAAGGAAAGATTCAGATTCTGAGCTGATTTGTCCGACTTATCATGATCATCTTCCTTCCTGATCTTGCCTATGCTCCGGTTCGCTCGACCAAGAGCAAACCAAGGAGTTCCCATGCACGTACCAAGACGGGCCCTCGTCGGCCCGCTGTCGCTCGCGGTGGCGCTGTCGCTGTCGCTGGCCGGCGCGGCCCCCGTCGCCTTCGCGGCCAAGCCCGAGGACAAGCCCTCCCCCGGCAAGGCGCCGACCGCGGCCGCCCTCGACCCCACCGGCAGCATCGCCGCCGCCCGCGCCGCCGCGCGCAAGGACGGCAAGCGCGTCGAGGCGGTGTCCGAGCGCAGCGAGGTCTCCACCACCTGGGCCAACCCGGACGGCACCCTCACCACCGAGCTCGCCGCCGGGCCGGTGCGCTTCCTGCGCGACGGCGCCTGGACCGACGTGGACCTGACGCTGCGCCGGAACGCGGACGGCTCGGTGGCCCCGGTCGGGCACCCGCACGGCATGAAGCTGGCCGCCCCCGGCGGCAAGCGGCCCCGCACCCTCGCCGAGTCGCAGGCTGCCACCGCCGCCGCGGAGCCCTCCCGCACCCTGGTGTCCCTCGGCTCCGGCGAGGACGAGCTGGCGCTGGAGTGGCGCGGCGGCCTGCCCCAGCCCCGGCTCGACGGCCCGCGCGCCGTCTACCCGGACGCCATCGGCGACGGCGCCGGGGACCTCGTCGTCGAGGCGAACCGGACCGGCTTCGAGCAGTTCGTCGTCCTCAAGCAGCGCCCGGCGAACGGCGGTTACTCGTACACCATGCCGCTGCGGGCCAAGGGCCTGAAGGCCGAGCCGCAGCCGGACGGCGGGGTGCTGTTCACCGACCGGAAGAACGGGCACAAGCGGGCCCTGCTGCCCGCCCCCGTGATGTGGGACGCCACCACCGAGGCCGGTTCGCGCGAGCACCCTCGGCAGGCGAAGGTCGGCCTGGAGGTCGTCCAGCACGGCGACCGCGTCGACCTGGTCTTCAGCCCGGACGCCGCCTTCCTCGCCGACCCGGCCACGAAGTACCCGGTCACCGTCGACCCGTCCACCACCGGGCTCGGCAACGCCCTGGACACCCGCGTCCAGAAGGGCGAGACCGTCGACTGGTCGGCCGACGTCGAGCTCTACTGGGGCAACTCCGGCACCAAGAACGCCGACGGCAGCTCCCGCGAGGCCCGTTCGCTGATCAACTGGAACACCGCCTCGATCGCGGACTCCCTCGTCCAGAGCGCCACGCTGTCGCTGTACAACATCCACTCCGGCAACAGCGACTGCCTCCCGTACACCTGGGAGGTCTGGGACACGGGCCTGGCCTCCACCGCCTCGCGCTGGACCAACCAGCCGCTCTGGAACACGAAGAAGGCGACCTCCACCGAGACCAAGGGCCGTGACCTCTGCGGCGGCGACGGCTGGATCAACGCCGACGTCACCAACCTCGTGCAGACCTGGGCCTCGGCGAGGAACCAGGTCTCCGGGATGGGCCTGCGGGCGCCCGACGAGGTCAGCACCAAGTACTGGAAGGAGGTCAACTCCGCCAACGCCGCCACCAACGTGCCGAAGCTGACGGTCAACTACAACTACCGGCCGCGCACCGGCACCAACCAGCAGGCCGGCCCGCCGTTCAAGCAGGACGGCACCGGCACCTGGCGGGTGGACACCACCACCCCCGTGCTGCGGGACACCTTCGTCGACCCGGACGGTGACAAGGTCACCGGCACCTTCCAGCTGGTCGACGCCATCTCCGGCGCGCAGGTCGGCAACGTCAACGTCTCCGGCTACGTGCCCAGCGGCACCCCGGCCGAGGTCACCGTCCCGGCGGGCCTGCTCCAGTACGGGCACACCTACCGGTTCCGCACCTCGCCCTACGACGGGCTGCACTACAACCTCGGCTGGTCCGCCTGGGCGACCTTCAGCGTCTCCCCGCTGCCCGACGTGCCGAGCGCCCTGCAGACCGGCGCCCAGCAGACCCTCACCCCCGTGTTCTCCGCGCTGGTGACCAACCCCAACCAGGGCCGGGTGCGCACCGAGTTCGCGCTCAAGGGCGCGAACGGGCAGCCGCTGCCCACCGTGCTGCCGCCCGCCTGGGTGGACAGCGGGACCCGGGCCTCCGTCCAGGTGCCGGACGGCGCGCTGGCCGACGGCGGCACCTACAGCTGGGCGGCCCGCGCCTGCGCCGCGGTCGGCTGCTCGGCCTGGAGCGCCGACCAGCCACTGACCGTCGCCGTGGTCAAGCCCCCGGCGCCGCCGGCGCCCACCACCGTGGTCCTCACCGGCCCGACCCTGGCCGACGCCTCGGTGGCCGCGCTCTGCCCGGCCGCCGGCTGCCCCGCCGCCGACCCGGCCGAGCTTCGCGTCGGCAACACCACCGACGCCGGCAGCTGGAGCAGCTGGCTCAAGCCCGACCTGACCGTGGTGCCCGCCGGATCCCGGGTCGTCGGCGCCCGGCTGGCACTGACCCGCTCGGACTGCCCGACGGGCTGCGCCGAGGCCGCCGTCGACGTCTTCCAGCTCGGCTCGGCCTGGACTCCCGCGCAGGACGGCGCCGCGCTGACCGCCGCCGTGGGCGCCGAGAGCTTCGCCTCGGGAGCCAAGCTCTCCGAGGTGGACCTGGCGCCGATGGCCGGCTCCTGGATGGAGAAGGGCGAGGCGTACGGTCTGGCGCTGCGCCCGCCGGCCGGATCGACGGACACCGCCCGCTACTTCTCGGCCTCAGCGGCCGACCCGGCGCAGCGGCCGAAGCTGACCCTCGACTACCTGGCGCCCACCGCGCCCGGCCCGGCCGAGCTGGTCACCGCCACCCCGGGTGACGCCGGACTGGTCGTCACCTGGAACGCCCCGACCGACCGGGGGTCGGTGGGCGAGGTCGGCTACGCCGTCCGGGTGGAGACCTCGGCGGGCGTGCTCGTCCAGGAGCAGAGCACCGGGGACGTGCGCGCCACGTTCACCGGGCTGGACAACAGCCGGTCCTACCGCGTGCTGGTCACCGCCCGCAGCAGCTACGGCAGTGCCGCCCCGGCCGCCTCACCGGTCGTCCAGGGCGCGCCCACCGCGGGCGGGCCGGACCAGTACCGCGGCTACGTGCAGGAGTACCTGGACGCCCGCAACAAGATCAAGATGAGGCCGGGCTTCACCGCGCCGGACGCCGCCGCCGAGGCCGCGCACGGCACCGTCTTCGTCGACCTGCTGGCCACCCAGGAGGCTTCGCTCGTCGCCAACCGCGAGGCGCTGGCCACGCAGAACGAGCAGTACGTCGCGGCGGCGGTCTCGCTGACCGACGTGGTGGTCGACCAGCAGACGGCCGGGAAGGTCGTGGTGCGCGCCACCGTCAAGGACTCGGTGATGATCCGCGCCGGCGGCGTGGACTCGCCCAGCGAGAGCGTCGGCGCCAAGCGGTTCGAGTTCAACGTCGGCACCGCCGCGCTGCTGGCCACCGAGGCCGACGACCTCGCCGCCCAGCAGAAGCTGTCCGCCTCGGCGAGCGCCCAGGCCCAGGTGGAGGTGGCCGACGCCGGCCAGCCCGACCCGGCCGACGCGCAGAAGGCGGTGCCGCTCGACGCCGACGGCTTCCCCGTCAAGCCGGCCACGCCGGCCGGCGGCGCCGTCCCCGCCGGGTACAACTACAACGGCACCGCCGACTGGGCCCGCCGCAACGTCGGGATCAAGTGGGACTACAAGCAGGACTGCACCAACTTCGTCTCCAAGGCGCTCTACTACGGTGGCGGCATGCGCTACCGGTACGGCTGGAAGTGGACCGACGGCGCGTGGTGGCAGAACGACCAGTGGTTCTTCGGCTGGCACCTCAACCGCAGCTACACCTGGGCCGGCGCCGCCAACCTGCAGCGGCACCTGCTCAACCACCGGTACTCGACCTGGCTCCGGTGGACGTCCGAGGCGCGGCCCGGCGACGTGGTGTTCTTCAAGTGGCGCAACGAGAAGGTGATCAACCACACCGCGGTGGTGGTCAGTTGGGGAGCACGCATGGAACTGCGCCAGCACGGGCGCCAGGGCGTCACCACACTGGACGAGGTGCTGTCCTACTACCGGCAGAAGGGTGACCCGATCGAGTGGTTCGTCGTCGTCCGCCCGCTCGGAACCAGCTGATGGTCCGTCCCCGCCTCCGTCCCCGATCTCGTCCCCGCCTTCGTCCCCTGCCCGGCGCGGCCGTGCTCGCGGCGCTGCTCGCCTCCGCCGTACTGGCGGGCTGCGGCGGCCCCTCGGACGCCGAGCTGGAGTACGCGGGCGACTACGCCGGCCATCCGCACCTGAAGGTCGCCGGCTATCCGACCACCGACACGCTGGGCCTCGTCCAGCAGGTGGTCTGGCGGCTCGCCGACGGCTCCTCGGACCGGCTGACGAAGCTCGCCGCCTCGGAAGGCACGACCGCCGAGCGCAAGGACGCCTCGGCGGCCTGGGTCCGCGACTACGGGAAGGGCGCGCAGGGAGCCGTCACCGCCGACTTCCAGGACGACCCGACCGATCGGCAGGCCGTGGTGCTCACCTTCCACGCCACCGGCCAGGTCAAGGAGATCCAGCTGCGCCAGGACGGGCACGCGGGTGAGGACGGCTGGAAGGTCCTGCTGAAGTAGCAGCAGCCGTCACCGGACGCGGACGGGCGGGCGCTCCCAGGTGGAGCGCCCGCCCGTTCGGCGTCGTGGGGGGTGCCGTCAGATGATCAGGCTGAGCGGCATGATCAGGGCGATCGCCACCACCGAGATCACCGTCTCCATCACCGACCAGGACTTGAGCGTCTGCCCGACGCTCATCCCGAAGTACTCCTTCACCAGCCAGAAGCCCGCGTCGTTGACGTGCGACAGGAACAGCGAGCCCGCGCCGATCGCGAGTACCAGCAGGGCCGCGTGGGTGGAGGACATGTTCGCCGCGAGCGGGGAGACGATGCCCGCCGCGGTGATGGTGGCGACCGTGGCCGAGCCGGTGGCCAGGCGGATCAGCACCGCGATCAGCCAGCCCAGCAGCAGGGCGGAGATGTGCCACTTGCCGGACCACTCGCTGACCGCGTTGCCCACGCCCACGTCGATCAGGGTCTGCTTGAAGCCGCCGCCCGCGCCGACGATGAAGACGATGCCGGCGATCGGGCCCAGGGACTTGCCGACGGTGTCGGAGATCCGCGCCTTGTCGAAGCCGGCCGCCCTGCCGAGGGTCAGCATGCCGAGCAGGGTCGCGGCGAGCAGGGCGATCAGCGGGGAGCCGACGAAGTCGAACACCCGCTGGCCGAGCGCCTTCGGGTCGTCGATCACCACGTCGGCGAGGGCCTTGCCGAGCATCAGCACGACCGGCAGCAGGATGGTCGCCATCACCGCGCCGAAGGACGGGGTGCGCTCGGGGCGGTCGCTCTCCTCGGGGGCGGTGGCGGCCGGGATCTCCAGCGGGCCGACCCAGCGCTCGGCGAGGCGGGAGAACAGCGGGCCGGCGATGATCAGCGTCGGGACGGCGACCAGCAGGCCCAGGGCCAGGGTGACGCCGAGGTCGGCCTTGAGCGCGTCGACGGCCACCAGCGGGCCCGGGTGCGGGGGCACCAGGCCGTGCAGCACCGACAGGCCCGCCAGGGCCGGGATGCCGACCCGCATCAGCGGCACGTTGCCGCGACGGGCGACCAGCAGCACAATCGGGATCAGCAGGACGACGCCGACCTCGAAGAACAGCGGCAGGCCCAGGACCGCCGCGATCAGCGCCATCGCCCAGGGCAGCGCCCTGTTGCCCGTACGGGACAGGACGGTGTCCGCGATGATGTTGGCGCCGCCGGAGTCGGCGAGCAGCTTGCCGAGCATCGCGCCCAGGCCGATCAGCAGGCCGACGCCGGCCACGGTGGAGCCGAAGCCCGTGGAGAAGCTGCTGAGCAGCTTGTCGAAGGGCGCGCCCGCGACGGCGGCCAGCAGCCCGGAGCCCAGGGTGAGGGCGAGGAAGGGGTGCAGCTTGAACTTGGTGATCAGCAGGACGATCGCGCCGATGCTGAGCAGGACGGCGACGAGCAGCTGGGAGTCACTGCTGGTGTGCGGCAGGGCCGGTGGGGCGGCCGCGAGGAGGGTGGGGGCAATCACGCGAGGTCTCCATTGACCGGCCGCAGCAGCGCCACGGCCTTCTCGACGAGTTCTTCGGGGGACGGGCCGACGTCCAGTACGGCACCGAGCTCGTCCGCGCCCAGGGCCTCCAAGGTGGCGTACTGGGAGTCGAGCAGCGAGGCCGGCATGAAGTGGCCGGTGCGGTGGGCGATCCGGTCCTCGACCAGGTCGTGACCGCCGCTGAGGTGCAGGAAGAAGGCGCCCGGGGCGGCCGCGCGCAGGATGTCGCGGTAGCCGTGCTTCAGCGCCGAGCAGGTGACCACACCGCCGGTGCCGTCCTCGGCGTGCTCCTTCAGCCAGGCGCCGATGGCGCGCAGCCAGGGTTCACGGTCCCGGTCGTCCAGCGGGGTGCCGGCGGACATCTTGGCGATGTTGGCCGGCGGGTGGAACTCGTCCGCCTCGGCGAAGGGGAGATCGAGGCGGTCGGCCAGGAGGCGGGCCAGGGTGGTCTTGCCGACGCCTGAGACGCCCATCACCACGACGGTGAGGGGGGTGGTCCCGGGGACGGCACGGTTCTCGGCGCTGAGAGCCATGGGTGGTGCTCCTTCGTTGCAGGCCGCCACTATCGCCTCAAAGATATGACGTATTCAAGTGGCGGAAACCAAATCGTCATACTTTTGGACTGTGGGGTGCGTCGCAGGGGTCCTTCGCACGCGCGGCGGGGCGGCGTCTAGGCTGAGCGGATGGAGATCCAGGGGCTGCCCGGCCGGCTGCTTGCCGAGCTCGGGCCGGCGATCGCGTCGGGGGAGATCCCCGAGGGGGCGGTGCTGCGCGGGGAGGATCTGGAGGAGCGCTTCGGGGTCTCCCGGACGGTCGTCCGGGAGGCTGTGCGGATCCTGGAGGGCATGCGCCTGGTGGCCTCCCGCCGCAGGGTCGGGATCACCGTGCAGCCCAGGTCGCTCTGGGACGTCTTCGACCCGATGGTGATCCGCTGGCGCCTGGCCGGCGCGGACCGCTCCGCCCAGCTGCGCTCGCTCGGCTCGCTGCGGGTCGCCGTGGAACCGGCCGCCGCCGCGCTCGCCGCCGTCCACGCCAGCGACGACGAGCGGCGCGAACTCAGCTCGCTTGCCGTCGAGTTGACGGTCTCGGCGCGGGCGGCGGACCTCAGCACCTTCCTGCGGCACGACATCGCCTACCACGCGCTGATCCTGCGCGCCTCGGGCAACGAGATGTTCGCCCACCTCGGGGACACCGTGGGGGCGGTGCTCACCGGGCGCACCGAGTACCACCTGATGCCGCATCAGCCGGAGTCGTACGCGATCCGGCTGCACCGCGAGGTCGCCGAGGCGATCTGGGCCGGGGAGGCCGGGCGCGCCGAGCAGGCGATGCGCACCATCGTGACCGGCGCCCTGGAGGAGCTGAACCAGCAGCTGGACTGACGGACCGTACCGGCCGGGACACTGCCCGGATGACACGGTTTGGCGGCAGTTCTGTCGGTTCGGCCGATTCGGACGCATGGTCCTGGTTCGACGGGGCAGAGTGGGTCGAGGGGGCGCCTTTCGTGTGCGCCCGCCCCGAGTTCACCACCGAATTCGCGCCTGGGGGTCGCTCGATGTCCGTACCACGCCGCCGTCGCCGCCTGCCCGACGAGGTGCGCGCCGCCGCCGTACGGGCGGTGCTCTCCTTCTCCTTCACGCTGGTGGGCATCGTGGTCGCGACGCTGGCCTCGTACGCGGGCAGTTCGCTGCTCACGCCCGCGCTGATGGCGATGGGGCTGGGGGTGTTCGGCACGATGTGGTGCCTGCTGGAGATCCTGATCTCCCGGCAGGTGGCCGCCCAGCGGCTGCGGGCGCAGGCGGCGCCTCGTCCGCAGCCGTACCGGGCGCCGGAGCCGCTGGCTCCCCGGCCGCTTCCCCGGCCAGGACAACAGGCCCGGCCCGGGCAGCAGCCCCGGCCCGGCCAGCAGCAGGCGCGGTCACAGGCCCCGGGCGGGCGTCAGCAGACCGCCCGGTAGTGGGTGGTGAGCCGGCGGTCGCCGTCCAGGACGTGGAAGGCGAGCATCGGCGGGTGGTCGAAGGCGATGCCGCGGCCGCCCTCGCAGGGCAGGGTGACGGTGGAGACCACGCCGGGGGCGACCAGCAGCGGCAGGCCGGCGAAGGTGGTCGCGGCGCCGGTGTGGGCGTGGCCGCACAGCAGCGCCACCACCCGGGGGTGACGGCGCAGCACCCGCGCCAGCCGTACCTCCTCGAACTGGCGGATGGCGTCCACGGTCGGAACGTGCAGCTCCACGGGCGGGTGGTGGAAGGCGACCAGGGCGGGCACCTCGGCGCGGCCGGTGGCCAGTTGCTCCTCCAGCCAGTCCAGGGTGGGGTCGTCGAGCAGGCCCTCGCTGCGGCCGGGGACCGACGAGTCGAGCATCAGCACGTCCACGCCGGGGAGTTGGTGCAGCCGGTTGACCGGCTCCTCCGTCGCCGCCTCGCCCAGCAGCACCTCCCGGTACGGCTCCCGGCGGTCGTGGTTGCCGGGGCAGATGAGCACCGGGTGGCGGGACTTGAGCACCTTGGCGACCTGCCGGTACTCCTCCGCCAGGCCGTGGTCGGCGAGGTCCCCGGTGACGAGCACCGCGTCCAGCGGGCCGGGCAGGGCGTCGAGGTACGCCATCACCTGCTCGGCCCGCTTGCGGGCCCGCCGTCCGCCGTCGCCCTTGTGGGACTGGCCGAGGTGGATGTCACTGAACTGCGCGATCGTCAGCATGCCCGTAACGCTAGGGCTTCGGGACTGCCTCCGCCGGGCGCTTGAACATCCGGGTGGCGGTGATCTCGCCGTGGACGGCCGGGCCGTCCGGGTCCTGCGGGGCGGGCAGGCCCGGGCGCAGGTGCTCCTCCACCGAGATGTACTTGAGGCCGGCGCGCAGGTCGGCGTCGTTGCGCAGGCGGATCACCAGCGGGAACTCGGCGAGCGCGGTGGTGTCGAACAGGCCCGTGGTGTAGATCAGTTGGACGCCGAGGGCGTCGGCGACGGCCCGCTGGAGCTCCAACAGGTAGGTGGCGTTGGCGCGCCCGATCGGGTTGTCGAGGAACAGCGTTCCGGCGTGCCGGAGTTGGGACTGCCCACGGTCGTTGGCGCGCAGCGCGGCCATGGTGCAGTAGAGCGCGATGGCGGCGGTGAGCAGCTGGCCGCCGGAGAAGACGTCGGACATCTGGCCGACGCCGACGCGCTCGGCGCGCAGCACCGCGTCCGGCTTGAGGATCTCGACGCTGACGCCCTTGGGGCCGATGGCCGCGGCGACACCGCGAAGCAGCAGGGACATGCCGTCGCGGCGCAGGTCGCTGTTCTTGCGGACGGCGGCGCGGGTGGCCTCGTCGATGACCTCGCCGAGGCGCTCGACCAGGGTGGCGTGGTCCGGGTCCTCGAAGCGGATGCGCAGGAACTCCTGGCCGGACCACTCCCCCAGCCCCTCGGGCAGCCGGGACAGGCGCTGGGCGGCGCGCAGGGTGGTGAGGGAGGACTCGACGAGGCCCCGCAGCCGGTCGACGATCGAGCCGCGGTTGCGCTCCAGCTGGGTGAGTTCGTCGGTGAGCACCCGCAGCCGGGGGGCGAAGGCGGTGGCCCAGTTGGCGGCGTGCTCGGGCAGCGCGGAGGCGGGCAGTTCGCGGATCTGCTGGCGGGCGGGGGTGCGGACGGCCTCGTAGCGGGCGGAGTTGGCGTGCCGGACGAGGGCGTCGGAGGCGTCGCGGACGGCGAGTTCGGCGGAGGACAGCTCGCCGGCGGCGGTGCGCAGGGCGCGCCGGGCGTCGGTGGCGGCCGTACGGGCCTCGGGCAGGGCGCCGAGGTAGGGCTCAACGCTCTGGCCGTCGTCCTCCTGGTGGTCGCGCAGGCCGTCGCGCAGCTGCCCGGCGAGTTCGTCGAAGTCGGTGGCGGCCAACTGGGCGGTGTTGAAGGTGCGCTGGAGGTCGGCGTGGGCGGTGCGGGCGGCGTCCAGGGCCTCGCGGCGTTCGGCGAGGCGGCCGGTGGCGGTGCGCAGCAGGGTCTGGGCGTGCTCGGGGTCGGTGGGGACGAGCTCCTCGGGCAGCTCGGTGTGGGCCTCGCCGTTCGCGGGGGCGGAGCGTTCGGCCTCGCCGCGCAGGCGGCCGAGCTGCTCGCTGGCGGCGGCCGCGCGGGCCTCGATGGTGGCGACGAGCTCCTCGGCGCGGGCGGCGGCGGCCTGGCGGGCGGGGCCGTCGGCGCCGTCGGGGCTGCCGAGGAGTTCCTCGGCGCGGGTGCGGACCTTGTTGGTGAGCCGGTCGAGTTCGGTGGCGGCTGCGGCCTCGTCGCCCTCGGCGCGGGCCTGTTCGGCGCGCAGGTCGGCGCCGACGCCGACCTTCTCGTACAGCTGGGAGGCGGCGCGGTACGCCTCGCGCAGGGCGGGCAGGGCGGCGGGGGCGCTGTCGGCCTCGGTGTCGGTCTGCTCGGCGGCGGGGATCTCGGCGCGTTCGGCGCGCAGGGCGCGGGCGGTGCGGCGGGCGTCGTCGGCGGCGCGCTGGGCGGCGCGGCGGTCCTCGTCGCAGGTGCGGGCGCGGTCGGCGCACAGGCTCTGGCGGCGGTCGCACTCGGTGGCGTCCTCGGCCAGTTCGCGCCGGCGGCGGGCCCAGTTGGCGCGTTCGCGCAGGCGGAAGGCGAGGCCGGAGAGGGCGTCGGCGCGTCGGCGGGCGCGCTGGGCGCTCTCGCGGTGCTCCTCGTGGGCGGAGGCGGCGGCGGCGTGGTCGGTCTCGGCCTCGTCGTGGTCGGCGCGCAGGGTGGCCAGGGCGGCGGCGGCCTGTTCGGCGTGCTCGCGGGCGGTGTCGGCGGCGGCGGCGAGTTCGGCGAGGGTGCCGGGCGGGCAGGACGCGTGCCAGGAGGCGAGGCGGGCGGCGAGGGCGCGGTCGGCGCCGAGGCGGGCGGCGAGTTCGCGGATGTGCTCCTCGCGGGCGGCGGCGCGGGTGCGCAGTTCGCGGCGTTCGCCGTCGGCGGCGGACTCGTCGTGCATGGCCGGGTTCGGCGGTACGAGGAAGAAGGCGGGCTCGTCGGTGATCGGGGCGATCAGGGAGGCGGCGGCGCCGACGGCGACGGTGGAGCGCGGCAGCAGGGCGGCGGACTGCAGGGCCTCGCGGGCGCGCTCCAGCGAGGCGGGGTCGGTGACCACGACGCCGTCGACGAGTTCGGGGCGGGCGGCGAGGATCGCCTCGTGGTCGGCCGGGTCGACGGACTGGGCGAGGTAGCGCCAGCCGGGCAGGGCGGGGATGCCGTGCTCGGCGAGGTACTCGACGGTGGCGAGCACGTCCGGGCCGGGCGGCAGCAGGCCCCCGTCGCCGAGGGCGGCGAGGATGCGGGAGTCGTCGGCCGCGGCGGTGCGCAGCTCGAACAGGGTGCGTTCGGCGGTGGCGATGGCCTCGTCGAGGAGTTCGCGCAGGTACTCGGCGTTGCGGTCGAGGACGGCGGGGGTGAGGAAGCCGGCGTCCTCCTCGGCCTGCTCCCCGTCTTCTGCCCAGTCAGTAGGGGCGGCGGTCAGGGAGAGCAGGTCGGCGAGGCGCTCCTCGGTGGCGAGCAGGGCGGCGGTGCGCTGCTCGGCGGCGAGGGCCCGGGCGGCGGCCTTGCGGGCGTCGCCTGCACGTTCGGCGGCGAGCTCGGCGCGCCCGGTCGCGGCGGACGCCTCGCGCAGCCGGGCGGCGGCGCTCTCGGCGGCCGTACGGGCCTGGGCGAGGGCGGCGGCGGCGCTCTTCTCGACGTCGGCGGCGTGCAGGGCGGCGCGGGCCGGGTCGATGTCGCCGTCCGCGTCGATGAAGCCGGCCTCGACGGCGGCGGCGGTCTCCTGCTCGACCTCGGCGAGGCGCTGGCGCAGGTGCTCGGCCTCGCTGCGGGCCTTCTGGGCGGCGGTGGCGGCCTCGGTGGCGTCGGACTGCGCCTTGGCGCCGTCCTCCTGGAGTTCGCCGGCGCGCTGCTCCTCGGTGTCGGCGCGGGTCTCGGCGGCCGCGGCGGCGGCTTCGAGGGCGCGGGCGAGGGCGGTGGCGGCGAGGGCCCGGGCGGCGAGGGCGGGGGCGGCGTCGAGTTCGGCCTCGCGGATGGCGGCGGCGACGCGGGTGACGCGGTCGGCGGCGGCGCGGTGGCGCAGCACCGCCTCGGCGGCCTGCCAGGCGGAGTGCAGGGTGCGGGCCTCGGTGAGTTCCCGGCGCAGGGCGGCGGCCTCGGCGGTGGCGGCGGCCAGGCCCAGGGAGGCGTGGCGGTAGGTGAGTTCGTCGACGATGAGGTGGTGCCGGGTGCGGTCGGTCTCGGCGGCGGTGACGGCGCTCGCGGCGGCGGCGACCTCGACGGAGAGGTCGTGGGCGCGGTCGCGTTCGGCGGCGGCGCGGGTGGCGAGGGCCTGGGCGAGGCGGCGGGTGCGGCGTTCGGCGGTGCGGTGGGCCTCGCGTACGCCCTCGCGGGCGGCGGTGGCCTCGGCGATGCGCTCGAGGAGGTCCAACGAGCCTGCGGTGAAGTCGCGTTCGGCGGTGAGTTCGGAGCGCAGGCCAAGCTTGGCGGCGAAGCCGTGGACGAGGTCGGCGAGGCCGTCGGTGTCGCGGGTGTCGGTGACGGCGCGCAGCAGTAGGTCGGTGAAGTCGCTGTCGTGCTTGACGGCGAAGAGGCCGGCGGCCTCGC
The DNA here is from genome assembly GCF_000720635.1 of Streptomyces sp. NRRL WC-3742. Lineage (GTDB taxonomy): Bacteria > Actinomycetota > Actinomycetes > Streptomycetales > Streptomycetaceae > Kitasatospora. Next base: position 54,175 of record NZ_JOCF01000033.1, on the reverse strand, counting down.
CCTCGTCGGCGTTCATCTCCCGCTGGTAGCGGAAGAGTTCGGGGTCGAGGCCGAGTTCGCCGAGGTGTTCGGTCCAGCGGTCGTGGCCGTCCTCGAAGACGAGGTCGAGATGCGGGTGGGCCTTGCCGGCCTCGGACATGGCGTCGCGGAAGCCCTTCATGGTGCGGCGGCGGCCGCGGGCCTTCTGGTCACCGGCGAGGCTGACGCGTTCGGCGACGGGCAGCGAGTCGAGGGTCAGGCCCGGGCCGGGGCGGAAGGAGTACCAGCTCTCGGCGAACTTGCGCGGGTCGGAGGAGACCTGGCGGCCGCGCCACTCGCTGGCCTTGCCGACGACGATGAGTTCGCCGGTGACGGTGTGCTGCCACTCCAGGGCGACGTGGCCGCAGTCGTCGGCGAGCAGGAACTTGCGCAGCACGCCGGAGCTGGCGCCGCCGAGGGTGTTGCGGTGGCCGGGGAGCATGACCGAGAAGATCAGCTTGAGCAGGACGGACTTGCCGCCGCCGTTCTCCAGGAAGAGCACGCCGGCCGGGGCGGGGCGGCGCACGGGGCCCTCGGCCTCCTCGCCGAACAGGCCGATCTGCTGGGGGGCCGGGTCGGCGACGGGCTCGCCGACGCCGCGCAGGTCGAGCACCGTGTCGGCGTAGCGGGCGCCGGCCGGTCCGATCGAGTAGAGGCGGACCCGGTTCAGCTCGTACATGTGCGGCGGTTCTCCGTGGCTTGCGTGGTTGGAGCTTGCGTGACTGGAGCTTGTGTGGCTGGTGCTCGCGTGCCTGGCGAGTGTGGTCAGAGCGAGTGCGGTCAGAGCGAGTGGAAGGGCAGGCCCGCGTCGGCGACCAGGTCGTCGGTGGTGTCGGGCGGCAGCAGGCTGGCGGTGCCGTCGGAGACGGGCACGACGCCGAGGTCGAGCAGTTCGGCCATGGCGGCGCTGCCGGCCAGGTCGCGGACCTGGAGCTGGTAGCGGGCGGTGGTGCGGTAGGTGCCGCCGGAGTCGTCGGAGACCTTCTGCAGGAAGCCGGAGTCGACGAGGAAGAGCACGGCCTTGGCGACGATGCCGGTGGTGGAGCCGGACAGGCGCCGGGCGTCCTTGGTGGCGCCGGTGGCGGTGCGGCGGGACCAGACGCGCCAGGCGGCCTCCAGGCCGGGGGCGTCGGTGGTGGGGTCGGTGTTGGCGCCCTCGGCGTCGGCCTGCTCCTCGAGGCGGCGGCACGCCTGGCGGACGAAGGCGTCGACGCCGTTGACGGTGATCCGGCCGAGGTAGGTGTCGTCGGCGAGGTCCTCGGGGCGGGGGAAGGCCATCGCGGCGACGGCGAGGTGGGCCAGGCCGTGCAGGAAGCGGTCGGTGGACTCGGAGGCGGCGCGGCGCGAGTAGTCGCCCATGCGGACGGCGAACAGGGAGTCCTCGGCGGCGGCGACGGCCATGCCGGCGCGCGGGGAGACCTCGAGGACGACCAGGCCCATGCCGGTGGCGATGGCGTCGGCGAGGCGGGCGAAGGGCGGGTCCTCGCGGTGGCGGCGCACGAGCTCGGCGTACTCGGCGTCGCGGGCGGGCAGCAGCTTGGCCTGGAGGCCGAAGGAGACCAGGCGGGCGGCGTCGGCGACGTCGGCGGGGGTGATCGGCGCGGGGGCCGCGGGTTCGCTCTCGCCCGCCCAGGACGTGTCGTGGTGGGTCGTCACGGGCGGTGCTCCTCGGTGCGGTGGGCGTTCTCGTACGTACGGGTGGTGCGCGGGGGCGGCGCTCAGCCGGCGTCCTTGCGCTCGGCGGCCATGCCGGCCGCGTCGAGCAGGGCGCTGCCGACGATCAGGTCGGCGCCGCCGAACTCCCGGTCGCGCAGCGGGGTTCCGTCGTCGACGGCGAAGAGCAGCCGCTCCTCGCCCTGGCGGTAGGCGGTGCCCACCGGCGGGCTGGCGGCGTGCACGGCGAGCAGGGCGACGAGGTAGGGCAGGTCCGGGTCCTGCTTCCGGGCCTCGGCGAGCAGGCCGGACAGGCGCCGGGGGGCGTCCGGGGCCAGGTCGAGCAGCAGCAGGGCGGCTTCGAGCTGGGCCTCGGAGAAGCGGCTGTCGTCCGGGGTGGCGACGAGGTCCGGGTCGGGCAGTTCGGCGCCGAGGTGCTCGCGTTCGACGGGCGGGGTGAGCAGCAGGTCGACGAGGTCGGTGACGCGGACGGAGACGGGGGTGCGCAGGCCCGTGCCGAGGGCGAAGAAGGCGTCGGTGGGGCGGACGGCCTGTTCGACGGGCAGCCGCAGGACGGGGGCGAGCAGCTGCCCGTACAGGTCGATGCCGCTGCGGGCGCCGGGGGTGGCGAACGCCTGGCGGTCCTGTTCGGCGCGGAAGAGCGGGCCGGCCTCCAGCAGGCGGGTCTGGAGCTGGGTGTGGCGGCGGATGCAGTCCTTGACGATGTCGACGAGCTCGGCGGCCCGGCGCTTGTGCTCGGCGTCCTCGGCCTCGTCGCGGGCCTTGCGGATGTTGGTGAGGATCGCGTTCTCGTGCCGGTAGCGGTCGGCGATGTGGTCGAGCGCCTCGTCGATGAGGTCGGGGACGGCCTGCATCCAGTCGACGGCGCGCACGTTGCGGCGGGTGGCCTCCAGGGCGCGGCGCAGCGTCTCGGCGTACTGGACGGTGCGGTAGCGGGCCTGTTCGGCGGCGAGCTGGGCGTCGGCCAGGCGGCCGCGGCGGATCAGCACCTCGAGCTTGACCTCGGCGGCGATCTGGGCCGAGGTGACGTCGGTGTCGAGGGCGCCGACCAGGACGTTGACGGCCTCGTCGGTGGTGCGCAGGTAGACGCCGCCGTCGGGGCCGGGGACCTCTTCGATCAGCTTGAAGTCGTAGTCGCGGCGCACGTAGGCGCCGTCGGCTCCGAAGGTGCCGTAGACGGCGCGGAAGCCGCGGTCGACGCTGCCGACGTTGATCAGCGACTCGAGGACCCAGCGGGCGACGCGCTCGTGCTCGGCGGTGTGCCGGGCGGGGGCCTGGGCGGCGACGCGGGGCAGCATCCGGGCGAGGACTATGTCGCGGTCGGCGCCGGTGTCGAAGTCCATGTGGAGGGTGACGAGGTCGATCGCGGCGAGGCCGACCTCGGCCATCGCGTAGCCGCCGTACTCGCCGGCCAGGTTGACCTTGCGGTTGTCCAGGTCGTGCAGCGGGGCGGTGCAGGCCAGCGCCTTGAGCCGGCGGGCGAGGCCCTCGTCGGCGGCGGGCCCGGGCGCGGGGCGCGCGGCGGGCAGGCCGACGGCGCCGGCGGCGGGCCGGAGTCCGGGCTCGGTGGGCGGGTCTGCGATGGCGGTCACGGTGGACAAGATTAGGGGTTCGCACCGACATCAACCGAAACGGGCCTCCCACCCCAAGCTTGTTGAACACGTTCAAATATAGGGTCTAGAGTCGTGCCGTGCAGGCGGGACAAGGCCCGGCCTGCGATTTCGGCACGCCCGGGCTTCACCCGGGCCTGCCCGGCACGGAGGTGTGTGCGATGGACGGCGATCCCGCGGTTGTCCTGCCCACGGTTGTCCTGCGGCGTGTCCGGCGCTGGCTCTCGTTCTTCCTGGTCTGCCTGGTCCTCAGCGGCCTGACCGCCTTCCCCCTGGAGACCGAGACCCGGCTGATGGTCGACATCCTCCACGGGCCGGCCGCCCCGTTCGCCGATCTGCTGCCCGGCTCCACGGCCTGGTTCGAGCACGTCCACCGGGGCATCGTCGAGACCGACGAGCGCTACCCCTTCCTCCGGTACGGCACCGACTGGCTCGCCTTCGCGCACCTGGTGATCGCCGCCGCCTTCTGGGGGCCGCTCAAGGACCCGGTCCGCAACATCTGGGTGATCCGCTGGGCCGTCCTCGCGTGCGGGGCCGTCATCCCGCTGGCACTGTTCTGCGGGCCGGTGCGGGGGATTCCCGTGGCGTGGCGATTCATCGACATGTCGTTCGGGGTCTTCGGCGTCATCCCGCTGCTGATCGTGCTGCGGGCCCTGCGTCCGCTGGAACGTTCCTTCTTGGGACGACCGGCCGAGAGCTGAACCGACCGCGCCCCGGCGCAGCTCCCGGGCGCGCGCCGGGGCGCCGCGCGCCCGTACGTGCGCCGGGGGTCGGGTCAAGGAACACGGGCGTCATCCGCAGGCCCTACCATCTGGCTCAACAGCAGCTGGGAGGCGGACTGCGTGGCCGATGGGGCGATCGATCTCAATGCGGACCTCGGCGAGGGCTTCGGGCGCTGGACCCTGACCGACGACGAGGCGCTGCTGTCCGTCGTGACCAGCGCCAACGTCGCCTGCGGCTTCCACGCCGGCGACCCGTCGACGATGCGCCGGGTCTGCGCTCTCGCCGCCGAGCGGGGCGTGCGGATCGGCGCCCAGGTCTCCTACCGCGACCTCGCCGGCTTCGGCCGCCGCCCCATGGACGTCCCGCCGGAGGAGCTGGCCGACGAGATCGCCTACCAGATCGGCGCCCTCCAGGTCTTCGCGCTCGCGGCCGGCTCCCGGGTCTCGTACGTCAAACCGCACGGCGCGCTCTACAACCGGGTCGTCGACGACTCCGAGCAGGCCGAGGCCGTCGTCGCGGGCGTGCTGCGCGCGGGGGCGATCTGCGGCGGGCCGCTGCCCGTCCTCGGACTGCCCTCCTCCCGGCTGCTCGCCGTGGCCGAGGGCGTCGGGCTGCCCGTCGTCACCGAAGCCTTCGCCGACCGCGCCTACACCCGCACCGGCTCGCTCGTGCCGCGCCGCGAACCCGACGCGGTGGTGCACGACCCCGAGACGGTGATCACCCGGGCGGTGGGCATCGCCCGGGACGGGTCCGTGGAGTCCTCCGGCGGGGAGCGCATCGGCGTCGCCGCCCGCTCCCTGTGCGTCCACGGGGACACCCCGGGGGCCGCGCAGCTGGCCTGGCGCATCCGGGGGGCGCTGGCCTCGGCGGGCATCCGGGTGGAGGCGTTCTCGTGACGGCGGCGGGGCGCGGCGGCGGCCCCGGCGTGGATCGGGTCGAGGGCCGGGCCGTGGGCCGGGGCATGGGTCGGGTCGTACGACGTGTCGGTGAGCGGGCGCTGCTGGTCGAGCTCGCCGACACGGACGAGGTCTCCGCCCTGTACGGCTGGGCGCTCGAGGCGCGGACGGCGGGCGCGCTGGGCGAGGTCGAGGAGCTGGTACCCGCCGCCCGCACCCTCCTCCTCGACGGCGTCGCGGACCTCGCCGCCGTCGCCGCCCTGCTGCGCACCGCCCGCCCGCGCGGGACCACGGCGGCGGGCGGGCCGCTGCTGGAGGTGCCCACCGTGTACGACGGCGCCGACCTGGCCGAGGTCGCCGCGCTGTGGGGCGTCTCCGAGGAGGCCGCCGTCCGCATCCACACCGCGCCCGAGTACGTGGTCGCCTTCTGCGGCTTCACCCCCGGCTTCGGCTACCTGACGGGCCTGCCCCCGCAGTACCACCCGCCGCGCCGGGCCACCCCGCGCAGCGCCGTCCCGCCCGGCTCGGTCGCCCTGGCCGGCGCGTTCACCGGCGTCTATCCGCGCTCCTCCCCCGGCGGCTGGCAACTGCTCGGCCGCACGGCGCTGTCCCTGTGGGACACGGCGCGGCGGCCCCCGGCGCTGCTGGAGCCGGGGGTGCGGGTGCGGTTCGTCGCGGCACGGGCCTGAGGCGCGTCCTTCGGATCCCGCCGGGGCCGCAGCACTACGCAAGTAGTGGCACTACTCGCGTAGTGCCACTACATATGTAGTGACCAACCGGCCCCTCCGCCCGGCAGATCCTCCCGGCAGAGGAGAACGAGCGCAGAGGAGAACGAGTGGAGAACGAGTCGGGCGAGCTGCTGATCCTGCGGCCCGGGCCGCTGACCACCGTGCAGGACCTCGGGCGGCGCGGCGTCGCCCACCTCGGGGTGCCCAGGGCCGGGGCGCTGGACGAGCCGGCGCTGCGGGCGGCGAACCGGCTGGTCGGCAACGAGCCGGGCGCGGCCGCCCTGGAGACCACGCTCGGCGGGGTCGCCCTGCGGGCGGTCGGGCGCCCGGCGGTGATCGCCGTGACCGGCGCGCCCGCGCCCGTCCTGCTGGACGGCCGGCCGGTGGCCTGGGGCGCGGCGGTCGCGGTACCGGCCGGAGCCGTGCTGGAGGTCGGGGCGGCGACGGCCGGGGTGCGCAGCATGGTGGCGGTGGCGGGCGGGATCACCGTCGCGCCGGTGCTCGGCAGCCGCTCGGCGGACCTGCTCTCGGGGCTCGGCCCCGCCCCGCTCGCCGTCGGCGACCGGCTGCCGGTCGGCCCTCCTCCCCCGCACGCGGACCGGCCCGACCTGGTGCCGCTGCCCGGCCCCGGGGCCGAACTGGTCCTGCGGCTGCGCCTGGGCCCGCACGCGCACTGGTTCACGCCCCGGACTCTCGCCCAACTGGGCCGTGACCGGTACGCGGTCTCCCCCGCGAGCAACCGCATCGGCCTGCGCACCCAGGGCCCGCCGGTGGAGCGCGCCCTGGCGGGCGAACTGCCCAGCGAGGGCATGGTGCTGGGAGCGGTCCAGATCCCGCCGGACGGCCAGCCGGTGGTCTTCCTCGCCGACCACCCGACGACGGGCGGCTACCCGGTGGTCGGCGTCGTCCCGGCCGCCGACCTCGCCGCCGCGGCCCAGGCCCGCCCGGGGACCCCCGTACGCTTCACGCCACTACCGGAGCGGTAGGACCTCGGCGCAGGAGGACCTCGGCGATCAGCCGCCACTCCGGGTCGAGTGCGGTGCGCCCGCCGTCGACCACCGACCAGCGGGCGTACTGGAGCACCCGGCCGAGCGTCCAGGCCGTCGCCTCCGCGCGGTCGAGTTCCAGCGCCTCGGTGAGCAGGTCGAAGCGGCGGCGCAGCGCGCGGGCCGTGTCACCGGTGGCGCGCAGCTCGTCCCAGCGGTTGGTGAGGGCGGGCAGCAGTTCGAAGCCGGGGTGCCCGGCCAGGGGTTTGGGGTCGATGGCGAGCCAGGGCGCGCGGCCGTCGCCGTCCGGGAGCGGGGCGAGGACGTTGCCGTAGTGGAGGTCCCAGTGGAGGAGGCGGTCGCCGGGCGCGGTGCGGACCTCCATCAGGGCGCGGGCGCAGGCGGCGATCAGCCGCCGTTCGTCCGGGTCGGCGAGCCGGCCGGTGATCCTGGGGGTGCCGAGGAGCAGGTCGTGCGCGATCTCGCCCAACTGCCGGAGGCCAGGCGGCGCCTGTCGCTGCGTCAGTTCGCGCAGCAGTTCGGCGATGACGCGCAGCGCCTCCTCCTCGGGCACGTCGAGCAGGGTGCGGGTGGCGTCGAGGCGCTCCAACAGCATGGCACCGGTGGCCGGTTCGTGGTCGAGCAGCCGGACGGCTCCGCGCCCGCGCCAGGTCCGCAGGGCGAGCGGTTCGCCCTGGGTCTCCTCGTCCACCGGCTGCAGCTTGAGCGCGGCCCGCGAACCGTCCACGCGCCGCACGGGCAGGACCAGCGCGACCACACCGTGCGCGGGCGGGCCGTCCGGGCGCAGCTCCCAGCGCTCCAGCAACTCCCGTGCCAGCAACGGCAGTCCACCGGCCCAGGCCAGCCCGCCCGGGCCGAGGTTCTCCTCCAGGGACCGCGCCAGCGCGGGCGGGACCTCGACGACGCTCACGGGCGGGCTCCTCTCGGACGGTTCCCGTCAGCCTAGGCGAGGAGCCGAGAGCGCGGCGGCGGCCGCCTCGGCGAAGCCGTCCGGGTTGTCGATCATGAGGTTGTGCCCGCTGTCGGGCACCGCCACCACCCGCACGCCCGCCGCGCGCAGCGCGTCGGCGCCGGTCGGTTCGCCGTCGGCGGCCGGGTGGAGGAAGGTGCGCGGGTGGTCGAGGGCGAGCAGCATCTCGCGCATGGTCGGGACGCTCGCCCGGGCGAGGTGGACGGCGCTGCGGTACAGCGCCTCGGGGCCTGCCAGCCGCATCGTGGACCACCAGAACGGGCCCACCCTCTCGGCGACTTCCTCGCGCCCGCCGTCGAGGAACCGCGCCTCGGTGTAGCTCGCGATGCCGCTGCTGCCGGGCCGCAGGGGTACGGGGGCGATCGGGTCGAGGTTGGCGTCGGCCAGCAGGAGCCGGGTGACCAGTCGCGGGTGCCGGTGGGCGAGGACGATCGCGACCGCCCCGCCCATGCTGTGGCCGATCACCTCGACACTCTCGAGTCCGGCCGCGCCGACCGCCGCCGCGACGGCGTCCGCGTGCTCCTCCAGGGTGTACGCGCGGTCGGCGGGCCGGTCGCTGAGGCCGAAGCCGAGCAGGTCGAGCAGCAGCGAGCGGCGCCCGGCGAGCAGCGGGTGGGTGGCGGCGGCCGCGAAGTAGGCGGGAGAGGTGGCGCCGAGGCCGTGGAGGTAGAGCCGGGCGGGTTCGGCGCCGGGCAGGTCGACCCAGCGGATCCGGTCGCCGTTCGGGGTGACGGGGGCTTCGCGCACGGCGGGGCTCCTTCTTCGGGTGGTCCTTCTTCGGGTGGTCCGGCTTCAGGCGGACCGACTTCAGGCGGACCGACTTCAGGTGGTGCAGGGGCGTCTCGAACGCCCACACCATACCTCGTCATCGAGGTATCTCAACAGCGATATACCGGCACCCCGAGGGACGGATCTGCGACAGTGGCCCCATGCTCAAGCTCGCCATCCTCGGATTCCTCCACGACCGACCGCTGCACGGCTACGAGCTGCGCCGCCACCTCAGCGCGCTCACCGGCCACGTCCGCCCGATCAGCGACGGCACGCTCTACCCCGCGATCAAGCGCCTGGAGACCGCCGGCCTGCTCGTCCGTGAGACCGAGCCCGGCAGCGCCGCCGCACCCCGGCACACCCTGCACCTCACCGAGGCCGGGCGCGCCGCGCTCCTCGACCACCTGCGCGAGCCCGAGCCCCTGGACATCAGCGACGAGAACCGCTGGTTCACCGTGCTCGCCTTCCTGCGCCACCTCGCCGACCCGGCCGCGCAGGCCACGGTGCTGCGCCGCAGGCTGGCCTTCCTCAGCGAACCGGCGAGCTTCTTCTACGACGGCCGGCGCCCGCTCGGCGCGGAGGAGTTCGAGGACCCGTTCCGCCGGGGCCTGCTCCTGGTCGCCCGCGCCACCAGCGAGGCCGAACTCGGCTGGCTGCGGGCCACCTTGGCGGAGCTGGAGGGCCGCCCGGAAGACTGACCGGATTCCGCCGGTCCTGCGCCTTCCGCCCCCACGGAGCGCGTGTTCCGATGGTCGGCATGAGCGACGACACGTACACGAGCAATGAGCGGCGCCCCGGCTACGACGGCACGGGACCGGGGGCGATCACCCCGGACGGCTGCGCGGTCGAGATGTGGACGCGCCTGCCGGTGGGCGACGGCCCGGACGTGATCGAGGCTTCCGTGCCGGCCGGGGCCGGCATCCTCGAACTCGGTTGCGGCGTGGGCCGGATGACCCACCCGCTGACCGACAAGGGCTTCACCGTGACGGCCGTCGACGAGTCCCCGGACATGCTGGCACGGGTGCGCCCCGAGGTCCGCAAGGTCCGCAGCCCCATCGAGAAGCTGGACCTCGGCGAGCGCTTCGACGTCGTCCTGCTCGCCTCCTTCCTGGTGCACGCCGGGGACGAGAAGGTCCGCCAGGGCCTGCTGGAGACCTGCCGCCGCCACGTCGCCGACGACGGCTGCGTGCTGATCCAGCGCGAGGGCAGCCAGGCCCACAAGGACGTGCCCCGCGAGGTCATGGTCGGCCCGGACATGCTGGCCCGGGTCGTCTCCTCCACGCCGATCGGCGACGGCGTCAACTCCGTCTTCGTCGAGTACGAGTTCCCGGACGGGAACTGGACGCAGACCTTCCTGTCCCGTCCGCTGACCCCCGAGCAGTTCGAGCGCGCGCTGGCGGAGGCCGGGCTGCGGATCGAGACCACCCTGAGCGGCGACGGCACCTGGGTGCGGGCCCGTCCGATCGTCTGAGGCACCCCGGGTCGATACGGGAACCCGGTGCGCAAAGTCTGATTAAAGGGTGAACCAAGTACTGTCATCTTCACCCCGTACCATCGGCCGCGCGCCGGGCTCCCGCGCGGCCGCGGGCTGCGCGGGTCGCGGCGCCCCGCAGCGCACCGCACCGCCCGCCAACGACCCGCGAGGAACCGCTCATGCCGCACCCGCACGACCGCCGCCCGATACCCCTGGCGGATGCCCGGTGAGCGAATGGTTCCACGGGGCCGTCCTCGGCCTGATCCAGGGGCTCACCGAGTTCCTGCCCGTCTCCTCCAGCGCCCATCTGCGGGTCTTCTCCGCCCTGTTGGGCTGGGACGACCCGGGCGCGGCCTTCACCGCGGTGACGCAGCTCGGCACCGAGACGGCCGTGCTGATCTACTTCCGCAAGGACATCGCCTCGATCATCCGAACCTGGGCGCTGTCACTGTTCCGTCCGGCGCTGCGCTCCGATCCGAACGCCCGGATGGGCTGGTTCGTCATCATCGGCACCCTGCCGATCGGCATCCTCGGCAAGCTGTTCCAGGACACCATCGAGACGCACCTGCGCGACCTGCGGATCGCCGGCACGACGCTGATCGTCTTCGGCCTGGTCCTGGCCTTCGCCGACCGGACGCGGGCGATCCGGCACGCGAAGCCGATCACCGACCTGACCCTGCCGCACGCGGGCCTGTACGGACTCGCCCAGGCGCTGGCGCTGATCCCGGGCGTCTCACGCTCCGGCGGCACGATCAGCGCGGGCCTGCTGCTCGGCTACAGCCGGGAGGCGGCGGCCCGCTACTCCTTCCTCCTCGCGATCCCGGCGGTGCTCGCCTCGGGGGTGCTGGAGCTGTTCAAGATCGGCGAGGGCCCGGCGCCGGCCTGGGGGCCGACCGTCCTGGCGACGGGGATCGCCTTCGTGGTCGGCTACGCGGCGATCGCCTGGTTCCTCAAATACATCTCGCACAACAGCTTCCTGCCGTTCGTGGTCTACCGGGTGCTCCTCGGCATGCTGATCATCGGCCTGGTCGCGGGCGGGGTACTGACGCCTGACGCGGGCTCGGTGAAGTAGAACGGCGTTTCAGATCCGAGCGCTTCCGTTCCCTCGAACAGGCAGGCTCGAACAGAGAAGGGCCGTGGGCCGGGACTCCGAGGAGTCCCGGCCCACGGCCGCGTCCGCACTGAGGGGTGCGTGATGAGGGATACGTGATGAGGGGTGCGTGGGTGGTACGTGCCTAACGCCGGAACTCGCGGGCGGCGGCGGTCAGCCTGCCCCGGACGGCGGCGTGGACCTCGGCCTCCTCGGCCGGGTCGGCGGCGAGCCTTCGCAGCCGCTCCAGCACACGCGCGTCGCCCGTGGTGGCGACGTGGCGCGCGGCGAGCTCACGCGTGGACTCCTCGCAGTCCCAGAGGCACTCGACGGCGGGCCCCTCGGGGAAGTGCACGTCGGTGGCGGCGAGCGCCCGGGCTGCGCGCCCGCGCAGCTCCGAGGAGACGGCCTCCCCGTAGATGTGGCGCAGGACGGGCACGGCGTCGGCGGCGGCCAGCCGCCCCGCACCGTCCACCAGTGAGCCCAGACCGCATCCGGTGACGCCCCGCACGGAGACCCATCGGCGCAGGCCCTCGACGACCAGCGGCCCGTCCTCCGGTTCACCGGCGTCGGCGAGAAGGCGCACGGCGGCCTCGCCCAGCGCGCTGTCGGCGGCGCCGCCGACCGGGTCGGCCCAGCGGCGGGCGTGCGCCAGCACCTCGGGGCCGCGCATCCGGCCGAGCAGTTCCAGGGCGGCGCGCACCACGCGGTCGTCCACGTCGGCGGCGGCGGCCTCGATCAGCCCGATGGCGGCCGGATCGCGCTGGTCGACGAGGTGGCGCAGCGCGGCCCTGCGGGCGCCGGGCAGGCCGTCCCTGGCGGCTTCCAGCAGCAGCGGGCGGTCCTCGGGGCGGACGACGGCGGTCAGACAGCGGGCGGCCGCGGCGGCGCGGCGGTCCACGGCGTCGGGCCCGTCCGGGTCCTCGTCGGCGCGCGGCGCGGTGCCTCGGCCGAGGAAGTCGCCGGCGCCGAGGCCGCTCAGGTCGCCCTGGTCGGCCCAGGCCAGCACGTCGGCGGTGGACCAGCCCGGGGTGACGCCGCTGCGGTTGAGCTGGCGCTGCCACAGGTCGAAGGGCGAGTACTCGGAGGCGGCCGCGACCCGCGGGTGGTAGGCGGCCCACAGCCGCCAGGGCCGGGGCTCGTAGGCGTTGCGGATGAACTCGCGCAGCTCGGCGTCCCCCTCGGGACCGGGCGCGAAGTGGTCCAGCACGGCGGTGCCGAGCAGCAGCAGGCCCCGGTCGTCGTCCCGCAGGGCGAGCTCGTCCAGGGCCCAGGCCCAGTTGGCGCCCGTGGCGGCGTACTCGCGCAGCATCAGCAGCGCGTCGCGACGGCCGTAGGCAGCGAGGTGCCCGAGGACGGACAGGGCGAGGCCCGTACGGCACTCGTCGTCGCTGACCAGGTCCTCGGCGGAGTGGAGGTGGTCCTCGATCCCGTCGAGGGGGGCCTCCAGCTCCATGTAGAGGCGGGCGTAGTAGAGGGAGCGGCCCTCGACCTGCCAGTCGGCGCGCGGATCTCTGGTGACGCACTCCTCGAGGGCGGCGATGGCTTCGGTGCGGTCGGCGGCCAGCGCGTGGAGCTGCCCGTCACCGCGGCCTCGCTGCAGGAGGCCGAGGAGGCTGGCACTAGGTGCTATCACTGGCTCGAACATGAGGTCAGCATCCGTTGCGGCGGTCGTAGTGGCAACGGGATTTCCGTCGCCGGGGTCTCTGGTCGGTACTGCGGTGGGCGCCCGGGCGCCGGAATCACCGAAGGTTACCGCCTCGCGCACCCTTCCGCACACAGGGCGACGGAGGGCGCCGCCACAGTGGCATATGCCACGGGAATTTTGCGTGCGTTCTGTCCAAATCGCCCGCAAGGGTGAGGACGCTGTGCGACAGTCGTGCCATCACTCCCACGGCCCGCACCCGGTGGACCGCACCCGACCGATGGACCCGTCATGACCATGCCGTTACGCCCCACCACCGCCACCCGCCCGCCCGGCGACGCCACGGCGGACGGCGCGCGGACGTGCACGGCGGACGGCGGAACGGACGGCGGCAGAGTGGCGAGCGGCGCGGACAGCAGCGTGGACAGCGGCATCGGCGTCGGCTCCGCCGAGTGGGACCTCCTCACCGACGAGGTCCGCTGGAACGCCGAGACCTACCTCCTCCTCGGCTGCGAACCGGGCACGGCCCCGCTCAGCCTCGACCGCCTGCCCGACCGCCTCCCCGAGGCGGACCGGCCGCTGCTGCGCCGCATGATGACCGACGCCCTGGTGCACGGCCGCCCCTCCGCCGGAACGGTCCGCGTCCGCCGCGTCGGCGGCCGCCACGACGGCGTCGAGTGCGCGGGCGAGCCCGTCCTCGGCCCGGACGGCACCGTCACCGCCCTGCGCATGCGCCTGAGGCCCGCCCCGGTCGACTAGGCCCGCGGCCGGTTCTTCGCGTCCGCGATCCGCAACTGCCGCCCCAGGTCCGACCGCAGCTCGTCCACCACCGGCAGGCCCCGGTAGCTCGCCGTCAGCCGGTACATCTCCCGCAGCCGGTCCCACGTGCGGTGCGAGGAGTTCTGGGCGATCCCGTTCAGCGCCATCCGCGCCTGGAACGCCGCCGCGTCCGGCTCCCCGGTGATCCAGTGCACCGAGGCCAGGGTGATCCGGTCGAACAGCGCCGAGCGCAGCTGCCCGGTGCCCTCCCGCAGGGCGATCACCCGCTCCGCGTGCCGCTGCGCCTGCGGGGCCGCCGAGGCATCGTGCTCGGCCAGCGTGCGCAGCACCAGGGCCTGCATGCCGCGCAGTTCGGCCTCGTCGAACACCTGCATCCAGGTCGGCGCCGGCTCCGACGCCTCGTCGGAGAACAGCTCCTCGGCCTCGCCGAGCAGCCGGTAGGTGTCCTGGGCGTGCCCGACCGAGGCGTGCGCCCACGCCTCGACGGTGTTGAACATGGCGCGCGTTCTGGGCAGCAGCCGGCCGCCGGCCGTCTTCGCCGCCGCCATCAGGTCGATCGCGTCGTCGGCCCGGCCCAGGTGGACCATCTGCCGCGCGGCGCGCGAGATCGCCTCCCCGGCGCGCGGACGGTCGTCCGCCTCCTTCGCCGCGTCCGCCGCGATCATGAAGTACCGCTGGGCGGTGGGCTCCAGGCCCACGTCGTGCGACATCCAGCCGGCCAGCACCGCGAGGTTGGCCGCGACCAGCCACAGCCGCTTCTCCACGGCCGTGCCGTGACGGTGGGTCAGCAGCCCGCCGACCTCGTTGAGCTGGCCGACCACCGCCTTGCGCTGCAGCCCGCCGCCGCGCGCCGCGTCCCAGGCGCGGAACACCTGCACGGAGCGCTCCAGCGACTCCACCTCGTCGAGCCCGATCGGGCCCGCGTCGTACGTGTCCACCGCGGGGCGCGCCCCGCCCCCGGTGACCACCTGTCGGGGCCCGGGCACGGAGGCCGCGTACGCGACGGCGTCCCCTCCCAGCCAGCCCTTGAGCGAGTCGGCGATGACAGCCCCGGCCGTGAGCGCGACGCCCGCGCCCACCAATCCACGTCGGTTCAGCATGAGGTCCATTCCCGTGAACTCGGTGAGGACCGCGGCTGTTCGATCCGGCGACCACGGGACTGGTGCGGAGGCTGACGACGCCCCTTGGGACCTGGTGGGCCGGTGTCGTTCCAGACCGAGGTCCTCAGTGGTGACGACACGGCCGAGCCGCTCCGTGAACACGGCTGCCAGCACCCGCGGGACCGGATCGCGGGGGATCTCCCCCTGTTCGATCCAGCGCCGTACCCTCGAGGTGTCCGTGGACAGCTGCTGCTGGCCCAGCGCGGCACCCCGGCGGTTGACCAGCCGGGCCAGTTCGCCCTTGGACCATCCGGTCAGGACGAACAGGTCGGCGAGTCGGGTGTTGGGTTCCCTGCTCAAGTGAAGCCCCCAGGTTTCCTCGGCACTTCCGAGGCTAGAGCGTCCGGCAAGTGCCGGGCGAGCATTCGCCACGGTTCGCCAGGGCCCGCCAGACTACTAAGCCAGTGCGCCGCGGGTGTGTTGTAGGGGTGCGCCACCTCGCCTCCGGGTCGGGCGGCGTCCCACCGGTGTCGGGGCCGTCCCCCGACCGTGGCACGGGACGCCTCCGGTCCTCACCCGAGGGGGTGGCGCGGCCGGGTGGCGCGGGGGCGCCGGGCACGGCCACGGCTCTCCGGCCGACCGCATTCCCCAGGGTGCGGACGGACGGTCGACAGCCGAACAGGGGTTCCTGGCCCCGCGTCCGTGCCCGGCGCCCGCGTACCACCCGGTCCGACCGAAGAGCAGGGCCGCCACGCGCAACCCCCCTGGAGCGCACGGCACCGGCCCTCCCCCGCACCGCGGGGCCGCACCCGCAGCCGGACCGGAAGGGACCACCCTCACCCCATGCACTCCTCAGCGACGACCCCGACGCCCACCGCGACCCGCACCGCGCTGCGCCCCCCCACCGCAGCCACCGGCCGACCCGGCCCCAAGCAGGTGCCGCCGGGCACGCGGCCGATCGCCCCGCGCGGCGTCGACAGCCGGACCGCCACGGGCCGGACCGCCGAGGGCCGGGTCGTCCCGGCCGACCGTACGGCGCTGGGCCTTCGCGCCCCCGAGGCCGTCCCCGAGGCCGTCCCCGCGCCCGGACAGCGCCTCCCGCTCGCCCGCCAGGCCGACAGCCAGGTGCTGCGCCGCCCGCACCGGCCGGGCGCCCCCCTCGGGCCCGAGCGGGTCGACCCCTCCGCCCTGCAGACCCCGGCCGTACGGGCCGCGCTGGCGAGCGTCTCGCGGATATGTCCCGCGTTCACCCCGCGCCAGGTCCTGCGCGAGGGCAGCCGCCACATCCTGGTGGCGGGCACCATCGGGCGGGCGCCGGTGGTCGCCAAGTGCCTGGCGCCGCAGGCGGTGCGGAGTGAGTACTTCGAGCAGCTGGTGGCCGACTTCCACCACGAGGTCGCGGTCTACCGGGCGTTCGTCCGCCACCGCCCGCCGGTGCGGCTGCCCCGGCTGGTGGCCGCCGACCACGACCGCTGCGTGCTCGTCATGGAGCGCGTGCCCGGGCGCCCGGCCGCCCGCGAGCGCCACCCCGTCAACGCGCCCACCCCGGGCGAGGTGCGGGCGCTGCTCGGGGCCGTGCGGACGCTGAACCTCTGGCGGCCGCCGAGCGACGTGTTCCAGCCGCGCCTGGACTACCAGTTGGAGATCTCCCGCTACCACTCGGTGGGCCAGCTCACCGACCGGGACGCGGGCGACCTGCGGGGCCTGCTGCACGGCCTGGGCCACACCCCGATGCAGCTGTGCCACGGCGACGCGCTGCTCAGCAACATGCTGCTGGCGCCCTCCGGGCCCGTGCTGGTCGACTGGGAGCAGGCTGGCTGGTACCTCGCGGGCTACGACCTGGCGGTGCTGTGGAGCGTGCTCTCCGGCGACACCGCGGCCCGCCGCCAGATCAGCCAACTCGCCCAGAGCGGCGGCACGATGGCCCGGGACGCGTTCCTGGTGAACCTGGTGCTGGTGCTCATGCGCGAGATCCGGCTGTACGACGTGCCGGGCGCCGGCGAGGAGCAGCGGATCATGATCCGCCGGCTCTACGACGACTCCGCGCTCGCCCGCCGGGCCGTCCGGGCGGCGGTCGGCACCCGCTGAGCCGCTGACCGTCCGGGCCGCCGAAGGCCCGGACCGCGATGCTCCGCTACGGCCGGGCGCCCCGCTCGAGGGCGACCCGGCCGGCGGCGTCCAGGACGGCCTCCTCGGGGGCCAGGTGCACCCGGCTGCTCAGCACGTCCCGCAGGTACCGCTCCAGGGGGTGACGCCGGCTCAGGCCGGGGCTGCCGGTGAGGGCGACAGCCTGCTGGACGGCGGTGGTGGCGGCCCGGATCGCCAGCAGGTGCGCGGGGCCCGTCCGGGCGACGGCCTCCGGATCGCCCCGGTCCACCCGGGGGGCCAGTCCCTCCACCAGTTCCTCGGCGCCGATCAGGTGGGCCTCGATCTCGCCGAGGGCGCAGCGGTAACGGGGCAGGGTGCCGAGCGGTTCGGTCAGATTGGCCGGGGTTCGCTGGTTGAGGAAACGAATCAGCCAGTCTTCGGCGGCGCGGGCGACGCCGATCGCGACAGCGGCGAGGGCCAGGTCGTGCCAGGCGCGGGCGAGTCGGGCCTCGGCCTCCTCGTCCGCGGGGCCGGAGGCGGCGCCCCCCGTAGCAGCGGTCACGGTCAGCCCGAGCGCCAGGTCGGCGGGGACGCGGACGCCGTCCAGCACCACGTCGTGGCTGGCGCTGGCGCGCAGGCCCAGCTGGTCCCAGGTGGGGTCGATCTCCAGGCCCTCGCTCTCGCCGCGCACGAGGAACGTCCCGGTCCTGGGCTCGGGTTCGTCGGTCCGGGCGGTCACGGCCATCCAGGCGAGCGCCTCGGCGCCGGTGCAGTACGTCTTGCGGCCGGTGAGCAGCCAGCCGCCCTCGCCGTCCGGTCGGGCCACCGTCGCGGGCGGGGCTCCGGGCTCCCGCCCGCCGGGTTCGGCGTCCAGGGTGTTGACGAGGGCGGGGCCGCGCCGGGACTCGGTGAGCAGCCGCCGGTAGCCGGCCGCGGGCCAGCCGGGGCGGCGGGCCTGTCCGGCGTGCCGGAGCAGGGTGAAGGCGGTGACCACGGCGACGGAGGCGTCGCCGCGCCCGAGCCGGGCGAGCACCCGGACGGTGTCGGCGAGCGTGCCGCCCGGTCCGCCGTAGCGCGGGGAGACGGTCAGGGTGAGCAGCCCGGCCTCGTGGACGGCCTCGATGCCCTGGTAGGGGAAGGTGCCGTCGCGGTCGTGCTCCTCGGCGCGGGCGGCGAGGAGGTCGACCACCCGGGGCAGCCCGGCCAGCGCCGCCTCGAGGGCCTCCCTTTCGGGCGCCGGGCCGGGGTCGGCGGGGCCCTCGCCCGCCGAACGGTCGTCCCGGGGGCGATCGTCGCGGGCCTGCGCGGTTCGGGTCTGCGCGGCCTGAGTCTGCGCGGCCTGAGTCTGCGCGGCCTGGGTCTGTCCGGTTCGCGGCTGCGCGGCGCGGGAGCGGTTGCGGGCCGGGCGCGCGTCCCCCGCCGGTTCTCCGGAGGAACGCTCGTCCGTCGGACGATCCTCGGTGGAGCGTTCGCCGGTGGAGCGATCACTGCGCGGACGGTCGGCTGCGGCGATGGTCGTCATGATGCTGGTGCCTCCGGGCGGCGGCGCGGGCTCGGCCCGTACGGCCCGCCCGTCGGGCGGGGGCGTCGTACGAAGGGTGCCGAGCGGCACGCGGGACGGACACGTCGGACGGGCGTGCGGAGCGACAGGCGGCCCCGGAGGCCGGCCGGTGCACGGCCCGCCCCGGTCCCGGCGCGTGGACCGTCTTCCGGTCCGACCGCGCCCGCCGCCACGGGGACGAATCCCCTCAGCGACCCGGACACGCCGCGCTGGCGGTGCGTCGCAGGTCGAGGTGCCTACGACGGGTCAGCAGCGGGAGACGGCACGGCATGTTCGCGACTGTACGAACCGTTGATCGATACCGTCAAGCAGCGTCCGGCCCCCGGGCGGAGTCGCTGCGACCGGCCGTCCCGACCGGGCGTCAGCCCTGCTGGAACATGTCCGCCGGGAGCGGTTTCAGCAGCTGATAAAGGTCGTCCGAAATCGGTCGGTCCCAGGAGGCGATCGTCACCTGGACGCCGTCGCTGCGGCCGAACTGGGCGCAGAACACGCGCTCCTCGCTGACCTTGACCTTCTTCACGATCAGCAGGTCGTCCCCGAGCATGACCGGGAAGTCCTCGGCCGAGACGAAGTCGACCGACTCGTCGTTCTCCAGCGCCGCGAGCAGCTGCCGCACCTCGAAGGGCACGTTGTCGCCGGTGTCCCGGGCGGGCGAGCCCTCGGGGAGGTTGCCGATGAACATCGCCGGGCCTCTGCCGCCGAACAGGTCGTAGCGCAGGAAAATCCCCTGGCAGGAGCCGTCCGGGCCGGTCATCATGGCCGCACCGAAGTCACCGGGCCAGTCGCCCGGGTCCATCGCGAGCACGTCGAAGTCCGGGCCGGCGGGCTGTCCGGAGCGACGGCGGAGAAAAGACATGGGACCATCGTACGTGTCCGGCACACCAGGCTCGCGGGGTGGGTGGGGCATCTTCCGGACCCGTGCGGGAGCGGACGGGAGATCGACGCTCAGAGACCAATGTTGACTCTGAGCAACCGTCCGGGCTACGTTCGGTTCTGCACGACAGCCGTTCCGGGTTTCACCCTCCGGGGGGACGGCATGTCGCAACGCGGCCCTACCCGCGTATCCCTCACTGTGCACCTGTCGTGCCGAACCGCCGAGCACCCAGCTTCGTCGTCCGCACACAGCACCACACACAAGCCAACAGTTTCATTCACCACAAAGACCAGATTCGCGGGGCCCCGGCCTGTCGCTCCGTGGATCTGCTCGGGACGCCGCCGCGTGGGGGCGTGCGGGTCCCGAGCGTTTGGGTGCCGTCCGTCGAGTCGCTCTCGGCGTCGGCGCCGGCCTCCCGGCGACTGCCGGCCCCTTGTGGGCCGGGACCGGCCGACGCACCCCGGTGCGCAGGGGATGACTGGGAGGATGGCCTGGCAGGGATGCCGGGCCGCACAGCAGGCGCCGTGTCTGGCCGCGTGGGGGCGGTGGGCACGGCGTCTGCCTGTGCTCATACTCTGAGCTGCGTTTGTCTAACAGTCAACAGAAATTCTGACGGGGCACGCTCAATAGATCATCAGTTGTGATGTTCGTACCCGGATTCCCTCGCGGAGCGGTCCCGTACCGTACGGGACCGCTCCGCTTCGAGGCTGTCCGGCCGAGGCGCCCGGACGCGGGGTCAGGTGAGGTCGAACTCGCCGTCCCTGGCGCCGAGCACGAACGCCCGCCACTCGGCCGGCGTGAAGACCAGGACCGGGCCGTCCTCCTGACGGCCGTCCCGCATCCCGATGTAGCCGTCCACGAACGCGATCTGGACGTCCCCGACGCCCTGGCTGCTGCAGAGCCACTCCGCGCCGGTGAAGTCCACCTTCGGCTTCCCACTGGGGGCCAGCTCCGGCTGCGTGCCCTCGGCCTGTACGTCCGTCCCGCTGTTGACTGTCACTGATCGATCTCCTCCCGACGGCATTCCGGGACCAGCCTAGCCACAGGCCCGCGACCCGGTCAGCGGGTTCGCGAGGTCTCCCCCCGGGAGGGTGGCGGGGCCCCTGGAGGCGCCGGGGCGTGTCCCGACCGGCGGTCGGCTCCGGCAACTGCCACAGTGGCGCCAGGGCGCGCGGCGGGCCCGCCCGAGGGATCGGCGGCGGATCGCCGGCGACCACCGCCGATCACCACTGATCACCACCGATCGACCGCAAGCGCCCAAGGGAGCAGCCGATGAGCCGCCGGGAAGCCGCCGACGTCATCCCCATCTCCGACGCCCCCTCGGCCCACCCCCCGGCGCCCCGGACGCCCGCCCCGCTGCCCCGGCCCACCCCGGCCCGGGCGGGGGCGCACGGGCGGGTCGGGATCGTCCTGGTCTCGCACAGCCGGGAACTGGCCACCGCCGTACGGGCCCTGGCGCTCGCTCTGGCCGGTTCCGACTCCCCCGCCCCGATCGCCGCTACGGGCGGGGACCCGTCGGACGGGCCGGGCATCAGCGCGGTGCTGGTGGCCGCCGCCACCCGCCGGGTCGACCAGGGCCACGGGGTGGTCGTGCTCGCCGACCTGGGCGGCGCCGTCACCACCGTGCGGGCGCTGCTGGCCCAGGCGGACGAGCACGGGCTGCCGTTCCCGGTGCGCTTCGCCAACGCCCCCTTCGTCGAGGGCGCCGTGGCCGCCACGGCGACGGCCACGGCCGGCGGGGACCTCACGGCCGTCCTGGACGCGGCCGAGGAGGCGTACCGGCAGCGGAAGGGTTAGGCCGTGTCTTTCGGCTCACGCCGGGCGGGGGTCGGCCGGGGCGCGCTCAGGGCCGCCGGGCGCCGTCCAGGGTGAAGAAGGCCGGGCCGGTGGACTCCAGGGCGTCGCGCAGCCGCTGGTGCTCGGCCTCGATCATCGGCGGCAGCCCGTCCAGCGGGAACCAGCCGACCTCCAGGGACTCGTCGTCGTTCACCCGGGCCTCGCCGCCGACGGCCCGGCAGCGGAAGGTCAGCACCAGGTACTGCGTCACGTCGCCGTTCGGGTACGTCACCTCGGGCGTGACGCTCGCCGAGGCGAGCAGCTCGGGCACGACCTCCACGCCCGTCTCCTCCAGGCACTCGCGCACCACGCCGTCGGCCGGCTGCTCGCCGGGGTCGAGGATGCCGCCGACCGACGCCCAGCGCCCGTCGTCGGAGCGGCGGGCGAGCAGCACCCGGCCGTCGTCGTCCCGGACGACGGCGACGACTGCGCTCAGCCAGAGGGGGCGGTGGCCGACGACGGCACGGAGTTCGGCGAGGAAGTCAGGGATGGCCATGGGCGGCAGCTTAGGGCGTGTCAGGGATGCGCCAGGGGGCTCACGCGCATTCACGGGAGCGGGAAGATGAAGCCGATGCCGGGAATTGGTGAAAAAAGAGCGAAGAGTATTGCGAGATGGTGGGGAATTCGGTCGCGGTGACTGAATTCGATCGTTGCCGTACCGACTTCGATCAAGCCGGATCGCACCCCATCCGGGTGCCTCCGAGCCCGTCAGAGCGCCGCGCGGCGGCGGTCGCGCAGCACGCCGAAGGCGATCCGTCCGAGCAGCAGGACGCCGGCGGCCAGGCATCCGGCCACCGCCATCGCCCAGGCCGGACCGTCACTGTCCGGAACGATCACGGCCACGACGATGCCCAGCGCCAGGCAGGCCAGCCCGGCCAGGGCCAGGGGAATCTGGTGCGTGACCAGCGCTCCACCGCTGCAGGCGCGCGCCAGCCGGGTCGCGCCGTGCAGGTGGAGGGGATCACGGTCCGCATCTGCCATGAGCCCAAGGTACCCCGGGCGGGCGGCGAAGGCAGCCCGCGGAACGTAGGGAACCGGCCACCCTGCGCGACCACCCCGAACGGCACGGCCGGTCGCTTTCCAGCTCCACAATCAGTCCACGGAAAATCCCCATCCCCCCGGTACAACCATCCATGCGGTGCAGCGGTCTCATGGGCATCGAGTGATCCGGGAGCCGCTCGCGGGACGGTTGTGCACCCCCCTGTACACCCCCACCGCGAACCGGAATTCCCAGGGGGCGGAACCGCCGCGCCCTGGGGCCGGGGGACGGGCTCCGCCCCCCGGCGGTACCGCCACGCCGCTCGGCGACCGAGGGGGAACCGTGCCGCAGTCCCAGTCCACGACGTCGATCTCCCGTGCCCCGACCGGGCCCCCGTCCCAGCTCCGCGCGCTGCCGCCCCCGGCGCCGGGCGCCTGCGAGGCCGACCGCCACGGGGGCGGTCACCACGCGGGCGCCGCCTCGAACGCGACGACCGGGCTCCCGTCCGAGTCGGCGGACCAGCAGGACGCACGGGGCGAATGGCTGCGGTTCGCCCCCGTCCAGCCGCTCTTCCGGGCCCGGGCCGCCCAGCGCCTCGCCGTGCTCGCCTACCACGGGGTGACCGACCACCGGACGTTCGGCGCCCAGCTCGACCGCCTGCGCAGACTGGCCACCCCGGTCTCGCTCGGCGCCGTGCTCCAGGCGGTCACCGAACGCCGCCCGCTGCCCCCGCGCAGCGTGCTGGTCACCTTCGACGACGCCGACCGGAGCGTCCTCACCCACGCCCTGCCCGAACTCGACGCCCGGGGGATCCCGGCCACCGCCTTCGTCATCTCCGAACTCATCGGCACCGAGCGCCCGTTCTGGTGGCACGAGGCCGACTTCCTCGCCCGCCACGGGGGCCGGGCCCGCTCGCTGGACTGCGGCCACCCCTCCCAGCTGCTCCCCCGGCTCAAGGCCATGCCCGACCCGGACCGGCGGCGCAGCCTGCACGAGCTGCGGGTGAGCGCCGACCGGCGGCCGCCGGGCCAGGAGCAGCTCACCCCGGAGGACCTGCTGGCCCTGCGGGCCGGCGGCGTCGCCATCGGCAACCACACCCAGGGGCACCCGTGCCTGGGCCGGTGCGATGACGCGACGGTGCGCGCGGAGATCACGGGCGCGCACGAGGCGCTCACCCGCTGGCTGGGTGAGCCGCCCACGGCGTTCGCGTACCCCGACGGGGGTCATGATCCACGTGCTGAAACCGTTTTGCAGGAGCTCGGGTACCGCCTCGGGTTCCTCTCCGACCACCGCC
The DNA here is from genome assembly GCF_000720635.1 of Streptomyces sp. NRRL WC-3742. Classification (GTDB taxonomy): domain Bacteria; phylum Actinomycetota; class Actinomycetes; order Streptomycetales; family Streptomycetaceae; genus Kitasatospora. The sequence goes on along the minus strand of NZ_JOCF01000033.1, from coordinate 31,060 downwards.
TCGGCCCGCGACTGCCGTCCAACCCCCTGCAGATCAGCCGCCTCCAGGTCGACTCGGCGACCACCACCCGCCGCTTCGACACCATCCTGTCGGGCCTCGAGCCCGCCTACCGCCGCTGGCGCGGCCAGGCCGTGGCCTGAGGGCGCGCGTCGCTGAGAACGCGCTTCTCACATCGCGCCCCTGAGAACGCACGTCCGAGAACGCACGATGCGCGGGAAGCCGACCGGGCCGGCTTCCCGCGCATCCGTGCTTCGCGGCGCCCTTCGCGGCGCCCTTCGCCTCAGCCGGTGAGGGCCGCCGTGAGGGTACGGCCCTGCGGGTAGAGGGCGGCGGCGGCCGGGAGGGCGGTGGGGGCGCCGGCGTGCAGGACGGTGAGGGTGCCGGTGCCGGGCCCGCCGGGGGCGGCCGCGCGGCGCAGCGCCTGGGCTGCGACGGCCTCGGCGGAGCCGTGGTAGGTGACGGCCGGGGAGACGACGGAGGCGAGGGCCTCGCGGATGCGGTCGTCCACCAGCTCGTAGTGGGTGCAGCCGAGCACCAGCTCGTCCGTGCCGGCGGGCGTGCGGGAGGCGGCGTCGGCGACGGCGGCGGTGATCGCCTCCTCGTCCCCGTGCTCGATCGCGTCGGCCAGGCCCGGGCAGGCGACCTCGGTGACCTCGGCCGCGCCGCCGAACTCCCGGATCAGGCCCCGCTGGTAGGCGCTGCCGGTGGTGGCCGGGGTCGCCCAGATGGCGACCCGGCCGCCGCGCGCGGATGCGGGCTTGATCGCCGGGACGGTGCCGATCACGGGGATCCGGGGCTCCAGCTCGGCGCGCAGCGCGTCCAGCGCGTGGACGGAGGCCGTGTTGCAGGCGACGATCAGGGCGTCCGGCCGCTCGGCGGCGGCGGCCCGGGCGCAGCCGAGGGCGAGCTCGGTGATCTCCTCGGCGGTGCGCGGTCCCCAGGGCATCGAGGCCGGGTCGGAGGACAGCACCAGATCGGCGTCCGGGCGCAGCTTCCGAAGGGCGGCGGCGGCGGCCAGGAGGCCGATTCCGGAGTCCATCAGTGCGATCTTCACGGGTCAAGACTCTAGTCGATCCGCCCTTCGGGGCCGGTTGTGCGGCAGACTGCCAGGGTGACCGTCCTGCTGTGGATCGCCGCATCGTCCCTGCTGATCTGGCTCTGGCTGGCGTGCTGCCACGGTCTGTTCTGGCGCACCGACGTCCGGCTGCCGCCGCGCCGCCCGCCCGCGCGCTGGCCTGCGGCGGCGATCGTGGTGCCGGCGCGGGACGAGGCGGCGGTGCTGCCCTCGAGCCTGCCCTCGCTGCTCGCGCAGCGGTATCCGGGGCGGGCGCGGGTGATCCTGGTGGACGACCACAGTTCGGACGGGACGGGCGCGCTGGCGGCCGAGCTGCGCACGGTCGGCGGGCTGGACGTGACGGTCACCACTCCTCCCCCGCTGCCGCCGGGCTGGACGGGCAAGCTGTGGGCGCTGCGCCACGGGGTGGAGCTGGCCGGGCCGGAGGCGGAGTACCTGCTGCTGACGGACGCGGACATCGCCCACGGCCCGGACTCGCTGGCCGACCTGGTGGCCGCGGCCGAGTCGAACGGCCTGGACCTGGTCTCGCAGATGGCGCGGCTGCGGGTGGAGACGGCCTGGGAGCGGCTGATCGTGCCGGCCTTCGTGTACTTCTTCGCGCAGCTGTACCCGTTCCGGCGCAGCAACCGGCCCGGCGCGCGGACGGCGGCCGCGGCGGGCGGCTGTTCGCTGGTGCGGCGGGAGGCGCTGGAGCGGGCGGGCGGGGTGGCGGCGATCAGGGGGGCGGTGATCGACGACGTGTCGCTGGCCCGGGCGGTGAAGTCCTCGGGCGGGCGGACGTGGCTGGGCCTGGCGGAGCAGGTGGACAGCGTCCGCCCGTACCCGCGGCTGGAGCAGTTGTGGCGGATGGTGTCGCGCAGCGCGTACGCCCAACTGCGGCACTCGCCGCCGCTGTTGCTGGGGACGGTGGCGGGGCTGGCACTGGTGTACCTGGTGCCGCCGGTGGCGGTGGTGGCCGGTGCGGCGGCGGGGTCCTGGGCGGTGGCGGCGGCGGGCGGGGCGGCGTGGGCGCTGATGGCGGGGACGTTCGTGCCGATGGTGCGGTACTACGGGCGGCCGGCGCCGGCCGCGCTGCTGCTGCCGTTCACCGCCGGGTTGTACCTGCTGATGACGGTGGACTCGGCGGTGCAGCACTGGCGCGGCCGGGGCGCGGCGTGGAAGGGGCGCACGTATCCGGCGCCCTCGCGTTCGCAGGACGGCTGAACGGGCGTCAGTGGGTGCGCAGTTGCTCCTGCTGGACGAGGTAGTCGAGCACCTCGGGCATCGCGTCGACGCCGCCGGCCTTGGTCGGCGAGGTGCGGTACTCGCCCTGGATGACCACGGTGGGCAGCTCGTTGATCCCGTAGCGCACGAACTCGGCGGCGGCCTGGTCGATCTGGCGCTGTACGTCGGCCGAGCGGTAGGCGGCTCGGAAGCTCTGGGCGTCGACGCCGTGGCGTACGGCCCAGTCGGTGGCGGCGGTCTCGGTGGTGAGGTCGGCGCGGTCGGTGTGGATGGAGCGGAAGGCGGAGGACTGCAGCCGTTCGACCAGGCCGAGGCGGTCGAGGGTGTAGAAGAGCCGGGCGTGGGCGCGCTGGGTGTTCTCGTCCGGGCTGCCCTGCCAGATGGCGGGGACGCGGCGCAGCGCGACGTCGGCGCGGTGCTTCTCCGCCCAGCCCTGGAGGGGCTGTTCGAGCTGCTGGGAGTGGCTGCAGTCGTACCAGAAGAACTCGAGGGCCTCGGTGCGGGTGCTCTCGTGCACCGGCTGGGGCTGGTCGAGTTTGACGTACTGGGTTCCCTCGGCGGGGGCTTGGTGGGTCGCCGCGCCGGCCTGGACGGGGGACGCGGCGATCCCGGCGGCGAGGGCGAGCAGGGCGGCGGAGCGCAGCAGCTTCGAGTTCACACCGGGCAGTGTGCTGGTGACGACCCGTTACCGGCGAGTCGGTGCGGTGCGGCCGGGCCCGGTTTCGCCCGATCGGCCCAAGCCCCGGCGGCGGGGCCGGGGTTCGGGGCTCAGCTTCGCGGGGTCGTGCTGTCCACCCACACCTCGGTGACGAGCCGCTGCCAGTCGTCCACCACGGCGCCGAGCTCGAAGTGCTCCAGCGCGTGCGCCCGGGCGGCCGCGCCGAGGCCCGCGCGGTTGCAGGCGAGCACCTTGCCGAGTGCCTCGGCGAGGGCGAGCGGGTCCCCGGGGGCGACGAGCGCTCCGGTGGCGCCGTCCCGGACGACCTCGCGGACCCAGCCGACGTCGGTGGCCACGGCGGGTACGCCGGCGAGCGCGGCCTCGATCAGCGCGCCGGGCACGCCCTCGCTGTCGCTGGTGAGCAGCAGCGCGTCCGCGGCGCGGTAGAGCGGGGCCGGGTCGGGCAGGGCGCCGAGGAAGTGGGCGCGGGCGGCGGCGGGGTGGCGGGCGAGGACGTCGCGCAGCGGGCCGTCCCCGGCGACGGCGAGGCGTACGTCGGGCAGGCGGTCGAGCACGTCGAGGGCGAGGTCGAGCCGCTTCTCTGGGGCGATGGCGCCGATCCAGGCGACCAGGAGGACGTCGGCGGGCAGGCCCAGCGCGTGGCGGGCGGCGCGGCGGTCGTCGCGGCTGTCGGCGGGCGGATAGCTCTCGGCGGCGCGGGAGTTGGGGATGACGTGCACCTTGCCGTCGGGCAGGTGGAACTGCTCCTCGAGGACGGTGCGGGCCTCGTCGGTGAGGGTGGTGACGGCGGCGGCGCGGTGCATCAGGGTGCCGCCGCGGGCGCGGCGCAGGCGGGTGGCCGTCCAGTAGCGGGGGTGGCCGACGCTGACGTAGACGAAGGGGGTGCGGGTTCCGGCCAGGGCGAGGGCGCAGGCGGCGAGGGTGTCGGAGCCGTGGGCGAGGACGACGTCGGCGGACCGGGCGGCGGAGCGCAGGGCGCGCAGGGTGCCGGGGCGCAGGCGGCCCGCGCCGAGCACGGCGGCGCGCAGGGTGGCGGCGGGCTCCTCCTCCCGGTCGGGTGATGCCTCGGGTGAGGGGTCGCAGGCGCGGTCCGCGGAGAGGTCGGTGCGGCGGCCGCGGTGGGTCTCGACGGCGGGCCGGCCGGCGGGTTGCGGTGCGAGGGCGCACAGCGCGGAAGCCTGTCCGCGGCGGCGCAGTTCCCGGTGGAGGTCACGGGCGAAGTTCTGGGCGCCGGCGCGGCGTTGGTCACTGATCAGATGCAGCACGCGAGGGCGGGTTCCGGCCGGATCGGCCGCCGTATGGTCGGGCATGGAGAGACCTTGGCACAGGTCAACGCGCGTTACATCCCCTTCGCGCAACCTGGTGGTGGCCCGGTCGCCAGCGTTCGTACACCAGACGTGCGCCGACCGGCCGCCGTCGTGCGCCGGTTGCGACCTCCGCGCGCCCCCTTTCGCCCCTCGCCGCGCCCGGGCGCCTCCGGCGGCGTCTGAGTGCGCCGCGTCAAGTACCGGCTCACACCGACGAGTTACCGGGGCGGGCGGGTGCTGATACGCCCGTACGCAAAGGGCCCGGGCGGGGAGCGGCCCGGGGCGCGCCGGCGTGGAAGGGGTTACGCGGATCGGGTGAACGCGGTTGGACCTCGGCCCCGCCGCCTCGGCAGGATGTCCGGCCGGGGCGCACGTCAGGCCGCCCCGCCTCCCCCTCCCCCGTACGGATATTGGAGTCACCTGGTGTTCAAGGGATTCCGCAGCTTCCTGCTGCGCGGAAACGTGGTGGACCTCGCGGTCGGCATTGTGATCGGCGCGGCCTTCACCGCCGTCGTCACCGGGTTCGTCACTGCCTTCCTCACCCCGCTCATCGGCGTCGCCTCCGGGGCCGTCGGCGACTTCTCGCAGAAGACCTTCGACGTGGCGGGCACCCCCTTCCCGTACGGAGTCTTCGTCAACGCGCTGATCAGCTTCGTGCTGGTCGCCGCGGTGATCTACTTCGCCGTGGTCGTGCCGGTCACCAGGCTGCAGGCGCGCCTGGACCGGGACAAGCCGGCCCCGGCCGCCAAGACCGAGTGCCCGGAGTGCCTCAGTTCGATTCCGGCCGCGGCCAGCCGCTGCTCCTTCTGCACCACGGAGCTCACCGCCCGGCCGGGCCTGCCCGCGCAGACCCAGGCGCTGCAGGCCGGCTGACGCCGCCGAAGGGGGCCTCGGAGACCCCCGGCGAGCGGAGGCGAGACCCCGGCGCGCGCTGACGGGGGCCTTATCCCCGAAACATTCACGAGCCCCCGTCGCGAGGTCGGCGGGGGCTCGAAGGCGCCGGCGCACGCCCCGTCCGCAAAAGTTTCTCCGGCGGGCCCCCGAACGGCTACCGGCCGGTCACCGCAAGGGCTACCACCGGTGGGGTTCGGACGCTGTTCGATCACTGACGGAGCACCGGAGTTGTCCGGAACCAATCGCCGGTTTGTCCGTTCTTCCCACTTTCGAAACCTTTGTGCGAGCGAAGACTGTGTAAACACTCGAACTGCTCCCCCTCCCGCTCTCCTCAGCAGGCGCATTGTGGGCTTACCGTATGCCCCATGACCTCGCCCCGCTCCTACGACGGAGTCGGCTACCCCCCTCCGTCCTTCTCCTCCGGCACGCCGATCTACGACAGCCTCGTGGCTGAGCGCGGCGTCCCCCAGATCGCACCCATCAACGTGCCGGCCGCCCTGCCGCCCGCACTGTCGTCCGGTTACGGGAACGGGTTCGCCCCCAGCTCCTACGACAACCGCTACGGCACCGGGTACGACACCCCTGGCAGCAACCTCCCCGCGCTGCCTCCCGCCCGCCTCGCCCTGGGCCCCGGCCCGAGCAGCGCACCCTCCTCCTCCGGCCCCGCGACCGCGTACATCCCCGCGCAGTCCGCCTACGCCACCGCGCCGCAGCCGCCCGTCCCCGGGTACGGCGGCCAGCAGCAGTACCAGCGGCCGCAGCCCGCCCCCGCCTTCCCCCAGGCCAACGGCGCCCCCCAGCCGTTCGGCGCTCAGCCCAGCGGCGGGCAGAGCTTCGGCGGCCAGAACACCTTCGTCGGCGGCCAGGCCGGCCAGCAGACCTTCGGCGCGCAGCCGGCCGGCGGCCCGAGCGGTTTCGGCCACGGGCAGGGCGGCGGCCAGCCCCAGGGCTTCGGCGCCCCGCAGGCGTTCGGCGGCCAGAACCCGGCCGGCCCCGGTTTCACGGGTCCGACCGGCGACCAGAGCTTCGGCGGCGGGCAGCTGCGCCCGGCCATGGCTCCCGTGCGCCCCATGCAGCCGCAGAGGCCCAACCCCTACGGCGAGCACGGACAGTTCCAGAGCAACGGCTACCAGCCGCAGGCCCAGGGGTACTGAGCCCCGGCCACCCGGACCGCCCGCGAGCGGTCCTCACCCGCACCACCTGAGCACCACCCGGCGATCCCCCCTGTACGCCGGGCGAACGGAGAAACGGGTCATCCACGGACCGCCCGGTGCGCCTCACGGCGACCGGGCGGTCCGTGCGCGTTCGGGGGCGTGTTCAAGCGTGCGTTCAGGCGTGTGTTCACGTCTGCGTTCAGGCGTGTGTTCAGGCGTGTGTTCAGGCGTGCGTTCAGGCGGCAACCGCCCCGATGCCCCTGACCGGCGGCCTGGCAGGATGGAGGGATGCAGCTCACCGGACTCCACGTCTACCCCGTCAAGTCGATGTACCGCCTGAGCCCCGAGACCGCAGAGGTCCAGCCCTGGGGCCTGGCCGGAGACCGTCGCTGGATGCTCGCCGACGCCACCGGACGCTTCGTCAGCCAGCGCGAGGACGCCGCCCTCGGCCAGATCCGCCCCGGCCTGCTGCCCGGCGGAGCCCTCGCCCTCACCGCCCCCGACGGCTCCCGGATCGAGATCGCCGCCCCCACCCCCGCGGCCGGCGACCCCGTCGCCGACGTCGAGGTCTGGGGCACCCGCTTCCGCGCCACCGAGGCCGCGAAGGAGGCGCACCGGTGGATCGCCGAACACCTCGGCGACTACCGCCTCGTGCACCTCGACGACCCGCGCGCCCGGCCCGTCGATCCCGAGTACAGCGAGCCCGGCGACACCGTCTCCATGGCCGACGGCTTCCCGCTGCTGCTCACCACCACCGCCTCCCTGGACCGGCTCAACGAACTCATCGCCGCCGAGCACCCCGAGGAGTACGAGCAGCTGCCGATGACCCGCTTCCGCCCCAGCGTCGTCGTCTCCGGCGCCGAGGCGTGGGCCGAGGACGGCTGGCGGCGCGTGCGCATCGGCGAGCTGACCTTCAAGGTGGTCAAGCCCTGCGGCCGCTGCGTCGTCACCACCACCGACCAGGAGACCGGCGAGCGCGGCGGCAAGGAGCCGCTGCGCACCCTCGCCCGGCACCACCGGCTGCTGCGCAAGGCCGCGTTCGGGCAGAACCTGATCCCCGAACGCCCGGCCGGCGTCGAGGGCGACGTGCTCGGCACCCTGCGCCTGGGCGACGACGTCGAGGTGCTGGAGGACGGGGCGCACTGGCCCGCCGACGGGCGCTGACCCCTCCCGCGAGCCCCGGGCGCCCCCGCCGGTCCGGAACCCGGGGCGTGCGCGCTCGTTGAAACAGGACCGACCGGCGAACGGGGGTCGGCGCGCGGCCCCCCGTTCGCCGGTCGGTCCAGGGTCGCAACCCGTGGCCGGGCCGTGTGCCGGAGGTGTGCGCGCGTCGGCGCACGGGCGGAGCACTCATCCGGGCGCGCTACGGTGGGCGGACGGCCCGCGCAGCCCCGCGCGTACGGCCCGTTGGACGCCGGCACGACGAAGGTGGGGACGACAGACCGTCATGGCTGAGCACAGGGTCAGGGTCACCCAGGACAGCGCATCCCGCTGGCGTCGCCGCGCGGGCGAGTACGACACCCTCGCGGAGGCGCTGGCGGCCGCCGAGGCGGGCGACACCGTGACCGTCCGGCCGGGCACGTTCCGGGAGAACGTGGTGCTGGACAAGCCGGTGACGATCGTCCCCGCGCAGGGCCCGGGCACCGTACGGATCGAGCCGGCCGCCGGGGTCGCGCTCACCGTCACCGCCGCCGCCACCGTCCGCGACCTGGTGATCGAGGCCGGCGACAGCTCCGCGCCCGCCGTCCTCGTCACCGGGCCCGACGCCACACCCTCCCTCGGCGGCTGCCGGATCGAGACCCGCTCCGCCACCGGCGTCGAGATCACCGACGGCGCCCGGCCGACCCTGCGCGGCTGCGTCGTCGCAAACCCCGCGGGCCTGGGCCTGCGGCTGCGCGGCGAGGGCACCGCCGCCGCCTTCGAGGACTGCGAGGTGGCCGCCGCCGGGCAGGCCGGGCTCGCCGTCCTCGGCGGCGCCACCGCCGTCCTCGACCGCTGCCGCCTCCACCACGCCTCCGGCGCCGGGGTCCTGCTCTCCGACCCGGGCAGCGCCGCCGAACTGACCGGCTGCGAGATCTACGAGATCCGCGGCAGCGGCGTGCAGGCCGACGCCCAGGCCGGCGGGCGGCTCATCGACTGCGAGATCCACCGCGTCACCGGCAACGGGCTCACCCTGGACGGCGAGGCCGTGCTCTCCCTCACCGGCTGCCGCATCCACGACGTGCCCGAGAACGCCGCCGACCTGCGCGGGCGCTCCCGGCTCACCCTCGCCAACACCACCGTGCGCGACTTCGGGCGCGGCGCGCTGTCCGTCTGGGACCAGGGCACCGAGGCCGTCGCCGAGTCCTGCAAGATCCACGGCTCCACCGGCGAGTACCCGGCGCTGTGGGTCAGCGACGGCGCGCGGCTGACCCTCACCGACTGCTCGCTGCACGACCTTCCCGACGCCCTCTTCGTCCTCGACCGGGACTCCGCCGCCACCGCCGAGGGCTGCTCCTTCAGCCGCATTCGCAGCTCGGCCGTCTCCGTCAGCGGCGGCGCGAACGTCAACCTCAGCGGCTGCCGGGTCCAGGAGGCGGGCACCGGGCTCTGGTTCCGCGACCACGGCAGCGGCGGGCTGCTCACCGGCTGCGAGATCTCCGACGTGGCCACCGGGGTGATCGTCACCAAGGGCGCCGACCCGGTGCTGCGCGACTGCACCGTCCGGGCCAGCACCGACGCCGGGGTGTACGTCTCGGCGCAGGGGCGGGGCACCTTCGAGGAGTGCCGGGTCTCGCACGGCAAGGGCTTCGGGTTCCACATCATCGACGGCTGCCGCACCCAGCTCACCCGGTGCCGGGCCGAGCAGAACGAGCGGGCCGGGTTCGAGTTCTCCGAGCCCGGGCCGGTCGCGGAGGGCTGCACCTCCGACGACGTCCTGCCCTCCGGCGGCGACCTCCCGGCGCCCCGGACCGCCCAACTCACCGCCACTGCGGCGCCCTTGGCCCTCTCGGCGCCCGCCCTCGCAACGGCGGCGATCGCGCCGATCCCCGACTGCCGCCCGGCCGACGAGGCGCTCGCCGAACTGGACACGCTCGTCGGGCTCGCCACCGTCAAGCAGGAGGTGCGCACCCTGATCGACCTGATCTCGGTGGGGCGCAGGCGCCGCCAGGCCGGGCTCAAGGCGCCCTCGCTGCGCCGCCACCTGGTCTTCACCGGCGCCCCCGGCACGGGCAAGACCACCGTCGCCCGGCTGTACGGGGAGATCCTCGCCTCCCTCGGGGTCCTCCAGCGCGGGCACCTGGTCGAGGTCGCCCGCGTCGACCTCGTCGGCGAGCACATCGGCTCCACCGCGATCCGCACCGCCGCCGCCTTCGACCGGGCCCGCGGCGGGGTGCTCTTCATCGACGAGGCGTACGCCCTCGCCCCCGAGGACGGCGCCCGGGACTTCGGGCGGGAGGCGATCGACACCCTGGTCAAGCTGATGGAGGACCACCGCGACGAGGTGGTCGTCATCGTCGCCGGCTACACCGCCGAGATGGAACGCTTCCTCTCCGCCAACCCCGGTGTCTCCTCGCGCTTCTCCCGCACCATCAGCTTCCCGGACTACACGGCCGACGAACTGCTGGAGATCGCCAGGGCCCAGTGCGCGGAACACGAGTACGCACTCACGGAAGCCGCCGCGCTGGCCCTGCTCGACCACTTCGGCGGCCTGGAGCGCGGCCCCAACTTCGGCAACGGGCGCACGGCGCGGCAGGTGTTCGAGACCATGGTCGAGCGCCACGCCGTCCGCGTCGCCCACCTGGCCGACCCGTCGACGGAGGAGCTGCAGCTGCTCGTCCCGCAGGACCTGCCGGTCGTACCGCTGCGCTGACGGCGGGGCGCGGCCCGGGAACTCGCGGCCACCGCAGGAGCGTTGGGCCGGACATGGGCATGCTGTTGACGGGAGCCGCGGGCGGACTGCTGCTGCCGGCCGGGCTGGTGGTGCTGTTCTTCCTCGCCGGCGTGGCGCGCCGCCTGCGCGGCCGCGGTGCGGCGGGCGCCCCGCGCGGGGCGGGCGCGATGGCGACGGAGGAGATGCACGCGCTGCTCTACCCCGGCAAGCGCGTGCAGTTGGAGCAGCGCCGGATCGAGCTGGTGCTGCGCGACGACGAGCACGACGGGGCGCCGAAGCGCACGGGCGTCGACCTCGACGCGGGGCGGGTCGTGATCCGGCGGCCGGCGGGCGGGTGACGGCGGACAGCTGACAATCGACAGCCGACAGCCGACAGCGAACGGATGACAGCTGACGGATTTCAACATCCGTCAGCTGTCATCCGTCATCTGTTTTCTGTCCGCCGTCAGCTGTTCGCTGTCAGCCGTCCGCCAGCCGCCGTCCGCTGTTCGCCGTCAGCCCGTCCAGGCGCCGCCTGCCAGGAAGGACTCCAGGGCCGCCCGGTACGGCGCGATGTCGATCCGCTCGCCGGCCAGCCAGTCGTCCGAGTAGTACTTGTCGAGGTAGCGGTCCCCCGGGTCGCAGATCAGGGTGACCACGCTGCCCCTGCGCCCCTGCGTCCGCATCTCGGCGACGATGCGCAGCGCGCCCCACAGGCCCGTGCCCGTCGAGGCGCCCGCCTTCTTGCCGAGCACCTGCTCCAGCACCCGGACCGCCGCGATCGAGGCGGCGTCGGGCACCTTCATCATCCGGTCGACGGCGCCCGGCACGAAGCTGGGCTCCATCCGGGGCCGGCCGATGCCCTCGATCCTCGAGCCGCTCTCGCAGACCGACTCCGGGTCGTGGCGCACCCAGCCGTCGAAGAAGCAGGAGTTCTCCGGGTCCGCGACGCAGATCCGGGTGTCGTACTGCATGTAGTGCACGTATCGGGCGATGGTCGCCGAGGTGCCGCCCGTGCCCGCCGTGGCCACGATCCAGGCCGGTTCGGGGTGCGGCTCCAGGCGCAGCTGGGCGAAGACCGACTCGGCGATGTTGTTGTTTCCGCGCCAGTCGGTGGCCCGCTCGGCGTAGGTGAACTGGTCCATGTAGTGCCCGCCGGTCTCCTCGGCGAGCTTGGCGGACGCCTCGTACACCTCGCCGGAGCGCTCGACCAGGTGGCATTCGCCGCCGTGGAACTCGATCAGGTCGATCTTGGCCTGGCTGGTGCTCTTGGCCATGACGGCGATGAACGGCACCCCGATGAGCTGCGCGAAGTACGCCTCGGAGACGGCCGTCGAGCCGCTGGACGCCTCGATCACCGGCTTGCCCGGCCGGATCCAGCCGTTGCAGAGCCCGTAGAGGAACAGCGAGCGGGCGAGGCGGTGCTTGAGCGACCCGGTCGGGTGGGTGGACTCGTCCTTGAGGTAGAGGTCGATGCCCCACTCCGGCGGCAGCGGGAAGCGCAGCAGGTGGGTGTCGGCGGAGCGGTTGGCGTCGGCCTGGACCTTGCGCACGGCCTCCTTGAGCCAGGCCCGGTACTGCGGGTCGGTGCGGTCGACGTCGACGGTCGGCTCCAGGCCGACCGCCCCGCCGTCCGTACCGTGCTGGCCACCCGGCTGCGTGCTCATGGTCACTCTCCCTCGTCGACTCCCCCCATTGCTCACTACGAGTGTACGAGAGTCACGATAAGTGACCGTTTTCGTCGGTCCAGCTTCCGCTTATCGCCTCCCCGGACCTGCACCCGGGTTCTACGCCTGAACCGACTGCGGGTCCGCGAGGTACGGCCGCCAGCCCAGCTCGGCCGCGCCGGCCAGCGCGCTGTGGGCCAGTTCCGCGCCGACGATCGGCACCCGGCCGCTGCGCCCCCACAGGCAGCGCTCGGCGACGACCGCGCGCAGCCGCTCGGGGGCGGCCTCGAGCAGGTCGAGGTGGAGGCCGCTGAGGACCACACGGTCGGGGTTGAGGATGTTGGCGACGCCGGCCAGGCCGAGCCCGAGGCGGTCGATGACGTGCTCGACCGCCGCGCGCGCCCGCTCGTCGGTGGCGGCGGCCCGGCAGAGTTCGCGGGCCTGGTCGAGCAGCGGGCGGCCCGGTTCGGGGGTGAGGCCGGCGGCGGCGAACAGGGCGTCCGGGTCGGTCTCGGAGTTGAGGCAGCCGCGGTTGCCGCACATGCAGGGGCGGCCCTGCGGGTCGACGGTGAGGTGGCCGACCTCCAGGGCCAGCCCGGCGCTGCCGGTGTGGAGCCGCCCGTCGATCACCAGCGCGCCACCGACGCCGCGGTGGCCGGAGGTGACGAGGAGCAGGTGCCGCGCGCCGCGCCCGGCGCCGTGGCGGTACTCGGCGAGGGCGGCCAGGTTGGCGTCGTTGGCCAGGGCCGTGGGCAGCGGGTTCAGCGCGTTCGGGCCGTGGTCGGCGCGGCCGACCTCCACGTCGTACAGGTCGGCGACCGGCGTGCCGCTGGGCCAGGCGAAGTGCAGGGCGGCGAGCGCGGTGCCGTCCGGTTCGGTGACCGGGTTGGCCAGCGCGAGGGCCGCGCCCAGGCAGCGGCGGCTGGAGGCGCGGGCGAGTTCGGCGCCCGCCTGGGCGACGGCGCGCAGCATCCGCACCGGGTCGGTGGCGGCGGGCAGCGGCAGGTGGACGGGCGGGTCGAGCAGTCCGCCGAGGCCCGCGAGGGTGGCGCTCAGTCCGTCGGCGTGGATCTGTCCGGCGACGATGACCGGGCCCTCGGGGTCGATCGCCAGCCGGTGCGAGGGGCGTCCGCGCCCTCCTCCGGCCGGGCGGGAGTCGACGGTGATCAGCCCGAGCGCCTCGAGTTCGGCGGTGACGGCGCCGGCGGTGGCCCGGGTGACGTCCAGCGCGCGGGTGAGCGCCGAGCGGGTCGGCGCCTGGCCGGTGTGGATGAGCGAGAGCGCGGGGCCGAGCAGCGTCCGCCCGCGGTCGGGGGCCGCGCGGCGGTGGGCGTCGCGCTGGGCGTCGGGTCCGGTCGCGGCGCTGGGCCGAGGGCTTGAAGGTGAGAGCTGCACGACCCTATTGTGACTTTGTGCCGCTTCGAAACAAAATTCAATCGTTCGCCCGACCCGGTAAACCCTCACCCCAGTCTCTCAGCCCGACCCCCGCCACCGACAGCCCCTGGAGCGCCGCACGTCTCGCGCTCACCGTCATCTTCGCCGTCGACGGGTTCCTCTTCGCCGCCTGGGTCGTCCGCATCCCCGACGTCCGCAGCCAGGTCAACGCCTCGCACAGCGCGCTCGGGCTCGCCCTGCTCTGCCTGTCCATCGGCGCCGTCCTGACCATGCCCCTCGTCGGACGGCTCTGCCTACGGTACGGCTCGCGCCCGGTCACGGTCGGCTCGCTCACCCTCCTCAGCCTCGCGGTGCCGCTGCCCGCGCACACCCACTCCGTCACCGCGCTCGGCGCGGTGCTCCTGCTCTTCGGCGCCGGGTACGGCGGCGCCAACGTCGCGATGAACAGCGCCGCCGTCGACCTGGTCGCGCAGCTGCGCCGGCCCGTCATGCCGAGCTTCCACGCCGGGTACAGCCTCGGCGGGCTCCTCGGCGCGGGGCTCGGCGGACTGCTCGCGGGGCGGCTCAGCGCCGCCTGGGCACTGGCGAGCAGCGGACTGCTCGGGCTGGCGGTGACGGCGGGCGCGGGCGTCGTCCTGCTGCGCAGCCCGGCGGCCCCGATGATCGCCCCGGAGCGGTCGGGCGGACGTACGGGAGCGGGCCCGCGCCCGAAGGCCGGGCACCTTCGGCTGCTGGTGCTGCTGTTCGGGCTCACGGCGCTGTGCACCGCGTACGGCGAGGGCGCGGTCGCGGACTGGACCACCCTGCACCTCACCGACGACGTGCACGCGGGCGCCGGGACGGCGGCGGTCGGGTACGCCGCGTACGCCTTCGCGATGACCACCGGGCGGTTCTGCGGCACCTGGCTGTCCATCCGGCTCGGCCAGAACCGGGTGATGCTGCTCGGCGGGGCGCTCGCGGGCGCGGGGATGCTGATCGCCGCCCTGGCACCGGCGGTGACGGCGGCGATCGGCGGGTTCGTGCTGGTGGGCCTCGGGCTTGCGAACCTCTTCCCGCTCGCCATCGCCCAGGCCGGGGTGGCGGGCGGCCCGCAGGGCGTCGCGCTCGCCTCGACGCTCGGGTACGGCGGGATGCTGATCGGGCCGGTGGTGATCGGTTTCCTCGCGGACGCGATCGGGCTGCCGCTGGCCCTGACCACCGTCGCGGTCGCGGCCTCGGCGGCCGCGCTGCTGCCGCTGGTGACGAGGCGGCACACGGGCGGCGGCACCACGACGGTGGCGAGCAGCGAGCGGCTGCCGGAGCGCGGGTGACGGCTGGCGGCTGGCGGCTGGCGGCTGGCGGCCGACCGATGGCAGGTGACAGATGGCAGGTGACAGATGGCAGGTGACAGGTGACAGGTGACGAGTTTCAGCGAACAGATGTCAGCTGGCAGTTTTCGTCATCTGTTCGCCTACATCCGTCGGCCGCTCCCCGCCCCCGCCTCCCGCTGTGGCAGGATGCGGCCCCATGACGACCAGCGGACGCATCCAGGTACTGCGGGCCGGCGAGCGCCCCGCCACCGCGTGGCTCAACGGCGGCGGGGTGACCAGGGAGGTCGCCGGTTTCCCGGTCGGGGCCGGGCTGGACGCCTTCGACTGGCGGGTCAGCCTCGCGGACGTCGCCTCCGCCGGGCCGTTCTCCGTGTTCCCCGGCATCGACCGGGTGATCACCCTGGTCGAGGGCGCCGGGATGGTCCTCACCGTGGACGGCGCCGAGCAGTCAATCGACACCCCGTACCGGCCCTTCGCCTTCCCCGGCGACGCCTCCACGGACTGCCGACTGCTGGGCGGCCCGGTGGTCGACTTCAACGTGATGACGCGCCGCGGCCGGGTCGAGGCATCCGTCGACATCGCCACCGCGCCCGCCGACGTCCACGTCCCGACGGGCGGCACCACGCTGCTCGTCTGCCTGGCCGGTACCGCCCGCCTGGACGGGACCGAACTCGCCTGCTACGACGCCGCGTTGCTCACCGCGCCCGGCCCGTACGGCCTGCGGCCCGACGCCGCTGCCACCGCCGCTGCCGCAGTCGCGGTCGTCACCTTCCACCCGTCCAGCTGAACTCCCCGCCCCCGCAGGGGAACCGAACTCAGCCCTGCTCCCCCGGCAGCCGCAGGTCCCATCCGACCAGGGCGCGCAGCTGCTCCGCCGTCACCCCGTCCGGCACCGGCTGCGGCGGGTCGTGGCGGAACGGCGGCTGCCAGCCGTCCTCCTCCGTCCAGCGGCGCACCACCTTGGCGGGCGCCCCGGCGACCACGCAGTGGTCGGGCACCTCGCCGCGCACCACCGCGCCGGCCGCGACGACCACGTTGCGCCCGATCCGCGCCCCCGGCAGGATCACCGCGCCGGTGCCGATCCAGCTGCCCGCGCCGATCTCCACGGGCTCGTTGCGCGGCCACTGCTTGCCGATGGGCAGGTCCGTCGCGCGGTACTCGTGCGCCTGGTCGGAGATGTAGACGCCGGGCCCGGTCCACACGTCGTCGCCGAGCACGATCGACTGGTGCCCGACGATGTGGCTGTCCCGGCCGATCACGCAGCCGCCGCCGATCCGCACGATCGGTTCGGGCCCGAGGTCGAGGCCGGGCAGGAAGCCCGCGCTGATCGTGACACGCTCGCCGATGATCGAGAACGGCCCGATGGTGATCCACTGCTCGTTGAACACCGCCCCGAGCGGGAAGGCGAGCGTCGTGCCGTCCCCCAACTCCCCGAACCGGTACGGGCCCGGGTTCCGGTTGGTGACCGCCCCCGTCCGCTGCACCCAGCGCCAGCCCCGGTGGACGAGGCGCCCGGCGGCCCGGCGACCGCCGGTCCGGACGGCAGAGAGGAGGGAACGGGTTATCGGCATGCGCTCACGCTACCGGCCCGTAGCGTCGGCCCGGAGGCCGGGCGGCCAAGATCACACCGGCCCGACGGACCCCCGCGTTCACCCGAGGTCCGAAACCCGCGAACACCCGCGCGGTCCCCTGGCAGACTCCCTCCGTGAAGATCACCGAACACCTTGACGCCCTGCGCCGCGAGGGCGCCCTGCTGGCCGAGGCCGCCGCCGCGACCGACCTGTCCGCACCCGTCCCCACCTGCCCCGACTGGCGTCTGGCCGACCTGCTGCGCCACACCGGCCAGGTACACCTCTGGGCCGCCTCCTACCCCGCCCGGGGCTTCCAGGAACGGCTGGACGACGCGGGCGAGCGGGAGGTGTTCGGACCGGACCCGTCCGACGCCGCGCTGCTCGACTGGTACCGCGAGAGCCACGCCGCCCTGGTGGACACCCTCGCCACCGCCCCGGCCGACACCGAGTGCTGGACCTTCCTGCCCGCGCCCAGCCCGCTCGCCTTCTGGGCGCGGCGCCAGGCGCACGAGACCGCCGTCCACCGGATCGACGCCGACGCGGCGGCGGGCCGCCCCGGCCCGGAGGTGGAGGCCGCGCTCGCCCTCGACGGCGTGGACGAACTGCTGCGCGGCTTCATGCGCCGCGACCGCTCCCAGCTGCACAGCGACGAGCCCCGCACCCTCCTGATCCAGGACGCGGACGGCCTCGCCTCCTGGCACGTGACCGTCAACCCGGGGCCGCTCGAGGTCGTCAGCGGCGAGGAGGCCCCCGCCGGGCCGGCCGAGCTCACGATCACCGGCCCGGCCCACGACCTGTACCTGCTGCTGTGGAACCGCCTGCCCGCCGGAGTGCCCGCACGCGTGCGCCTCGACGGCGACGAGAGCCTTCTCGACCTCTGGCGCGCCAAGGCCCAGGTCGGCTGACCGCCCGGAGGCCGGACGCTCCGAACTACGCCGGTAGTGGCACTACTTCCGTAGTGCCACTACCGGCGTAGTGCCGCCGCCCCGACGAGCGGGAACAAAAACGGGAACAAACAGAAACAAAGGGGACGAACCGCTCAGCGCACCCAGCGCGCCGGCCGCTTCTCCAGGAACGAGCACATCCCCTCCTGCGCCTCCTCCGAGCCGAACAGCCGCGCCGACAGCTGCACCAGCTCGTCCGCGTCCCGCGCGAAGGAGCGCACCACCTCGGCGTTCGCCAGCCGCTTCGACTCCGCCAGCCCCTGCGGCGAGCCCTGGCGCAGCGCGTCCAGCAGCTCCTTGAGGGCCATCTCCCGACCGTTGGCGGAGTCCACGGCCCGGGTGATCAGCCCGATCCGGGCGGCCTCGGCCGCGTCGAACACCTCGCCCGTGAGGTAGTAGCGCGAGGCCGCGCGCGGGTCGAGCTTGGGCCGCAGCGGCAGGGAGATGACGGCGGGCGCCAGGCCCAGCCGGACCTCGGTGAAGGCGAAGGTGGCGGCCGGCCCGGCGATCGCGAGGTCCGCCGCGCCGATCAGGCCCAGGCCCCCGGCGCGGGCGTGCCCGTCGACCACGGCGATGACCGGCTTCGAGCAGTCCACGATCGCCTTCTGCAGCTCGACCAGCCCGCGCGGCCCGACCGTGGGGTCGGCCCCGGTCGCCTCGGAGAGGTCCGCGCCCGCACAGAACACCTTGCCCACGTGGGTGAGCACGACCGCCCGCACGTCCCGGTTCGCGGCTGCGACGGCCAGCCCGGCGTGCAGCTCGGACATCAGGCGGCTGGAGAGCGCGTTGCGGTTGTGGGGCGAGTCGAGGGTCAGGGTGGTGACGGCGTCGGCGGTGCTGACGTGGACGAGGGGCGCTGCGCTGGTCATCGGCGTGGCCTGCTTTCCGGCTGAGGGTGGGTCGGACCGCTGGCGCCGTCCGGGGTGCCCGCACGGCGCCCGCACGACTCTGGCACGCCCACCCGCCCCTCGACCAGAGCAGCCCGCCCCCCACCTGCCCCGGAACCCACTGGCGCCCACCGCCGCCCCACGGCACCATCGCCCCCATGACCACCACCGGACCCGCCGTCCTCCTCCTCGCCCCGCGCGTCACCGAGACGGGCCACCAGCTGCGCGTGGCCGCCGGCCTGCGCGGCCTGAGGGCGTTCACCGCGCCGTCCTGGCGGGCGCCCGAGGAGCTGGTCGGCGAGCCGGTGCACCTGTACGGCGGGCCGATCTTCGCGGACGCGGTCGGGCGCGCCCTGGACCTGGCGCTGCTGGAGCCGCCCGCCGACTGGCTGGCCCGGCTGCCGCTGGCCGTGACCGGGCGGCAGGTGGCGTTCAGCACGCTCGACGAGACCCGCCGCCTGCGCGGCCCGGCCTTCGTCAAGCCCCCGGCGGACAAGCTGTTCGCGGCCCGCGTGTACCCGGACAGCAGCCACCTGCCCGGCCCGGAGCTGGTCGACGGCGACACGCCGGTGCTGGTGAGCCAGGTGGTGCACTTCCGCCGGGAGTACCGGCTGTTCGTGCTCGACGGCGAGGTCACCGCCGGTTCGCGCTACGCCGTCGACGGCGAGCTCTCCGTCGCCCCGCTCGCCCCGGACGACGGCGTCACCTCCGAGGTGCTCGCCTTCACCCGCGAGGTGCTGGCCGCCTCCGCCTCCACCCCGGACGCGCCGCTGCCGAGCGCCTGCGTGGTGGACATCGGCCTGGCCTCGGAGGGGAGTTGGGCAGTGGTGGAGGCCAACGCCGCCTGGGCGAGCGGAGGTTACGCCGCCGATCCCGCCGGAGTACTCGACGCGGTCCTGCGCTCCGCCGGTCCCGCCGCCTCGCTCCGCACCAGCGACCGGCCGTTCCTGCGCGAGCTGCCCGAAGTCACGGACTGAGATCCGCGCCACGACCTCGGCGCTTGCGGCCGCCCTCCCCCTGTCCCATGATCGCCCCCATGACCACCTCGCACCTCACCTTCATCACCGAGCCGCCAGGCGTCGCCCCCGGGACGGGCTACACCCAGGTCGTCGCAGGCAGCGGCCGGTTCGTCCAGGTCTCCGGCCAGGTCGCATTCGACGAGAACGGCGAGCTCGTCGGGGCGGGCGATCCGCCGGCCCAGGCGCGGCAGGTCTTCGAGAACCTGCGCCGCTGCCTGGCGGCCGCCGGGGCGACGTTCGACGACGTCGTCAAATTGACGGTCTTCGTCACCGACATCGCCCACCTGGCCGCCGTCCGCGAGGCGCGCGACGAGCACGTGGACACCTCGCGGCGGCCCGCCAGCTCCGCCGTCCAGGTGTCGGCGCTGTTCCGGCCGGATGTACTGATGGAGATCGAGGCGTTCGCCGTGGTCGCGCAGTAGCGGTCGGAACGCCCCGCCAAGGCGCAGCCCACAGGGGCCCGGTCTCCCCGCGTGGGGAGACCGGGCCCCTGTGCGCTCAACCGCCCAGTGGTACAGACCTGTTGACGCATTGGTCCAGTCCTCCTACAGTGCCCATGCCCCGTCTCCCCACGGCGCGGGCACCGATCGCAAACGCACCACAACTCCGGTTCTACGCACCCCTGTTCAACCCCCACGACCACAGGGAGAACCATGTCCGCTCGATCCCGGGCGGGACGCCCGCGCATGCGCAGCAGAGTGCTCGCGCTGCTCTCCGTCCTGCTCCTTCCGCTCGCCGTGCTGACCGCGCTCGCGGCCCCCGCGAACGCCGCCGGCAAGCTGACCGCCACCTTCACCACCGCCGACAACGGCTCCTGGTGGCAGGGCACGTACATCGTCCACAACGACAACGCCGCCGCCGTGTCCGGCTGGACGCTGGAGTTCGACCTCCCCTCCGGCGTCACCATGGGCAACACCTACAACGGCACCGCCACGGTCAGCGGCAGCCACGTCACCGCCGTCGCCGCCTTCTACAACTCGACCGTCAACGCCCACAGCACCACCGAGCCGTACAGCTTCTGGTTCGTGGGCAACGGCCCGGTCTCCGCGCCGCTCAACTGCCACATCAACGGCGACAAGTGCGACGGCACCCCCGACGTCCCGCCGGGCGCCCCTGGTGCTCCCTCGGTCACCGAGTCGACGGCGCACACGCTGGCGCTGAGCTGGCCGGCAGCCAAGGGCGGGGACTTCCCGGTCGCCTCCTACGACGTCCTGAACGGCGGCGCCGTGGTGGCCTCCGCCGCCGGCACCTCCACCGTGGTCACGGGCCTCACCCCGGCGACCTCGTACACGCTGACCGTCCGGGCCAAGGACAGCCGCGGCAACACCGGGCCGGTCAGCGCGCCCGTCACGGCCTCCACCTTCGACCCGTCCTCGGACCGGGTCCCGCCGACCGCGCCGGCCAACCTCCGTGCCACGAAGGCCGGTTCCTCCGACGTGACGCTCGCCTGGGACGCCGCGACGGACAACGTCCGTGTCGCCGCGTACGACGTCTACCAGGGCGCCACGCTCGTCGCGACCGTCACGGGCGGCACGCTGACGGCGAGCGTCGGAAGCCTGTCGCCGTCCACCACCTACACGTTCACCGTGCAGGCCCGCGACCCCGCCGACAACACCTCGCCCGCCTCCGCCCCGCTCTCCGTCACCACCGGCGACATCGTGGGCGCCGGGAAGTACGCCCGCGTCGGCTACTTCGTCCAGTGGGGCATCTACGGCCGCCAGTTCTTCGTCAAGAACCTCGAGACCTCGGGCACCGCCGCCAAGCTCGACGTCATCAACTACGCCTTCGAGAACATCGATCCGACCAACCTCACCTGCCTCGCGGGCGTCACCAGGGGCACCACCTCCAACCCGCAGGACCCGGACCAGGGCACCGGCGCCGGTGACGCCGACGCCGACTACGCCCGGCCGATGAGCGCCGACCAGTCGGTGGACGGCGTGGCCGACGACGGCTGGGGCAAACTGCGCGGCAACTTCAACCAGTTGAAGAAGCTCAAGGCCAAGCACCCCAACCTCAAGGTGGTCGTCTCCCTCGGCGGCTGGACGTACTCCAAGTACTTCTCGGACGTGGCCGCCACCGACGCCTCCCGCCAGAAGTTCGTCAAGTCCTGCGTGGACACCTGGATCAAGGGCAACCTGCCCGCCTACAACGGCGCCGGCGGCGACGGCACGGCCGCCGGGATCTTCGACGGCATCGACCTCGACTGGGAGTGGCCCGGCTCCGGCGACGGCCACGCGGGCAACCACTGGAGCCCCAACGACAAGGCCAACCTGACGGCCCTGATCGCCGAATTCCGCAAGCAGCTCGACGCGTTGGGCGGCTCGCACAAGCTGCTCACCGCCTTCACCCCGGCCGACCCGGCGAAGGTCGCCGCCGGCTGGGACCTCGGCAGGATCTTCACGGGCCTGGACATCGCCAACGTCCAGGGCTACGACTTCCACGGCTCCGGCAGCGACAACTCCTGGGAGCCCAACCGCACCGGCCAGGCCAGCAACCTCTACCAGGACCCGAAGGACCCCTACCCGTTCCACTTCAGCATCGACGCGGCCGTCCAGACCTACCTGTCCGCCGGTGTCAACCCGCGCAAGCTCACCATCGGCTTCCCGTTCTACGGCCGGGGCTGGCAGGGCGTGGCGGCGGGCGACGCCGGGGCCAACGGCGCCTGGCAGTCCGCGAACGGCGCGGCGCCCGGCCAGTTCGCCGAGGAGGCCGGCACGCGCGGCTACAACAACCTGATCACCGGCGTCCCCAACCTGACCGTCTACCACGACCCCAAGTCCGTGTCCACGTACGGCTACACGGGCGCGGGCGGCCAGTGGTGGACCTTCGACGACGCCTGGTCGATCGCCCAGAAGACCGCCTACCTCAGGTCCAAGGGCCTGCTGGGCGGCATGATCTGGGAACTGTCCGGCGACACCCCGTCCGGCACCCTGATGGGCGCCCTCGACGCCGGCCTCAAGTAGCGGCACCGCAGAACGAGAAGGCGCCCCCGCCCGTCCGGGAAGGACGGACGGGGGCGCCCCGCCGAACGAGCGGCCTCAGCGCGCGGCCGTCGCCGTCAGCCTGCGGGCCGCCCGGTACTGCCGCAGCACCTGGGCGAAGGTCGTGTGCCCCTGCGTCGCCCGGGCGAAGGCCCGCCAGGCCGCCGGCACCAGGCAGACCGCCGCGTGGAACAGGTACGGCCGCCGCTCGAACGCCCCGAGCAGCTGCTTGCCCGCCCGCATCTCCACGCCCAGGCCGGCCTTGACGGCGAACGAGTAGTTCAGCGCCTCGCGCCGCACCGACTCCGCGTCCCCGGCCTCCGCGACCTGCACCGCCCACTCCCCGGCCAGCCGGCCCGAGCGCAGCGCGTACGAGATGCCCTCGCGCGTCCACGGCTCCAGCAGCCCGGCCGCGTCCCCGGCGACCAGCACCCGGCCGCGCGACAGCGGCGAGTCCTCGGCACGGCAGCGGGTCAGGTGCCCGGACTCCACGCTCGGGGTGAAGCCCGACAGGCCCAGGCGCCGGATGTAGTCGGCGAGGTACTGCTTCGTCGCCTCCCCGTCGCCGCGCGCCGAGATGACGCCCACGGTCAGGCTGCTGCTCTCGGTCTTGGGGAACACCCAGCCGTAACTGCCGGGCAGCGGGCCCCAGTCGAGGTGGATGCGGCCCGCCCAGTCGGCGACGACCTGCGGCGGCACCGGGATCTCCGCCTCCAGGCCCAGGTCGATCTGGTCGAAGGTGACGCCGACGTGCCGGGCGATCCGGCTGGCGCTGCCGTCCGCGCCGACCACCGCGCGCGCCTCGAAGCCGCGCCCGTCCGCCGCCGTCACCAGCGCCGTCCGGTGCCCGCCGCCGCGCTGCTCCACGCCCGTGACGGTCACTCCGGTGGCGAGCACCGCACCCGCCTGCTCGGCCGCCTGCACCAGGCGCAGGTCGAACTCGTCCCGGTTGACCAGGCCGAACAGCATCCGCTCGTTGCGGCGGGTGCGGGTGTAGCGGCCGTTGTAGGCGAAGGTGACGGCGTGCACCCGGTCCTGCAGCGGCAGCTTGAAGTCCGGCGGCAGGCTGTCCCGGGAGGGGCCGATGATGCCGCCGCCGCAGGTCTTGTAGCGGGGGTGCTCGGCCTTGTCGAGCAGCAGCACCCGGCGGCCCTGGACGGCGGCGGCGTGCGCGGCCGACGCCCCGGCCGGTCCGGCGCCGACCACCACGACGTCCCAGACGCCGCCCAGCCGTTCGGCCTCGGCAGCGGGTTCGTCGAGCGGGCTGGGGGAATCTGGGCTTCCGGAGTCAGTCACGACCAGCAATCCTATGCGTCCGTCCGACCCGGCGGTGGCCGCAGCACCCCGAACCGGCCGGATGGGCTCCGCCTATGATCGTCGGTACCCCGACCGACCGTCCCGCCCGCACCCCCAGGGCGGCCCCCGCCCCCACGGAGCACCGATGTCACAGCCCCTGGCCGACGCCGTCCGGTCCCTGATGGACCGTGCCCGCACCGACCTCGCCGAACTGGTCGCCTTCCCCTCGGTCGCCGACCCGCGCCAGTTCCCCGTCGAGGAGTGCGAGAAGGCGGCCCGCTGGGTGGCCGACGCCTTCGCCGCCGAGGGCCTGACCGGCGTCCGCTTCCTCGACACCCCGGACGGCACGCAGTCCGTCTACGCCGAACTCCCCGGCCCCGAGGGCGCCCCGACCGTCCTGCTCTACTCGCACTACGACGTGCAGCCCCCGCTCGACGAATCCGCCTGGCTCAGCCCCGCGTTCGAGCTGACCGAGCGCGACGGCCGCTGGTACGGGCGCGGCGCCGCCGACTGCAAGGGCAACATCCTGATGCACCTGACGGCCCTGCGGGCGCTGCGCCAGGTGTACGGGGACACCTACCCGGTCGGCCTGAAGATCATCGTCGAGGGCTCGGAGGAGCAGGGCACCGGCGGCCTGGAGCGCTACGCGGAGGCCCACCCCGAGCTGCTCGCCGCCGACGCCATCGTCATCGGCGACACCGGCAACTTCGCCCCCGGCCTGCCCACCGTCACCGCCTCCCTGCGCGGCATGACGGCGATCGAGGTCGGCGTCACCACCCTGGCCGGCAACCTCCACTCCGGCGCCTTCGGCGGCGCGGCCCCCGACGCGCTGCAGTCCCTGGTGCGCATCCTCGCCTCCCTGCACGACGAGCACGGCGACGTCGCCGTGGACGGCCTGGCCGCCGACCAGACCTGGGAGGGCGTGCAGTACCCGGACGAGCAGTTCCGCGCCGACGCCAAGGTGCTCGACGGCGTCGCCCTGACCGGCACCGGCACCGTCGCCGACCGCCTCTGGGCCCGCCCCTCCGTCACCGTCCTCGGCATCGACGCCCCGCCGGTGATCGGCGCCACCTCCTCCGTCCAGGCCGCCGCCAAGGCCCTGGTCAGCCTGCGCGTCCCGCCGGGCACCGACCCGGCCGCCGCCCAGCAGGCCCTCGTCGCCCACCTCGAGGCGCGCACCCCGCTCGGCGCCCACCTCACCATCGAGCGCCAGGGCAACGGCGCCCCCTTCCTCGCCGACACCACCGGCCCGGCGTACGAGGCGATGGGCGAGGCCATGCGGACGGCCTTCGGCACCCCGATGGTCGCCTCCGGCGAAGGCGGCTCGATCCCCCTCTGCAACACCCTGCAAACCCTCTACCCCCAGGCCGAGATCGTGCTGATCGGCGTCGAGGAGCCGACCACCCAGATCCACGCCGTCAACGAGAGCGTCGACCCGCTCGAACTGGAGCGCATGGCCCTCACCGAGGCCCTCTTCCTGCGCCGCTACGCCGAACTGCGCTCCGCCTGACGGACGCTCCGCCGCCCGGACAGGGTCCTAGGTGTATTGACCCGCAGGCTTCCCGCCGCGCCGCCACCGGCGGGAAGCCGCGAGCAGCGCCGCGTACCCGACGGCGCCCACGGCGAGGCCCGCCCCGGCGCCGAAGCACACCTCGGGGACGAGGTTGCGCCGCAGCGGGACGATCCGGTGCACCACCCCGGCCGCCGTCGCCGCGCCCAGCGCCGCGACGGCAGCCCGCCGCGTCCGGGGCGCGAGCCGTACGGTGGGCGGCTGGGGGCGCGCGGCCCGTACGGCGCGCGCCGCCCAGCCTCCCATGGCGGCCAGCGCGAGCGCCGAACTCCCGTACTGCGCGGCCTCGTAGAGCGGCACCCCGGCCACCCGCCGGTCCAGGACGGGCAGCAGCCGCACGCCCAGCCGGCCGCCGTGGGTGAACGCGTCCCAGCCGACGTGGGTGGCGGCGCCGATCGCCGCCGAGGCCGCGAACCACGCCACGCCCGCCCCTGCCCCCGGCCGCCGGGCCGTCAGCGCCTCGACACCGCCGGCCCACCGCTCCGGCAGCAGCGCGACCACCGGCGCCCGCAGCAGGCCGTGCCAGCCGGCCACCAGCGCCGCGGCGATCGCCACATCCACCGTCGGCACGGCCCACCAGCGGTGCGTCAGCCCGCCGTGCCCGTACACCCCGGGCAGCAACGACTCCGCGAAGAACGGGACATCGGGCGCCATCGACCCCGCCACCAGCGCCGACGCCACCAACGGGCCACGCTCCCCGGCGACACGCAGCAGGGGCAGGACGGCGGCGGGATGGCTCAACGTGAACGGCATCCCCCCATCCTGCCGCCCCGGCCGCCCCTAACGCCCCTCCCGCCCCTGCCGCCCCCGTCAGGCCGCGTCCGCCGTGCGCGCCGCCATCCCCTGGGCGACCCGCGCGCCCGCCTCCAGGTAGCGCAGTTCCCCACAGCGCCGGGCCTCCAGCGCGGCGGCGAGTCGGCGGTAGCGGCTGGGCGGGAGCAGGTCCGCGGCCTCGTCGAGGGTGACGAAGCGCCAGCCGCGCAGTTCCTCCTGCTGGAGGAGCAGGTTCTCCCGGCCCTCCTCGTCCAGCAATCCGCCGTCGTACATCAGCCGCAGGCCGCCCCGGCGCGGGCCGGTCCGCGGTTCCCAGTCGACGGCGAGCAGCCGCAGGAGGCACGGGTCCAGGCGCAGGCCCAGTTCCTCGGCGGTCTCGCGCAGGGCGGCGTCCGTGGGGGCCTCTCCGCGTTCGACGACGCCGCCGGGGAAGTCCCAGTCCGGCTTGTAGACCGGGTCGACGAGGAGCACCCGGTCCTGCTCGTCGAAGAAGAGGACGGCGGAGGCCACGGTGTCGCCGGTGGCTGCCGGGCTCTGGACGATCGGGCAGCGCGCGGCGCCGACGCGGAAGAGGTCGACGATCCGGTGCGCGGTCTCGCGCGGGGTGAGGGCGCCGGTGTCGATCATCCGGGCGTCCTGGACGAGCCAGCGGCGGGCGGCGCGGTAGCGCGGCAGGTGGTCCAGGCACCACTGGCGGACGCGTTCGCTGGCCTGCGGATCGTCCGCGCACTCCTCTCTGTTGGCGATGCGCTCTCGCAGGATCGTTTCTTCTGGGTCCAGCACGAAGTGGTGCACCGCAATGCCGTGCTGGGCGAGGTCGCCGAAGATCTCGTCGCGGTAGTCCTCCCTGAGCAGCGCCATCGGGACGATCAGCGGCCCGCCGACCTCGCCCAGCAGCGCCGCGGCCGTCTCGGGGACCAGCCGGCGCCAGGCCGGGAGGTCCTGGAAGTCGGACACCGTCGCCAGCCGGTCGGCCGGGAGCATCCGACGCAGGCCGAAGCCCACCAGCTCGGGATCGAAGAGCACGCTCCCGGGCAGCAGTTCCACCAGCTCGCGGCAGGCACTCGTCTTGCCCGCCCCGAACGTGCCATTGACCCAGACGATCACAAGGCCCCCTGCTTTCGACTCGCCCCGGCGCCGTTCTGCAACTACACCGGTAGTCGCACTACGGAAGTAGTGCCACGACCGGCGTAGTCTGACTACGCCCGTAGTCGCACCGGGCGGCGCCCGCCCACCGACCGGCGCCACCCGTGGTGGTACCCGCGCCATGCCGCTCCCCATACCTCCCCGACACACCCTGCGCCGAGCTTCCGCGCGCCCCTTGACAGGGGCATGTGCCCAGGCCAGACGCCTGCCGTGCGCACACCGGGGCCGGCTGGCATCAAAGCTGCACCCCGTCCCCACCGCTCGCGCACACCCGCCCCGGCGTGCACTCCCGTCACATGCGCCCCTCCCCCACGCCCCCACCTTGCGCCACCGGCACCCCAGCGCCTACGAAGGAGCCGTGAAGCTGCTTCCCGCCGGTCGTGTGATCGTCATCGGTTCGGTCAACGCCGACCGCATCCTTCGCTGCCCCGTGCTCCCCGCCCCCGGCGAGACCGTGCTCGCGGCCGAGGCCGCCCACGGCTTCGGCGGCAAGGGCGCCAACCAGGCGGTGGCCGCGGCCCGGCTCGGCGCGGCGACGCACCTGGTCGCCCGGGTCGGACGCGACGCGGAGGGCCGGGCGGCGCTCGCCGATCTGCACGGCGCGCAGGTGGAGACGGGCTCCGTGCTCGTGCACCCGGACGCGCCCACCGGACAGGCGATCGTGATGGTCGACCCGGCGGGCGAGAGAAGCATCGTCGTCCTCCCCGGCGCCAACGCCCACCTCACCCCCGAGGACGTCGAAGCCGCCCTGGCGCGCCTCCACCTGCTGCCCGTCGACGTGGTGCTGACCAGCAACGAGGTCCCCGAGGAGTGCGTGCGCGCCGCCGCGGCAACCCTTCCGCCCCCGGACTCGGCGGGCCGCACCACCCGCTGGGTGCACAACGCCGCCCCCGCCGGCCCGCTGCCCGACACCGGCCCGGACGGGCACCGCCCGCTGCTGGTGGTGAACGTGCTCGAGGCCCGCCGGCTCACCGGCGCCGGGAACACGCACGAGGCGGCCCGGGCCCTGGCCCCGCGCACCGAGGGGGTGGTGGTCACCCTCGGCAGCGAGGGCGCACTGGTCGCCACCGGGGGCGCGCCGCTCCTGCTGCCCGCCCCCGCCGTCCGGGTGGTCGACACCACCGGCGCCGGGGACGTCTTCTGCGGAGCGCTCGCCGCCGGGCTCGCCCGGGGCGCCGACCTGCCCGAGGCGGCCGCCGCGGCCGTGGCCGCGGGCACCTTCGCCGTCACGGCCCTCGGTGCCCGCGGCGCCCTCCCCCGGCCCTCCGACCTCTGAGCGATCCGGGAGCCGGGGCAGGAGCGGGACGACCGGGCCTACGGCCGGCCCATGTACGACGGGTAGTAGCCGCTGCTGATCCGCGAGATCCGAATCAGCGTCCCGGGCCGCGCGGCCTCGACGTACTGGTTGTCGCCCAGGTAGATCGCCACGTGCTGGATGCCGCGCTTGGTGCCGTTCGGCGACCAGAACAGCAGGTCCCCGCGGCGCAGCTGGCCCGCGCTGATCGGCGTGGTCGCCGCGTACTGGTCGTTGGCCACCCGCGGCAGGTCGATGCCGCCGCGGCGGAAGGACTGCTGCACCAGGCCCGAGCAGTCGTACCCGTCAGGCCCGTTGCCTCCCGTGCGGAACGGCTTGCCGAGCTGGGCGAGCGCGTACTCCACGGCCGTCTCCACGTCCCGGTCCTCGGCCACCGAGCCCGAGGACGACGCGCCCGAGCCGGAGGAGCCCGAGGAGCCGGAGGAGGAGCCGCCCCCGGTGCGCGCCAGGTAGACGTCGTAGTGGGTGGTCCAGCGCCACTGCCCCTGGCTGTTCCTGAACCAGTACCGGGAGCCGTCCCACCCCTGGGTGATGCCGCCGGAGCGCACGGCCGTGGAGGAGGACGAGGACGTGGACTTCGCGGACCCGCCGCTGGTGCGCGCCAGGTACACGTCGTAGTGGGTGGTCCAGCGCCACTGTCCCTGGCTGTTCTTGAACCAGTACTTGGAGCCGTCCCACCCGGCGTGCGCCGGGGCCGGCTCGGCGGCGGCGGGGGTCACGCCCGTGCCGAGGCCGATCACGCCCGCACCGGCCACGATCACGGCCACCATGCCTATCCCCCGCCGCACCCTCGCCGCCCGGGAGGGACGGGCCTGGGCGGAGGGAGCGGTCGGGCGGGCGGGACTCTGAGGGGTCCCGGCGGCATCCGGTGCGCCGGTGTTGACGGTGGTCATGGTGCTGACTTCCTCACTGCTGCGATCTGCCGCCGTGTCAGCGGCTGCGGGAACGACTGCGGACTCGAGGCGTCGCCCCGTCGGGGCTCGGCCTGCGTGTCACGGTAGGCACGCGTCCGCTCACCGTGCGCAGTGGAGTGAGCCAAAGGAAGGGTTCTCGGGTGGTGGGCGTCGACGGCGCATCAGGGTGAGGGCCCGTCACCGGAGGGCCGGCACCGCGCACCCGACACGCCGACGGGTCACCGCCCGGCGTCCTCCGAGAGCAGCTGCTTCTTGAGCACCTTCCCCAGGGCGTTCCTGGGCAGTTCGGGCACCAGCACCACCCGCCGGGGCCGCTTGTGCACCGAGAGCCGCTCCGCCACGAAGGCCGTCAGCTGGTCCCCCGTCACGGAACCCTCCGGAACGACGTACGCGACGATCGCCTGTCCGAGGTCCTCGTCCGGCGCGCCGATCACCGCCGCGTCGGCCACCGCCGGGTGGTCGCGCAGGGCGGCCTCGACCTCGCCGGCGCCGATCCGGTAGCCGCCGCTCTTGATCAGGTCGACGGAGGCGCGGCCGACGATCCGGTGGAAGCCGTCCTCGCCGATCACGGCGACGTCCCCGGTGCGGAACCAGCCGTCCGCCGTCCAGGCTTCCGCGTCGGCGTCCGGCCGGTTGAGGTAGCCGCTGAACAGCGTCGGCCCGCTGACCTGCAGTTCGCCCACGCTCTCCCCGTCGTACGGCACGGGCTCGCCGCCCTCGCCGACCAGCCGGGTGCGCACGCCCTCCACCGGCAGGCCGACGCTGCCGGGCCGGCGCTCGCCGTCCGCCCGGGTGCTGACGGTGATCAGCGACTCCGTCATCCCGTAGCGCTCGATCGGCGCGTGCCCGGTGAGCGCCGTCAGCTTCTCGAACACCGGCACGGGCAGCGGCGCGCTGCCGGAGACGAGCAGCCGGGCCGGGGCCAGCCGGGCGGCCGCCTCGGGGTCGGCGGCGAGGCGGGACCAGACGGTGGGCACGCCGAAGTACAGGCTGCCGCCCGCCGCCGCGTACCCGGCCGGGGTGGGCCGCCCGGTGTGCACCAGGCGGCTGCCGGTGCGCAGGGCCCCGAGCACGCCGAGCAGCAGCCCGTGGACGTGGAAGAGCGGCAGGCCGTGGACGAGGGTGTCCTCGGCCGTCCACCGCCAGGCGGCGGCCAGGGCGTCCAGGTCGGCGGCGATCGCGGCGCGCCGAATCACGGCGCCCTTGGGGGCGCCGGTGGTGCCGGAGGTGTAGAGCACGAAGCCGGTCGCGTCGGTGGACGGCTCGGCGTGGCTCGTGGCGGAGCGTTCGGCGGGGTCGACGGGCAGGGCCGCCACGCCGTCGACGCCGTCCACCCCGTCCTGCGGCACGGACTCACCCACGGCGTGCGCGAGCAGCGCCGCGCCGGAGTCGCGCAGGATGTGCGCGCGCTCCTTGGGCCCGGAGTCGGGCGGCAGCGGCACCACGGGCACGCCCGCCAGCAGTCCGCCGACCACGGCGACGACGGTCTCGAGGGTGGGCCGGGCGAGCACGGCGAGCGCGGGGGCGCCGGCCACCCGGTCGGCCACGGCGGTCGCCGCGCCGAGCAGTGCCTCCCGGGAGAGCGCCCGCCCGTCGACCCGCAGCGCGTCCGCCGCGTCGCCGTACCCGCCGTGAAGTGCCGTCAGCAGTGCCATGCGCCCGTCCTCGCCCCTCGCTCCACCTGTCGCGCCCGACTCTACGGGGCCCGCCGACGGGCGCGGGAACGCCTGGGAGAACGCCGGAGGGCGTGGCCTCCGGTCGCCCGGGTGCCACGCCCTCCGAAACAGTGTGCTGCGGGATCAGCCCTTACGGGCCTTCACCTCGGCGGTCAGCTGCGGCAGCACGGCGAACAGGTCGCCGACGACGCCGTAGTCGACCAGCTCGAAGATCGGGGCCTCGGGGTCCTTGTTGACGGCCACGATGGTCTTCGAGGTCTGCATGCCGGCGCGGTGCTGGATGGCGCCGGAGATGCCCGCCGCGATGTAGAGCTGCGGGGAGACCTGCTTGCCGGTCTGGCCGACCTGGCTGGTGTGCGGGTACCAGCCGGCGTCGACGGCCGCGCGCGAGGCACCGACGGCCGCGCCG
>NZ_JOCF01000032.1 GCF_000720635.1 Streptomyces sp. NRRL WC-3742 | reverse complement strand
CGCCCTGACTGCGGCCGTCTGGCACAACGCCCAGAC
Source organism: Streptomyces sp. NRRL WC-3742 (assembly GCF_000720635.1). Classification (GTDB taxonomy): domain Bacteria; phylum Actinomycetota; class Actinomycetes; order Streptomycetales; family Streptomycetaceae; genus Kitasatospora. Next base: position 78,490 of record NZ_JOCF01000032.1, on the reverse strand, counting down.
TGGCCGCCCCGTCATGCGCTCGCTGATCGCCTTCGATCACTGACCTTGGACTCATTCATCTAGGCCGTGTCTTTCGGATCACGCCGGGCGGTCGCCGCCGGGGCACGCACCTCGACGGCTTCTCGTCGGTCGCCGATGTCCCCCAGCCTGGCGGCTGGGAGGTGCCCCCACCGCATCTACTCCCTCCTCGGCACCGCCGATGCACGCACCCATGGGGGCACCTCCCGGCCGAAGGCTGGGGGAGCCGCCCGCTGATCCGACGTGAGCCGAAAGACACGGCCTAGCCGAACCGCGCCAGCTTCCGCTTCCCCGCCCGCTTCCACGCCTTCGGCAGGCGCTCCCGCGCCGACTCCGCCTCCGCCAACTGCCGGGCGTACAACACCCCGTAGCCGAAGGGTGCAGCGCTCGTGGCCGCCGCGCCCGCCAGGGCGGCGGCGGCCACGACCGCGTCCTGGTGCTCGCCCAGCACCTCCTGCACGGCCTTCATCCGCTCCGTGTAGCGCTCCGCCGCTCGCCCCACCGCCGGTGCCGCCGTCTCGCCCGCGTAGCGCGCCCGCTTCGCGGCCTTGCGGGCATCGTGCAGCGCCGCGTCCCGCTCCCGGCTCGGTGCCTCCAGGGCTGTCCGCATCCGCTTGCCGGTCCGCCGCTGCTCCCGCTCGGCGATCCGGGCCAACCCGGGGACGGCCGGCCGCTGCGCCCGGCGGCGCAGCGGAGGGTCGGCGAGCAGACGGCCGAGGGCGACGCCGAGGGCGCGGCGACGCGGACTGTCCAGTGCGGCCGTCACCTCGGGCCAGGCCCGCCGGTACTCCTCGCGCCCCCACCGCTCCAGGTCTGCGGCCACCCGCCCCGGCCCGCACACGGCGGGCAACTCGCGGGCCTGCCCGACCAGCCGCTCGGTGAGCACCTCCCGGTCCCGGGCCCGGCCGAGCGCGGCGGCCAGCCACCGGAGCTCGGCCACCAGGTCGTCGGTGGAACCGGGGGCGAGGTAGCGGCGGAAGGTCCGCAGAGCGCTGCGCAGCCGACGGCAGGCCACCCGCATCCGGTGCACCGCGTCGGGCTCATCCGCCCGTACGGCGTCATCGAGCCCGGCCAGCACCACGGCCTGCGCCTCGATGCGAGCCATCAGCACCTGCCCGACCGTGCTTCCTGCCCCGGCCATGCGCCTCACCACCTCACAGAGGTCGGCTTCCAGGCTAGGACGTGTCTTTCGGCTCACGCCAGGCCATCGCCCACCCACCGGCAGAACACGCACACCGGGCCCGAGCGGGAACGACCTCGGACGGCTCACGGCCCCCCACGGGTCGGCGCCCCCGGCAGCCGCCCGCCCCCGGACGCGCACCGCCGGCCGTACCCGGGGAGGTACGGCCGGCGGCCTGTCGGGCGGTGTCGCGGCAGTGCTCAGTCGCCGGGGGCGCTGAAGCGCTGCGCGTCGCCGCCGTTGCACTGGTACATCTGCAGCTGCCGCTGGTCGGTGGTGTCACCGTTCGGGATGTCCAGGCAGTACGACCACTGCGCGTTCCGCAGCTGGCCGTTCTCGTAGTACCACTGCTGCGGGAGGCTGCCGTTGCAGTCCCACAGCCACACCAGGGCGCCGGTCGAGGCGCCGTTGGCGTCGAGGCACTTGCCGAGGGCCTTCAGGGCGAGCCCGTCCCGGTTCCACCACTGGGCGTTGGTGTTGTTGCAGTGGTAGATCTGGACGGGCGTCCCGTTGCCCGTGCCGCTCGCGCGGACGTCCAGGCACTTGCCGTCCTTGCCGATCACCGGCCCGCCGGGCAGGCGGAAGAAGTTGACGTTGCCCCCCGAGCTGTTGAAGCGTCCGTAGAAGCCCCAGTTCGTCCATCCGCCGTCGCTGCGCAGCGTGAACGTGCCCTGGTCGAAGATCCAGAGGTTGTAGCGGATGCCGCTGCTGTGGGTGAGGATCGCGGAGGCCCGGATCGTGCTGAAGTTCATGGAGAACTGGGCGTCGGCGCGGACCAGGAGCAGGTTGTAGTGGCCGCCGGTCAGGTCGGCGCCGTGTGCCACGAAGCCCTGGACGAGTTGGTCCGGCGGAAAGATGAAGGACGGGTACTGGTCGAACAGGGACTGGATGGCGCCGCCCACCGAGATGTCGTCCTTGGTGATCTGGACGCCGGACGAGGCGAGCTGCGCGCGCGGCGCCGCGTGCGCGGGTGTGGACGGGGACGCGGGTGTGGACGGGGACGCGGACGGGTGAGCGGTGGGTGCGGCGAGCGGGATGCTGCCTTGGTCGCTCGCGGCGGCGATCGCGGGCAACGGTGCCCGGTCCGGTGACTGCGCGGCCGCGGCCGGCCCGAGGGCGAGGACGGTTCCCGCGGCGAGCAGCAGGGCGGAGCCCAGGAGGGTTCTCTTCATGGGGGTGCACCTAGGTTCGAAGTCGGTGGTGGGCCCGGCCGGGGCGGCCGGGCCGGTGCGAGCCCTCGTCAGGGGAGGGTGAAGTGCTGCGTGGCGGTGCCGTTGCAGGGGTACATCTGCAGCCGGTTGCCGTTGCCCAGGTTGCTGTTGGGGATGTCGAGGCAGTACTGCCACTTGGCGTTGCGCAGCGCGCCGTTGTCGTAGGACCACTGCTGCGGCGGGGAGCCGTTGCAGTCCCAGAGCTGGACCTTGTCGGTCCAGCCGCCGCCGGCCGCGTCGAGGCACTTGGTGACGCCGCTGATGCTGACCTTGAGCGCCTGCCCGTCGCGGTACCACCACTGCGGGTCGGTGGTGTTGCAGTCGTAGACCTGGATGGGGTTGCCGTTGCCCAGGCCGCCCTGCTGGTCGTCGACGCACTTGGCGTCGTTGGCGGCGCTCCTCATGCTGTCGCCGGGGGACTTGTAGAACGTGAGTTCGCCCGAGTTGGAGCTGTAGCGGCCGTAGAAGCCCCAGTTGCTCCACCCGCCGTCGCTGTGCAGGGTGAAGTGTCCCGAGTCGAAGATGAAGAGGCGGAAGAGCTGGCCGTCCTTGTACTTGATACGGCCGTCCCAGACGGTGTGCGCGAAGGAGGCGTCGAACTGGGCGTCGTCGGCGACCAGCATGATGTTGTAGTGGCCGCCGGTGCGTGCGGCGGTGTCGTTGACGACCGCCTGTACGAAGGATCCCCGGTCCGGCTTCTCCAGTGCCCTCTGGATGATGTCGATGAGCTTCTCGAAGATGTCGATGAGGGACGAGATGATGTCGGTCACCGGGTTGCCGACCCGTGGTTGGACGGCCTTCGGGGCCGGGCCCGCCTTGGAGTTCGGCTTCAGGTCCGAACTCAGCGGCGCCGGCGGCTGGAGCGGGACCTCCTGGTCCCCGGAGGCCAGGCGGGGCGGCGGGAGGTGCAGCGGTGCGGCGGGGGCGGGAGCCCCCTGCGTCGTGATGCGGGCGCCGGTGGTGTGCTCGTCGAGGGCGGGCGCGGCGAACGCCGTGCCGGCCGCCACGAGGAGGGCGCCGGCCACCAGCAGGGCGGTGGAGCCGAGGCGGTGTACTCGTGTCATGTCGTACCGGTTCTCCTTCCGGGAGGCCGGGCTGGTCCCGACCTCCCGGACAGGCTCCGGCAGTCCGATACACACCGCGTAGACGGCGCGTGTACACGACAGCTGAGCGGCCCCGGACGGAAGTCCGTCCGCGCATGTGCCGGTCAGCTCAGGGTCATCGGGCGAGCTGCGGCAGGACCTCGGCCGCGATCCAGTCCATCGCCTTTTCCATGTGTTCAGCCGCAATGGGCAGCCAGAGGGTGCAGACGGTGAGCCCCGCCTCAGCGAGCCGCCCGAGGGCGTCGGCCACGCTCGTCGCGGTGGGCGAGACACCGCCGAGAGGTTGTCCCGGAGCCTGAACGGCCGCGGGAATGCCGGGAGGCGTGAGGAATGCGGCCGAAGCGAGCGTCAGGCGGTCGGCATCCGCTGTGTCGGCAGCGAGCTCGCGCAGGCGGCGTCGCACGTCAGTGACTCCCGCAGGGTCGACGCCGGTGCCGTACCAGCCGTCGCCGTACCGCAGCGCACGGCGCAGAGCGGCATCACTGTGGCCGCCGACCCATACGGGCGGGCCGCCAGGAGTGACCGGGGGCACCCCCAGGCTTGCCGCACGCAGTCGCGTGAACGGCCCGTCGAAGTCAGCGGGCCGCCGTGCCCAGAGGGCTCTGACGGCCGCGAGGTGATCGTCGGTGCGCGCGCCCCGTTCGCGGACAGGCACGCCGAGGGCGTCGAACTCGTCCGGGTTCCATCCGACACCGACGCCCAGGACCAGACGGCCCGCGGACACGACATCCAGGGTGGCTGCCTGGTTCGCAAGGACCAGCGCCGGATAGTAGGGCGCGACGAGCACCGATGTCAGCAGCCGCAGGCGCGTCGTCACGCCGGCGATGGCGGACAGTAGGACGAGCGGGTCGGTGTCGAGGCCGAATCCGCTGTCCAGGAGGCGGTTGCCCACCGCCACGTGGTCGAAGCCGGCGCTCTCGGCATGGCCTGCGGCACGGAGCACGGCCGTTCCGTCGTCGAGCGGCCAGCGCGGTTGAAGGGAGACACCGAGGCGTAGATCAGGCATGGAGGGAGACCTTTCCGTGGCGGTCCGGTGGTGGTACGACGGTTGCCGTTCCGTCCTGCACCACCCCCAACTCCTTTGCGGCCTCGCTTCATCCGCCGAGGTGCGGCGGAACTCCTGTCAGCCGCTGCGCAACCCTGCACAGGTGGCGTGTGCCGGAAGGCCGAGGCGGCGGCCCTCCCCGGATGCCCGGATGCCCGGATGGCCGGTGGCCGGAGGTGGGCGGGCGGGTGGGACGTGGTCTCGTGCGGTGTGTAAGTGGCGTGGCATACTCCGGGGCGTGACGACGTCCAGCCATGTGATCAGGGGCCTGCGGGCAGCGGTGTTCACCGCGCTCGCGGTGCCGCTGTCCGCGTTGGGGCAGGTCGTGATCACGGGGCGTCCGTTGCCCGTGTCGTTGGTGGGGGTGGCGACTGTCGTCGTGTTCGTCCTCGCGGCCGCGCTGGCGGGTGGGGAGCGGCGGCTGTTGCACATCTCGGGTGTGATGGTGCCGGTCGAGTTGTTGCTGAACACCACGTTCAACCTGGGGCAGACGGGCTGTGGGCCGGTGCTGTCGGGGCAGGTGCCCTCGCGTGGGGTGAATCTGCTGGTGTGTGGCGGCGGGTCGATGGACGGGTCGTGGTTGGACGGGACGCTGGGGCATGCCGGGCAGTTGGCGCCGGCGGCCGCGCAGTTCCTGCTGCTGTTCGTGCACCTGGTGATCGCGCTGGCCGCCGCCTCGTGGTTGCGGTTGGGGGATGCCGCCCTGTCGGGGCTGGCGAGGGCGTTGCGGGCGCTGGGCGAGTCGTTGGCCCAGCCGCTGCGGGCGCTGGTGCTGCTGCTGGTCCCGGCTCCGGTTCGGCCGGTGTTGCGGGTGCCGCTGCCGGCGTCGGACCGGGTGCGGCCGCGTCATGCGGATGTGGTTCTGAGCCCTGCGCCGCGCCGGGGGCCGCCGGTTTTCGCGCCTGCCTGCTGACTCGAAGGACGAGCTCCAGCAGGTGGTGCGCCCGACTCCGCGTTGGTCCCCTTCCGGTCTTCCGCGCGCATCCGCGCGTCCACAGGAGTTGAATTCCCATGGCTCAGAACCAGCAGCACCAGCAGCACCAGCAGCACCAGCAGTCCAAGCGCGCCAGCACCCGTGAGCGGCTGCAGGAGCTGCACCGCGCCGAGCAGGCGGCCGCCAAGCGCCGTCAGCGGATCGTGGCGTCGGTGTCCGCCGTCGCCGTGATCGCCCTGATCGGCGGGGTGACGCTGGCGATCACCTCGGCGAAGAAGGACGAGAAGCCGTCGAGCAAGGCGAGGAGCACCGCCCTGGTCGTCCCGGCGAACGCGACCGGTGACGGCGGCACGGTGGTCACGTACGGCAAGGCGGACGCGCCTCACACGATGGAGGTGTACGAGGACTTCCGCTGCCCGGTGTGCAAGCACTTCGAGGCGGCGAACGGCGCCACCACCGCGAAGCTCACCGAGGACGGCCAGATCAAGGTCCAGTACCACCTGGCCGCGTTCCTGGACAAGAACCTGGGCGGCAACGGCTCCCACCTCGCCCTGGCCACCTCCGGTGCGGCGCTGAACGAGGGCGTGGACAAGTTCAAGGCGTTCCACGACGTGCTGTACGCCAACCAGCCGGACGAGCGGGAGGACGGCTTCGGGGACGTCAACCACCTCCTCGACCTCGCGGGCAAGGTGCCGGGGCTGAAGACGGACGCCTTCGTGAAGGCCGTCCAGGACGGCACCTACGAGCCGTGGGCGGACCAGGTGGCCGCGAAGTTCAACGACAGCGGGGTGACGGGCACCCCGACCGTGAAGGTGGACGGCAGGACGGTGAACCTGTTCACCGGCAACGCGGTGGTGAGCCCGGAGCAGTTCACCGAGGCGGTGAGGCAGGCCGCCGGCCTGCAGTAGGAGCGCGCGAAGCACGGCACGCACCACCGGCCCGGCCGACCTCCCGGCCGGGCCGGCCCCTCCCAGCTTCCGGAGTGAGCAGCCATGACCGCCGCCGCCACCGTGCCAACCCCGCCCTCCTCCCGTCCCGCTTCCGCGTCCTCCTCCCCCGCCGTCGGCGCGAGCCGGGCCCTGGCCCTGCTGGTGTTCCTCGGCGGGCTGGTCGGCCTGGCCGCCTCGGCGGTGCTGACCTTCGACAAGCTCCGCGTCCTGGAGAACCCGTCGTACGTCCCGAGCTGCAACATCAATCCGATCATCAGCTGCGGTTCGGTGATGCGCACCGACCAGGCGGAGGTGTTCGGCTTCCCGAACTCGCTCCTCGGCATCGCCGCGTTCGGCGCGCTGGCGGCGGTCGGGGCGGGCCTGCTGGCCGGCGGGGCGTACCGGCGCTGGTTCTGGCTGGGGCTGCAGGCGGGCACCACGCTGGGCCTGCTGGCGGTGCACTGGCTGATCGACCAGGCGCTGTACGACATCGGCGCGCTGTGCCCGTACTGCATGGTGGTGTGGGTGACGGTGGTGCTGCTGTTCTGGTACACCACGCTGCACAATCTGCGCACGGGCGTGATCCCGGTGGGCCCGCGCGGGGCGACGGTCGTCCGGGAGGCGGCGCGCTACCACTGGGCGCTGCCGGTGGTGTGGGTGACGGTGCTGGCACTGCTGGTCCTGAACCGGTTCTGGTTCTACTGGAGCACGCTGATCTGACGATGCGTCAAGAACAGGCGCTCAGCCAAAATCCAGGTCACCCGAAGACCGCTCGCCGGTAGGCGTTGCGCAGGTCGGTGAGCGGTTGGGTGGTCCGGTCGTAGTGCACCTTGTTGGTCAACAGGACGGCCCAGCGCCCGAGTCGGCGCGAGACCCAGAACCCGGTGCCGGTGAACCCGTAGTGGACGAAGGTGCCCTCGGCCGGATCCGTGCCGGGGGCGACCATCCAGGACAGGCCGCGTGCGGGTTCCAGTCCGCCGGTCTGCTCGCGCAGCGATTCGGCGGTCCAGTCCCCGCCCCAGCCGATCCCGGCGGGCGGGTCGAGCACGGCGGCCAGGAAGCGGCCGAGGTCCCGGCTGCTGGAGAAGGCCCCGGCGTTTCCGGAGACCCCGCCGAGGAGCCGGGCGGAGGGGTCGTGCACGACGCCGCGCAGGTAGCCGCCGGCGCGTTCCTCGTACTCGGTCGGCGCCGTTCGCCCCAACTCCCGTTCCGGCAGGGGCCCGTAGCGGGTGTCGGCCATGCCCAGCGGCCCCCAGGCCCAGCGGGCGGCGAGTTCGTCGAGCCCGGCGCCGCCGAGGTCCTCGACGACGTACGTGAGCAGCACGGCGGCCCGGTCGGTGTACTCCACGGCCTCCCCGGGCTCGCGGTGCAGTGGTGCGCCGAGCACCCCGGCGCGGATGGCGGCCGCCTCGGGGCCGTAGAGCTTCTCGAAGCGGGTGAACGGGAGCATCCCGGCGGTGTGGGTGAGGAGTTGACGGACCGTCACCCCGCCGACGCGCCGCCCGCCGGCGGGAGCCCACCAGCGCCCGAGCGGTTCGTCGAGCGGCAGCAGGCCCTCCTGCCAGAGCACCCCGGCGCAGGGCCAGAGCGCGACGACCTTGGTGAGGCTGGCGAGGTCGTAGAGCGTGTCCGGCCCGGGCGCGAGCCGGGCGTACGGGCCCTGCCCGAGTGCGCCGTGGCTGCCGCCGCCGAGCGGGCCGGCGGCGTCGCCGACCGCCCAGACGGCTCCGGCGCCGACGGTGCGCACGCCCTCGCGCACCAGCCGGTCCAGTTCCCCTCCGGGCCGGGCCAGTTCGGGCAGAGCCCGTTCGGGCGGGGCCAGTTGGGGCAGGCCCAGTTCGGGAAGCCGGCCGGCGCCGGGCTCGTGCTCGTCCATCCGTCACCCCCTCGGGCTGACGGGAACCTACCCGGCGCGGCGGCCGCTCAGACTGACACGTCTCGGACAACCGCCGCCGGGTCGAGTTCCTTGCCGAGGCAGATGCTCAGCGGGTGGTCCTTGTAGATGCCGAACTTGCGGATCGCGACGTACCCCTCGGAGCCGTAGAGCGCGACGGCCTCGGGCTGCTCGGTGCCGGTCTCCAGGATGAACCGGGTACGGCCGGCCTCGACGGCGGTGCGCTCCAGGCGGCGCAGCACCGCGCGGGCCAGGCCCCGGCCCCGCGCGTCGGGGACGACGAACATCCGCTTGACCTCGGCGTCGCCGTCGCGCACGCCGTCCGGTCCGGCCTGCTTGGCCCGCCAGCCGCCGCAGGCGACCGGCCGGCCGTCCAGGTAGGCGATCATGAACAGACCGGCCGGCGCCGTGAAGTCCTCGGAGCGGATCTCGGTCTCGTCGGGGCTGCCGTAGCGGCGCACGTACTCCTGCTGCACCTCCTGGGCGAGGGCCTGCGCGTCGGGGTGGCCGAAGCCGGTGACGCGGTACTCGACGGTGCCGGCGGTCTTGGTGTCCATGGTCGAAAAGCCTACGACCCGCGGCTACCTGCCTTCGAAGCGGGCGACGAGGTGCTCCTTGCCGAACATCCGGGCCGTGTCCAGCGCGTTCGGGGTGCCCGCGGTCGGGTCGGCGCCACCGGCGAGGAGGGCCTCGAGGACGTCGTCGGCGCCCTTGAAGACGGCGCCGGCGAGCGGGGTCTGGCCACGGTCGTTGGCCCGGTTGGGGTCGGCGCCGCGCTCGAGCAGGGTGGCGACGGCGGCGGCGTGACCGTGGTAGGCGGCGAGCATGAGCAGGTCGTCGCCGCGGTCGTTGGTGAGGCCGACCGGGGCGCCCGCGTCCAGGTAGGCGGCCAGGGCGGCGTCGTCCCCGGTGCGGGCGGCGTCGAAGAGCTTCCCAGCGAGGGCGATCACATCAGCGTCGGGGGCGTCGGTCATGGAGATCGGCCTTTCCTTCGTCGGTCGAATCGAATCGTGCGATACGGGTGGTGCGGTACGAGTAGGGCGGTACGGCTGAGGCGGTACGACACGCGGCCGCACCGGTTGCGCGGCCATTAGAGCGAACTTACCGACCCCCCGGGAAGCTTCCCGCCCATCCGCCGGGAATGCCTCGCCGCGCCACTGCCGCACGGAATCCGGGCGGCGCACGGCCACCGCTTCGACCGGTTCGCATACCTCCGTCCGGCGTCCGTGGCGGTATTGAACGGCAGAACCACCCATTTGCCCCGTTCCATCATCTATTACTTTTTGTCACGATTAGTGCACTTTCCGTGACACTGCCCTGTCCCCCTCCCCGAGGAGCAGAACGTGATCCTCTCCATTTCCGGCATCGTCCTGTTCGGCACCATCGCCTTTCTGTTCTTCCGCAGGGACGGACTGAAGGTCTCCCACGCCATCGTCTGCGCCCTGCTCGGCTTCTACGTCGCCGGCTCCTCGATCGCCCCGAGCATCACCGCGGGCGGCGCCAGCCTCGCCAGCCTGCTCAGCGGCCTCAAGTTCTAGCGGCCCGAACACTCGAAAGCCCCCGCACGGGCCCGGGCGCGGATTCCCACCGCCCCGGGCTCCGTCGTACGGCCGAACCAGCCGCCGCCCCTCCCACCGACCGTCCCACCACCCGTCCCACCAGCCCGGGGAGTCACGCCATGCCGCTCCACCGCCATCTCGTCAAGGGCCGCGAGATCGCCCGAACCGCCGGGGACCACGCCTCCGACATGTTCGCCCCGCTCACCGTGATCAGCCGGGGTCTGCGCCACCACAGCGCCTGGGCCAGGGACCGCTGGCAGGCCACCCCGAAGGAGCGCCGCGGCCCCACGCTGTTTCTCACCGCCGCGATGGCGGTCGGCATCTACCTGCTGCCCCACGGCCTGCTGTTCGCCCTGATCGCCCTGATGGCCAGCGCCGCCTGGGCCGGCCGGGCCCCCAAGGCGGCCCCCGCCGCACCCGCGCCGGACGTCGCCGACGTCAAGCTGAGCGCGCTCTACGCGGCGCTGACCCCGTACCTGTGCGGGCCCGAGGACGCCAACCCGATGTACCACTTCGAGGGCGACTACAAGGACGCCTTCGGCTCCTGGGAGTTCGACGCCGAGGGCCGCCTCGCCCGGCTGGAGCTGGTCTACCCGGCCTACTTCACCGACACCGAGCCGGCCGCCCGCGCCCGGATCGAGCAGGTCGTCCAGGGCAAGGCCGGCCGCGCCCGGGAGTACCGCTTCGACTGGGACGAGGAGTCCAACCGGCTGCGGATCACCGCGCTGACGCCGCTGCCCACCGACATCACCGCCCAGCGCTTCGTCGCCGCCCCCGGCGAGATCGTGCTGGGCTTCACCGACGGGGACGGCAGCGCCCGGACGATCCCGGTGCACCAGGGCAGCGCCCCCGTGCAACAGCCGCCCGTGGTCTGGCGCACCGGCCCGCGCTCCTCCGAACCGCACCTGCTGGCCCTCGGCGCCACCGGCTACGGCACCTCCAGCCTGGTGCGCTCCGTCGCCCTCCAGGCCCTGCCCTACGCCGACCTGGTGGTGGTCGACGGCGCCGGCACCGGGGAGCACGCCTGCCTGGTCAACCGCCCGGGCGTGCACACCGTGGAGACCAGCCTGCACGGCGCGCTGGCCGCCCTGGAGTGGGCCGCCAACGAGACGGACCGCCGCCTCGCCGCGCTCAACGCCGCCCGGCACGCCGGCGCCGCCCCGCCGGAGGACGTCACCCGGCCGCTGTGGCTGCTGCTCGACCACCCGACCGAGCTGAGCGAGCTGGCCCGGGCCGAGGGCCGCCCGGACCCGCAGGACCTGCTGGAGCTGCCGCTGCGCCACGGCCGGGCCGCCCGGGTGACGGTGGTGATCGCCGACGACGTCGCCGCCCACGACCGCCTCACCCCGACCGTCCTCGCCACCACCCGGGCGCGGGTGCTGCTCGGCCCCACCCGCCCCGAGGAGGCGTACGCCGCACTGGGCGCACCCCTGGACATCGTGCCCGCCGCCCACGCGCCCGTCGGCCGCGGCTACGCCCGGATCGGCAACGCCGCGCCCGTCCGGCTCCAGGTGCCGGCCACCGTCGACCCGCTGGACGAGGACGCCCCGGCCTCGCTGCGGAACGCGGTGATCGCCCTGCTGCCGCACCGCGACACCCGTACGGAGGCCGCGGCCGGGGTCGGGGCGCCGCCGCGCCCGGAGCACCCGCCGGTCGTGCCGGTCGCTCCGGTCGTGCCGGTCGTTCTGGCCAAGGATGAACCGATGATCCGCTCCCGCCCGATCTCCTGAATGCCGCCGCGGAGCCCCGTGGAACCCCATGGAGCCCCGCGGAGGCGGACGATTCGGGGGCGACGAATACCGTCGGAACCCGTCCCGGTACGCTCGTCACAGAAAGTTCGCACGATCACCAGATGTGAAACAGGTGACACCTTGGGTGATATCCCCGGCCAGATGTGACAAATCGGGCGCCGATGGGTACAAACAGGGGCGGCACAACAGACGACGCATGTCCCGGGACGGGAATCTTCGTCGGAAGCCGAGCGTTGACCGAACGACGAAGAACAGCGACCACTAGTCCTGTGGGCCATAAGCCCGGGAGGCACGATTCATGAGCGAGCGAGCTCTCCGCGGCACGCGACTCGGGGCCACCAGCTACGAGACCGACCGTGGCATTGACCTGGCGCCCCGCCAGACCGTCGAGTACGCGTGTCAGAACGGACACCGTTTCGAGGTTCCCTTCTCGGTCGAGGCCGAGATCCCCGCAACCTGGGAATGCCGATTCTGCGGCCAGGAGGCCGCGCTTCTCGACGGCGACGAGCCGGAGGAGAAGAAGACCAAGCCGACGCGAACCCATTGGGACATGCTGATGGAGCGCCGGACCAGGGAGGAGCTGGAGGAGGTGCTGGCCGAGCGGCTGGCCGTTCTCCGCTCCGGTGGGATGAACCTCGCGGTACACCCGCGAGACACCCGTAAGAGCGCCTGACCGAGCCCCCGCCCCGCGCGGGAGCACACACGAAAAGGGACCCTGGTCACCAGGGTCCCTTTCGCGTTCCACGCGTGGTTCTCCGAGCATCCGAGGCTCCGAGTAGCCGGGGCTCCGAGTAAGCCGAGGATCAGCCGGAGATCGGCGGACGGTAGCCCGTGTCCGGGCCCTGAGAGCCCTGAGAGCCCTGCGCGCCGCGCGGGCCCGCCTCGGGGTCGACGACCTCGCCCTGGACGACCTTGCCGTCCGGGCGGTGGATGCGCAGCTGCTCCTGCAGCCGCATCGCGTCCGCGAACGGGTCGGCGCCGACCGGGCCCGCGCTGCGCAGCGCCTTGGCCGCCGCCTTGCGCCCGGCGGCCCGCCACAGGGCCCGGGTGGGCGGGAACAGCAGGGTCAGCGCGACGAGGTCGGACAGGAAGCCGGGCACGATCAGCAGCAGCCCGGCCAGCACGGTCAGGCTGGTGCCGGTCTGCGGCTGCTGCGACTGCGGGTTCCTGCTCTGCTCGATGGCCGCCGACAGCGCCTTGACCCCGGCGCGCTTGATCAGCGAGCCGCCGAGCAGCGCGCCGGCGATGAGCAGCAGCAGGACGGTGAAGCCGCCCAGCCAGGAGCCCACCTGGACCAGCAGCCAGATCTCCAGCACCAGCCAGGCGGTGAGCAGCAGCGGCAGCACGCGCCGGAGGCGGCTGCGCGGGACCGGACGGGTGGGGGTGTCTTGCTGGGTCACGGTACGAATCCACTCCAGGCGGTGCTCGGCGCGCCGCACGGGAGGTCCGGGCCGGCTACGGCACCACCTGGTCCAACGATTCCGGCTCGGCGGGTGTTCCGCTCCTCGGGCGGCGGCGGCCGAGGGCCACGGCGGCGGCGCAGGCCAGCAGGCCCCCGAGGGCCAGGGTCCACTCCGGGAGGGCGCCGACGCGGTCGGCCACGGTGGTGCCGTCGCGCAGCGGGACGGTGGCGGAGAGCTCCTCGGCGGTCAGCTCCTGGGTGCGCTGCTGGACGGTGCCGTCCGGGGCGATGACGGCGCTGATGCCGCTGGTGGCGGCGATCAGCACGGCGCGGCCGTGCTCGACGGCGCGCAGGCGGCTCATGGCGAGCTGCTGCTCGGGCTGGCCGGTCTTCGCGTAGGTGGCGTTGTTGGTCTGGACGACGAGGATGCGGGCGCCGTCGTCGACGGTGTCGCGGACGATCTCGTCGTAGGCGACCTCGAAGCAGATGACGTCGCCGATCTTCGCCGGGCCGAGCTGCATGACGCCGTTGTGGTCGCCGGGGTAGAAGTCGCGGGCGACGCGCTGGAGGCGGGTGACGACCTTCATCAGCTGGGCGCGGAAGGGCACGTACTCGCCGAAGGGGACGGGGTGCTGCTTGGTGTAGGAGGCGCCGGGGCCGGTGACCGGGTCCCAGACGATGCCCTCGTTCTGGACGTGCTGCGCGTCCGGGCCGTCCACCAGGGTGCCGACGAGGGTGGGCACGCCGATGGCCTTGACGGCCTCGTCGATGCGCTGCCGGGCGAGCGGGTCGCTGAAGGGGTCGAGGTCGGAGGAGTTCTCGGGCCAGATGACGATGTCGGGCCGGGGGACCTCGCCGCCGCGGACGTCCAGGGCGAGGCGCTCGGTGGCGGCGGCGTGGTTGTTGAGGACCATCATCGGGCGGCCGAGGAAGTCCATGCCCGGGTTGGGCACGTTGCCCTGGACGATGGCGACCTTGACGGTGTCGGTGGCGCCGGTCGGCACGGGCACGGCGTAGCCGGCGACCATCGCGGCCACGGCGCCGAGCGCCGCGAGCGCGGCGGCCTTCGGGGCCCGCCCCGGGCCGCGCAGGCGCAGGACGGCCCAGGCGAGCAGCGTGCCGGACAGGGCGACGGCGAAGGTCACCAGGGGGGCGCCGCCGAGCGCGGCCAGCGGGGTGTACGGGGTGGCGGTGTTGGCGAAGGCCAGCCGGCCCCAGGGGAAGCCGCCCAGCGGCAGCCGGTCGCGGGCCCACTCCTGGGTGACCCAGAGGCAGGCCGCCCACAGCGGCCACCCGCGCAGCCGGGAGGTGCCGGCCAGGGCGCCGCCGAGCGCGGCCAGGAACAGCGCCTCGACCACGGACAGGCCGACGGTGGCGTCCCAGCCGACCACCCGCAGCCAGCTGAGCAGCATCAGGAAGAACGGCAGGCCGAAGGCGAAGCCCGTCCAGGCGCCCTGGCGGACGGTGCGGCCGCGGGTGAGCAGCGACAGCGCGGCGACGCCGAGCAGGGAGAGCGGCCACAGGTCGTACGGCGGGAAGGCGAGTGCGAGCAGCAGCCCGGCCACGACGGCCAGGCCCGTCCGGGGCAGCCCGGCGCGGACCTTGGCGAGCACGCGGGTCAGCAGGCCGGGGCGCGGCGCCTGCTTCTGCGGCTCGGCGGCGGCTCCCGGCCGCTCCTGCGTGACGGGCATGGCCACCGGCACACCATCTTCCTGAAACGTGCTTGTTCGGACGCTGTCGGAAGAAGGTACCCCGGAACGTCGGGGACGGCAGAGGCGAGGGTGGCGGCGCCGCCACCCTCGCCCGTCACACCGGATTCACCGCCGGTGCACCGTGCGGCCGCGCACGACGGTGCGCAGGCAGACGGGGAGGTCGTGGCCGGGGGTGAGGTCGGGCAGGCCGGGGGTGCCGGAGCGGGGGTCGGTGGACCAGCCGGCGACGCGGGAGTCGGGGGCCTGGACGACCAGTTCGTCGGCGGCCCAGATCGCGTAGCTGGCGACGGCGCCGGGCACCAGGACGCCGTCCTGGTCGCGGCCGATGGCGCGCCAGCCGCCGCGGGTGTGGGCGGTGAAGGCGGCGCGCACCGAGATGCGGTGCTCGAGGGTGCGGTGGAAGGCGGCGGCCCGGACGGTGCCCCAGGGGTCGAGCGGGGTGACGGGGGCGTCCGAGCCGAAGGCCAGCGGGACGCCGGCGCGCAGCAGGGCCGCGTACGGGTTGAGGGCTGCGGCGCGCTCGGCGCCCAGGCGCTGGACGTACATGCCGTCGGGGCCGCCCCAGGCGGCGTCGAAGGCGGGCTGGACGGAGGCGGTGAGGCCGAGTTCGGCGAAGGCGGCGATGCTCTTGTCGTCCAGGGCTTCGGCGTGCTCGACGCGGTGGCGCAGGGCCTTGACCCGGTCGGTGCCGACCCGCTCGCCGGCGGCGCGCACGCCCTCGACGACGGCGTTGACGGCGGCGTCGCCGATGGCGTGGAAGCCGGCCTGGAGCCCGGCCTCGGTGCAGGCGGCGACGTGGTCGGCGATCTGCTCGGCGCTCAGGTAGGCGGTGCCGGTGTGGTCGGCGTCGGCGTAGGGGGTGTGCAGGCAGGCGGTGCGGGAGCCGAGGGCGCCGTCCGCGAAGAGGTCTCCGCCCGCGCCGAGGGCGCCGAGTCGGCGGGCGGTGTCGATGCCGCCCAACTCGCCCCAGTAGCCGAAGACTTCGGGGCCCTCGCCCTCGGCGGCGAGGGCGAGCAGGGCGGCGAGGTCCTGCTCGGAGGAGATCTCGGGGCCGGCGCACTCGTGCAGGGCGCCGATGCCGAGTTCGGCGGCGCGGGCCAGGGTGGCGCGCTGGGCGCGGCGGCGCTGCTCGGGGGTGAGGTGGGCGAGGGCGGTCTGCCGGACGGCGTGGTGGGCGTCCTTGGTGAGCGGGCCCTCGGCGTCGTGGCCGGGGCGCTCGGCGAGGCCCTCGGTGAGGGCGCGCAGGGCGGTGGTGGCCAGCGCGGAGTGCACGTCGGTGCGGGAGAGGTAGAGCGCGGCGCCGCGGGCGGCGGCGTCGAGTTCGGCGAGCGTGGGCGGTCGGCCCTCGGGCCAGGCGGTCTCGTCCCAGCCGTGGCCGATCAGGACGCCGCCGCTCTCCCGGCCCTCGGACCGCGCGTCGACGAAGGCGGTGACGGCGGCCAGGGCGGCGGCGAGCGAGGGGGTGCCGGTGAGGTCGAGGCCCGTGAGCGCCAGTCCGGTGGAGGTGGCGTGCACGTGGGCGTCGACGAAGGCGGGGGTGACCAGGGCGCCGTCCAGCTCGACGATCTCGTCGACGGTCGCCGCGTACGCCTCGGCGGCGCCGTCGCTGCCGACCCAGGCGACGTGCTCGCCCTCGACGAGCATCGCGGTGGCGAAGGGGTCGGCGGGGCTGTAGACGGCGCCGCCGCGCAGCAGGACGGTCCGGAAGGTGCGTTCGGTCATGGGCCTAAGTCTGCACCTCGCCCGATCGTGGTCAGAGCTTCGGGGGTCGGGCCTCGTAAGGAGTGGAGAGGACGACGGTGGTGCGGGTGGAGACGCCGGCGGCGCTGCGGATGCGGGCGAGGAGGTCCTCCAGGTCGCCGGGGGCGCCGACGCGAACCTTGAGGATGTAGTTCTCGTCGCCGGCGACGCTGTGACAGGCTTCGATCTCGGGCAGGCCGGCCAGTCTCTCCGGGGTGTCGTCCGGGGCGCTGGGGTCGAAGGGCTTGACCGAGATGAACGCGGTCAGCGCCAGGTCGACGGCGTCCGGGTCGATGATCGCGGTGTAGCCGCGGATCACCCCGCGCTGTTCGAGGCGGCGTACCCGCTGGTGCACCGCCGAGGTGGACAGGCCCGTGGCCTTGCCCAGGTCCGTGTAGCTCATCCGGCCGTCCTCTACGAGCAGCTGGACGATGCGTTGGTCGAGATCCTCCACAGCGGTCAACCTACCCGCTCGGGCGCACGGGGGGCGCACGAGGTGGCACCCCGTACCCCTGCAGGTGCCTGCGGGGCACATGCCGGGTGAACATGGCGGGTGATGTGGCCAAGGACACACCGCGTGCATCACAGTGCGCCGCACCGCAGGATTATGAGTCCTGGCCGGAGGGAAGTGCTGGTTGTGGCCCTGGACGACCACGTCGGGCCCGATCCTAGGGGGATCTTCATGCCTGCTACTGACCAGCCTGCGCTGGACGCCGACGAGACCGACGATATGACCGGTCGCGAGGGTCTCGCGGCCGACCTCCCGCCGGGCTCCGGCCCCGGCGAGGCCGAGACCTGGGACAGCTTCCGGGTCAACTGCCCCGAGTGCCGCCGCCCGATCGCCCTGGTGGCCGACGAGGAGCGACTTCCGCAGCACGCACTGCTGCCGACCGCCTGGAACCCCTTCGCCCCCGCGATCTGCCCCGGCTCGGGCACGCTGACGGACGACCTGGCCGAGGTCGAGACCCCCGAGGAGACCGGCCCGGCCGGTTTCGGCGCCCTGTTCGGGATGCCGGGCGAACTCGACTGGCGCACCCAGCCGTTCTCGCACGCCGTGCTGCACCGGCCGGTGCGCGCCGCAGCCGCCCCGGAGTCCCCCGTGAAGGCGGCCCCGCTGGCCCAGGTCGCGCCGCTGCGCTCCGTACCGGAGCAGCGCCGCCGCATGGCGCGGGCCAGCTGACGGGACGTCAGAAGTGAACCGCCGGCCGTCACTCCGCACCCTGGAGTGACGGCCGGCGGCCGTACGGGGTGAGGGCTGTCAGCCCTTGGTGAGGTGGCGCCCGATGACCAGGCGCTGGATCTGGTTGGTGCCCTCGACGATCTGCAGGACCTTGGCCTCGCGCATGTAGCGCTCGGCCGGGAAGTCCTGGGTGTACCCGTAGCCGCCGAGCACCTGGACGGCGTCGGTGGTCACCCGCATCACCGTGTCGGTGCAGAACAGCTTGGCCATCGCCGCCTCCTTGGAGAACGGCAGGCCCGCGTCGCGCAGCCGCGCGGCGGACAGGTAGAGCGCGCGCCCGGCCTCGATCTGGGTGGCCATGTCGGCGAGCAGGAACGACAGCCCCTGGAAGTCGGCGATCGCCCGGCCGAACTGCTTGCGGGTGCGGGCGTAGTCCACGGCGAGGTCCAGCGCGGCCTGGGCGACGCCGATCGCGCAGGCGGCGATGCCGAGGCGGCCGGAGTCCAGCGCGGCGAGCGCGATCTGGAAGCCCTGGCCCTCCTCGCCGATCAGCCGGTCGCGGGAGACCCGGGCGCCGTCGAAGTGCAGCTGGGCGGTGGGCGAGGAGCGCATGCCCATCTTGTGCTCCGGCGGGGCGGCGGAGAGCCCCTCGGTGACGCCGGGCACCAGCAGGCAGCTGATGCCCTTGGGGCCCTCGGCGCCGGTGCGCACCAGGGCGCTGTAGAAGTCCGCCTGGCCGCCGTGGGTGATCCACGCCTTGGTGCCGTTGACGACGTACGTCTCGCCGTCGAGGTCGGCGCGGGTGCGCAGCGCGGCCGCGTCCGAGCCGGACTGCGGCTCGGAGAGGCAGTAGGCGCCGAGCTGCTCGCCGGACAGCATGGCGGGCAGCCACTTCTCACGCTGCTCCTCGCTGCCGAAGGTGGCCAGCGCGTGGCAGGAGAGGGTGTGGACGCTGACGCCGAGGCCGACCGCGAGCCAGCCGGAGGCGAGCTCCTCCAGCACCTGGAGGTACACCTCGTACGGCTGGGCGCCGCCGCCGTACTTCTCGTCGTACGGCAGGGAGAGCAGGCCCGCCTCGCCGAGGGTGCGGAAGACCTCCCGGGGGAAGCGGCCCGCGTCCTCGTCCTGCGCCGCGCGCGGCCGCAGCTCGCGCTGGACCAGCTCCCGGGTGAGGCTCAGCAGCTCACGGGCCTCCTCGCTGGGCAGCTGGCGCTCCACGGCTTTCGCAGGAGAGGGGGTCATGGCGGTGGTCGCCTCCTCGATCGGGCACCGGGCCGGGGTTTCGGCTGGTCCGGCGCGGGTGTGGCGGGGTCGGCCCGACCGGGCACCGGGTTGCGGTGAACGGCCGTTCACAGGCGTGGCGAAGGCGAGTATGCCCGAATCCCGGCCCGGCGTCACGACCAGCACAGATGAACTGTCCGCAGTGGTGGGCTACGGCACCGTAGGGTTGCCGTTGTGGCTGCTTCCGGACCTCTCACCGCCAACTCCCTGACCGCGCTCGCCGGGGAGCTGGGCGCGCTGGCGCCCTCCTGCGGGCCGGTGCGGCTGGTCGCGGTGGACGGGCACGCGGGCTCCGGCAAGACCACCTTCGCCGCCCGGCTGGCGGCCGCCCTCGGCGGCGCCCCGGTGGTGCACCTGGACGACCTGGCCACCCACGAGGAGCTCTTCGGCTGGACGCACCGGCTGCGGGAGCAGGTGATCGCGCCGCTGGCGGCGGGCCGGGAGGCGCGGCACGGGGTGTACGACTGGACGCTGCGCCGCTTCGCGGGCACGGCCGTGGTGCCGCCCGCCCCGGTGGTGCTGGTGGAGGGTGTCGGTGCCGGTCGGCGGGCGGTGCGGCCGTGGCTCGCCCGGGTGATCTGGATGGAGCTGGACGCCGCTTCGGCCCGTCGGCGCGGGGAGTTGAGGGACGGTCCGGAACTGGCCGACTTCTGGGCGGGCTGGGCGCGGGCCGAATCGGCACATTTCGCCGCCGACCCGAGCCGGCCGTACGCCGCGACGCGGGTCGACGGGGTGACCGGGCGGATCGCGCCGTGCACCGTCGGTGAACCTTCAACAACCCCTTGACCTGCGGCGTTGGCACGGCTTAGGTTCTCCACAGCCGCCGGGACTTCTGCTCCCGGCCGCGACGGACCCGGTGTCCCCGGCTTGTTCCCCCGTGAGCCGGGGGCACCGCTCCGCCCCCTTCCGAAATTCGCCCCCGCCCGGCCCGAACAGGCCCGCGGGCGGTCAACGACCGCCTCCGCGATCGCATTTGACCCCGCGAGACACCCTTCCGGATCAGCCCCGCCCCGGTACGATTCCGGGTAGGCGCGGATGCGCCCCGGGGGCACGACGACCACCGGCCCGGTTGTGCGCAGACCATCCGCCGGGCCGCGCCCCGGGCCACACGGCGGGGGGCGTGAGTGACGACGGTGGACAGTTCCGACAGCACGGCGGGCGGCCCGGACCGGCTCGCCGACCGCGCCTGGCAGCGTGCCATGGACGCCTACACGGCCGGTGCCTACGCCCGCGCCGAGGAGGAGTTCCGCGCCGCCGTCCGGCTCGACCCCGGCATGGCCGACGCCTGGCTCGGCCTGCACGCCCTGCGCAGCGACACCTCCGCCGCCCTGCTCGCCATGTACCGCAACCAGAACCGCTTCGGCGAGCAGCGGCGCCTGCACCGACGCCCCCTCAGCTCCTGGTACTGGCTGGGCTGGTGGGTGCAGCCGGTGCTGGAGGACGCCCGCGACCTCGCCCTGGCACACGCCTCGCACTGGCTGGACGGGCGCCATCTCGCCGAGCTGGACCGGGCGTTGGAGCAGTGCGCCCCCGCGAGCGAGGACCCCTCCGCGCAGTTCCTGTACGCCTGCCGCTCCTACCTGCTCAAGGACTGGGAGCAGCTGATCCGCGACACCGACCGGCTGCTGGACGACCCGATGCTCGGCATAGAGGCCGGCCTGTTCGCCGGAATGGCCCGGGTGCGCCTGGACATGTGCGCCCAGGCGCAGGTCCCGCTGGCCGCCTCCCTGGCCCGCTGCCGCTCCGAGCAGCCGCAGCGCAAGGAGCTGCGGTACTGGCTGGCGCGGGCGTACGAGGGCGCCGGGCGCAGCGCCGCCGCGCTGCCGCTGTACCGGGCGGTGCACCGGGCGGACCAGGCGTTCATGGACACGGCGGCCCGGCTGGAGGCCATCGCCGCCGAGGACGCCCTCGCGGACGGCCTGCTGAGCGGCATCCGGCCGGGCGAGGGCGGGGCGGCGGAGCCCGTCGGGTACCAGGACGAGACGCTCTTCGTGGAGGGGCCGGGCTTCGGCCTCTCCGAGCAGGCCCCGCTGCCGGACGGCGTGTTACTGAACGGCTCCCTGCTGAACGGCTACCCGCCGCAGGAGGGGGTGGCGGAGGCCGAGCCCGCCGAGGGTGCGACCGTCGAGGGTGTGACCGTCGAGGGCGGTGCCTCGCAGGCCGCCGGGGAGCGGACCGGCACCGCGCCGGTGCCCGGGCAGCCCGATCAGGCCGGTCAGCCCGGACAGCCCGGACAGGCGTCTCCCGCGCAGTTGCCCGTACGGGCGGTGGCCGAGCCCCGGGCCGAGGCCCTGGCCGCCGTCCAACCGGCCGGTGGTGAACGGGAGTTGGACGCCGCCCTGGCCGAGCTCGAGCTGATGGTGGGCCTGGAGCCGGTCAAGCGGCAGGTGCGGGCGCTGTCCGCGCAGCTGCGGATGTCGCGGCTGCGGGCCGAGCAGGGCCTGCCCGTCCAGCCGCCCAAGCGGCACTTCGTCTTCTCCGGCCCCTCCGGCACCGGCAAGACCACGGTGGCGCGGATACTCGGCCGGGTGTTCCACGCCCTGGGCCTGCTCTCCGGCGACCACCTGGTGGAGGCCCAACGGGCGGACCTGGTGGGCGAGTTCCTCGGCCAGACCGCCGTGAAGGCGAACGAGCTGATCGACTCGGCGCTGGACGGCGTGCTGTTCATCGACGAGGCGTACAGCCTCTCCAACTCCGGCTACACCAAGGGCGACGCGTACGGCGACGAGGCCCTCCAGGTGCTCCTCAAGCGCGCCGAGGACAACCGGGACCGGCTGGTGGTGATCCTCGCCGGCTACCCCGAGGGCATGAACCGGCTGCTGGCCACCAACCCTGGCCTCAACTCCCGCTTCACCACCCGGGTGGACTTCCCCAGCTACCGCCCCGGCGAGCTGACCGCGATCGGCGCGGCGCTGGCCGGCCGGGACGGCGACGGCTGGGACGAGGACGCGGCCGAGGAGCTGGCCAGCATCTGCACCCACGTGGTCCGCGAGGGCTGGATCGACGAGCTGGGCAACGGCCGGTTCATCCGCACCCTGTACGAGAAGTCCTGCGCCTACCGGGACCTGAGACTCTCGCTGCTGCGCGAGCCGCCGGGCCGCGAGGACCTCGCGACCCTGCGGCTGCCGGACCTGGTGCAGGCGTACGGGGAGCTGATCGACGGCCGCTCCTGAATCACGCCAGGAGTTCCGCCTCGCGCCGCGGGTCGAGCCCGACCGCCGGCCGGTCAGCGCGCTGCGGGGCCGTGCCGCCGATCGAGCGCAGCCAGGCCCAGGTGTCCTCGACCGTCTCGGCGACGGGCCGGCAGCGCAGCCCGGCAGCCTCGGCGCGGGCGACGGAGCCGGTGTGCAGGAAGTCGTACAGGTCGCCCGGGGCCAGCCAGATCGGCAGCTCCGTCCAGGGCGCGACCCCGGCGGCGAGGATCTTCTCCGGCGCCGTCCAGCGCAGCTCGGCGTCCGAGCCGGTGGCCCGCACGCAGGCGTCCAGCAGCTCGCCCATGGTGGCGTGCCCGGAGGGGCTCACCACGTTGTACGGGCCGCCGAGGCGGGCCTTCGTCGCGTCCAGGGTCCACCGGGCGAGGTCGCGGACGTCGATGTACTGCAGGGCCTGCTCGCGGGGGCCGGGGGCGAGCACGGGGCCGCCCCGGGCGATCCGGTCGAGCCACCAGGGCAGCCGGCCGATGTCCTCGTAGGGGCCGAGGATGAGCCCGGCGCGCACCAGCAGCGCCCGGCCGCCGTAGCGCGCCTCCAGGGCGAGTTCGGCGCCGCGCTTGGCCTCGGCGTAGGGCACCTCGCCGGTGAGGTCCGGGGAGGAGTCGACCACGGGTGCGCTCTCGTCGGCCCCGGCGCTCGTCGGGTAGTCGTACACCGACCGGCTGGAGATGTACGTGTAGTGGCCGACGCGGCCCTCCAGCGCCCGGGCGCTGTCGCGCACCGCGGCGGGGGCCCAGGACCAGGTGTCCACCACCGCGTCCCACTCCCCCGCCGCCAGCGCCGCGAGGCCGCCCTCGGCCGTACGGTCGCCGGTCAGCGCCCGCACGCCCTCGGGGGCGGGCCGGCTGCCGCGGTTGAGGGCCGTCACCTCCCAGCCCCTGGCCAACGCGTCCTCGGCGAGGGCCCGTCCGACGAAGTTCGTCCCACCCAGCAGCAGAAGTCTCATGCCGACCACCCTGCGACGAGGGTGGCCGGCATGGGAAGCGTTCGCTGCTGTCGGCAGAATCGCCGTCGGCGAACGTACGTGAACCTCAGGCGCGGTGGTCCGGGTCGTGCATCTCGCCGACCAGCTCCTCCAGGACGTCCTCCAGCATCACCGCGCCCAGCGTGCGGCCGTCCTGGTCGAGGACGGCGGCCAGGTGGCAGGTGGCCCTGCGCATCGCGCCGAGGGCGTCGTCCAGCGGGAGGCTGCCGCGCAGCACCGTGATCGGGCGCCACAGGCGGGCCGGGACGGGCGCCGACGGGTCGTCGACGTCGAGGATGTCCTTGAGGTGCAGGTACCCCAGGTAGCCGTGGCCCGCCGGGTCCCCGTCGGTGACCGGGAAGCGCGAGAAGCCGGTGCGCAGGGCGAGCTCCTCGACCTCGGCGGCCGTCACCTTGGTGTCCACGGTGACGAGCTGCTCGGGGCGCAGCAGGACGTCGGTGACCGGGCGGTGGCCCATCTCCAGGGCGTCCTCCAGGCGCTCCTGGCGGCCCTGGTCGAGCAGGCCCGCGTCCCGGGAGTCGACGAGCAGGTACATCAGCTGCTCGGTGGTGAACACCGACTCGACCTCGTCCTTGGCCTCCACCCGGAACATCCTGAGCACGGCGTTGGCCAGGCTGTTCAGCAGCCGGATCACCGGGGCGAGCCAGCGGGCCAGCCGGTCCAGCGGCGGGCCGAGCCAGAGCGCGGCCCGCTCGGGGCCGGCCATGGCCATGTTCTTCGGCACCATCTCGCCCATCACCATGTGCAGGAACACCACGACGGCGAGCGAGATGCCGTAGCTGAGCGGGTGCATCAGGCCGGAGGGGACGCCGATCGCGTGGAACGGGCCCTCCAGCAGGGAGGCGATGGTCGGCTCGGCGAGCGCGCCGAGGCCCAGCGAGCAGACGGTGATGCCCAGTTGGGCGGCGGCCAGCATCGCGGAGACGTTGGACAGGGCGTGCAGCACGGTGCGGGCGCGCTTGTTGCCCGCCTCGGCGAGCGGCTCGATCTGGCTGCGGCGCACCGAGACGACGGCGAACTCGGCGCCGACGAAGAAGGCGTTGCCGAGCAGGAGCAGCAGCGCGACCAGCAGTTGGAGGGCGGTCATCGGGAGCCGCCCCTGTCGTCGCCGAACAGCGTGGGCGCGGCGGTGCGTTCCACCCGGACCTCGCTGGTGCGGTGGCGGTCGACGCCGGTGACGGTGAGCCGCCAGCCGGGCAGTTCGGCCCGCTCGCCGACCTCGGGGAGCTTGCCGAGCAGGTCGGCGACCAGGCCGGCCAGCGTCTCGTACGGGCCGTCCGGGGCGTGCAGGCCGATGCGCTCCAGCTGGTCGAGCCGGGCGCGGCCGTCCGCCTGCCAGACCGGCAGGCCGTTGACGGCGGGCAGGGCGAGGAGGTCGGGGTGGTCGGCCGGGTCGTGCTCGTCCTGCACCTCGCCGACGATCTCCTCGACGATGTCCTCGACGGTGACGACGCCGGCGGTGCCGCCGTACTCGTCCACGACGATGGCCATCGGCTGGAGCTTGCGCAGCCGGTCGAGCAGCCGCTCGGCGGGCAGGGTCTCGGGCACCAGCAGCGGGGGCGCGGCCAGCTCGGCCACCCGGACCAGGCCGCGGCGGGCGGCCGGGACGGCGAGGGCGTCCTTGAGCGTGACGATGCCGGTGACCTCGTCCAGGCTGTCGGCGTACACCGGGAAGCGGGACAGGCCCGTGGCCCGGGTGAGGTTGATGACGTCGGAGGCGGTGGCGTCGCCCTGCAGGGCGGACACGTCGATGCGCGGGGTCATCACGGACTCGGCGGTGAGCTCGCCCAGGCCCAGGGTGCGGACGAACAGCCGCGCCGACTCCTCGTCTATGGCGCCGGCCTTCGCCGAGTGGCGGGCCAGGGCGACCAGCTCGTCCGGGGTGCGGGCGTGGTCCAGCTCCTCCTGCGGTTCGACACCGAAGGCGCGCACCGTCCGGTCGGCCACGCCGTTCAGGAAGCTGATCAGCGGGCGGCAGACGAGCGAGAAGGCCATGTGCGGGGCGGCGACCGCGCGGGCCACCTGGAGCGGGCGGGAGATCGCCCAGTTCTTCGGCACCAGCTCGCCGATCACCATCTGGACGACGGTGGCGAGCACCATGCCGACCACCACGGCGACGCCGCGCGCGGCCGCGTCGGGCACGCCGACGGCGGTCATGACGGGGCTCAGCAGGGTCGACAGGGCCGGCTCGGCGAGCATGCCGACCACCAGGGAGGTGACGGTGATGCCCAGCTGGGCGCCGGAGAGCTCGAACGAGAGGTGCCGCAGGGCCCTGGCCACGCGGCCGGACTTGGCGTCGCCGGCCGCGGCGGAACGGTCCACGGCCCCGCGCTCGACGGTCACGAAGGCGAACTCGGCGGCGACGAAGAGGCCGTTGGCGAGGATCAGCAGGACGGCCGCGAGCAACAGCAGCCAGGCGGTGATCACAGTGCCGCCTGCCTTCCGGTGGTGGGAAGTGAGGCGGCGCAGGTACTACCGGACGGATCGTCCATCGAGGGGGAGTGTCACTCCTCAGGTCATGTGCGGGCAGGTCGTTCGGGGGGCGGAAAGCTTTGCCCCGCTTTTACCAGCGTAGACGATATCCGGACATGGCTCGCAGGCCCGTTCGGGCCCGGGTTCGGTGGTCCGGGGTTGGTGGCCTGGCTTCAGTGGCCCGCGTGGTGGTCGACCAGGTCGCGCAGGGCGCGGGCGTCCGCGATGGCCTGGTTCCGGCCGACGCCGGGCTGGATGCCGACGGCGGCCAGCGAGGTGCCGTCCGCGAGGTCGAGGGTGGCCCACGGGTCGCCCTGGCGGAGATTGACCCGGACGATCTCGGCCCAGGCCAGGCGGCGGGTGCGGACGAAGTTGATCACCGTCACGCCGTCCGCGTCGGCGCTCACCCGGGGGCGGGCCAGCATCAGGCCCACGGCGGCGAACAGGACGCCGCTCATGACCATCATGATCCGGTCGTTGAGCTGCCAGCTCTCCGGGAGCAGCACGGCCAGCACCGCGAACAGCGCCACCAGCAGCGCGCAGACCGGCAGCAGCACGGCGCGGGTGCGGCGGGGCGCCCAGGTGACGGGGTACTGGACGGGCGGCGTGGACACGTTCGGTCTCCGGTGGTTCGGGTGGCGGCAGCGCAGGGGCGGGGACGCCGGCCGGCGTCCCCGCCCCTATTGAACCGTTCTTTACCTGTGGACCTCGCGGCAGGTCAGCGCTCGTGGCGGGTCGCCGCCCGTGGCGGGTCAGCGCTCGTGGCGGGTCAGCGCTCGTGGCGGGTCAGAGGCGGCAGGCGTGGATGTTGGTGACCAGGATCGCGCGGGCACCGATGCCCCACAGGTCGTCCATGATCTGCTGGGCCTCCTTGCGCAGCACCATCGAGCGGACGGCCACCCAGCCCTCGGTGTGCAGCGGGGAGACGGTCGGCGACTCCAGGCCCGGGGTGAGCGCCACGGCGGCGCCGACCTTCTCGGCCCGGATGTCGTAGTCCATCAGCACGTAGCGGCGGGCCACCAGGACGCCCTGGAGGCGGCGCAGGAACTGGTCCACGCCCGCGTCCTCGCCGGCGCCCTTGGGGCGGATCACCACGGCGTCGGAGATCAGGATCGGCTCGCCGAACACCTCCAGGCCCGCGTTGCGCAGGCTGGTGCCGGTCTCCACCACGTCGGCGATCACGTCGGCGACGCCGAGCTGCACCGCGGTCTCGACCGCGCCGTCCAGCTTGGTGACCGTCGCCTTCACGCCGTTGTCGGCGAGGTGCTGCTCGACCAGGCCCGTGTAGGAGGTCGCGATGCGCAGGCCCTCCAGGCCCTTGACGTCCTCGACCTGCACGCCCTCGGGGCGGGCGAAGCGGAAGGTCGATGCGGCGAAGCCGAGGGCGAGCACCTCCTCCGCGTTGGAGTGCGAGTCCAGGAGCAGGTCGCGGCCGGTGATGCCGACGTCGAGGCGGCCGGAGCCGACGTAGACGGCGATGTCGCGCGGGCGCAGGAAGAAGAACTCGACCTCGTTGTTCGGGTCGACCAGGACCAGTTCCTTCGGGTCCTTGCGCTGGCGGTAGCCGGCCTCATGGAGCATCTCCGCCGCGGGACCCGAGAGCGAACCCTTGTTGGGGACGGCGATGCGCAGCATGGGAGGTTGCTTCCTTACCTGTTGGGGAGGGAGTGCTACTGAGGGTCGGGCTTAGAGGTACTTGTAGACGTCGTCGAGCGTCAGCTTGCGGGCGATCATCATCACCTGAAGGTGGTAGAGGAGTTGCGAGATCTCCTCGGCCGTCTGCTCGTCGGACTGGAACTCGGCGGCCATCCAGACCTCGGCGGCCTCCTCGACGACCTTCTTGCCGATCGCATGGACGCCCTGCTGGACGAGCTGCGCGGTACGGGAGGACGAGGGGTCGCCGGTGGCGGCCTTCTGCTGGAGCTCGGCGAAGAGCTCCTCGAATGTCTTCGAAGCCATGATGGGACTCACCTTACGGCGTGCGGGCGGACGGGCGGTAAACGGTCCCGGACCGTGGACGGTCGGGTGGACGTCCACGGTCCGGGAAGGTTCCGGGAAGGCCCGGACCGGCCGGTGTCAGAGCGCGGCGCGCAGCACCGCGGCGGTGGCGACGGCGGCGGTGACGGCCTCGTGGCCCTTGTCCTCGGCGGAGCCCGGCAGGCCGGCCCGGTCGAGGGCCTGCTCCTCGTTGTCGCAGGTCAGCACGCCGAAGCCGACGGGGACGCCGGTGTCGACGCTGACCTGGGTGAGGCCGACGGTGGCCGCCTGGCAGACGTAGTCGAAGTGCGGGGTGCCGCCGCGGATCACCACGCCGAGGGCGACGACGGCGTCGTAGCCGCGCTCGGCGAGGCGCTTGGCGGCGACGGGCAGCTCGAAGGTGCCGGGCACGCGCAGCACGGTGGGCTCGGCGATGCCCAGCTCCTTGAGGGCGCGGTGGGCGCCGTCCAGCAGGCCGTTCATCACCTTGTCGTGCCACTGGGCGGCGATGACCGCGACCTTGAGGTCGGCGACGCCGTCGATGGTCAGCTCGGGGGCTCCGTGGCCGCTCATGCTCTGTTCCTACTTTCCGTACGTGGTGAGGTGGTTCAGGAGCCCAGGCCGGGCAGGTCGTGGCCCATCCGGTCGCGCTTGGTGCGCAGGTAGCGCAGGTTGTGCTCGCTCGGCGCGATCTCGACCGCCTCGCGCCCCTTGACCTTGAGGCCGTGGTCGGTGAGCGCGGTGAGCTTCTCCGGGTTGTTGGTGAGCAGGGTCAGCGAGCGGACCCCGAGGTCCACCAGCATCTGGGCGCCGATGCTGTAGTCGCGGGCGTCGGCGGGCAGGCCCAGCTCCAGGTTGGCGTCGACGGTGTCGCGCCCCTGCTCCTGGAGCTCGTACGCCCGCAGCTTGTGCATCAGGCCGATCCCCCGGCCCTCGTGGCCGCGCAGGTAGAGCACCACGCCCCGGCCGGCCTCGGCGACGCGCTCGAGCGAGGCGTCCAGCTGCGGGCCGCAGTCGCAGCGCAGCGAGCCGAAGACGTCGCCGGTCAGGCACTCGGAGTGGACGCGCACCAGCACGTCCTCGCCGTCCGGCAGCCGCCCGTCCGGGCCGAGGCCGCCCGCCACCAGGGCGAGGTGCTCGACGCCGTCGATGGTGCCCTGGTAGCCGACGGCGGTGAAGTCGCCGTACCGGGTGGGCAGGGAGGTGACGGCGGCCCGGTCCACGTGCAGCTCGGTGCGGCGGCGGTAGGCGATCAGGTCCGCGATGGAGATGATCGCGAGGCCGTGCTCCCGGGCGAAGACGACCAGCTCGGGCAGCCGCGCCATGGTGCCGTCGTCGTTGACCACCTCGACGCAGACGCCGGCCGGCGCCAGCCCGGCGAGGCGGGCCAGGTCGACGGTCGCCTCGGTGTGGCCGGGGCGGGCCAGCACGCCGCCCTCGACGGCGCGCAGCGGGAAGACGTGCCCGGGGCGGGTGAGGTCGCCGGGCTCGGTGCCGGGCGAGGAGAGCAGCCGTACGGTCCGGGCGCGGTCGGCGGCGGAGATGCCGGTGTCCACGCCCTCGCGGGCGTCCACGGAGACGGCGTAGGCGGTGCCCTTGCGGTCCTCGTTGACGGCCGTCATGGGCGGGAGCTTGAGGCGGTCCAGCTCGTCCCCGGTCATGGGGACGCAGATGACGCCGGAGCTGTAGCGGATGGTGAAGGCCATCAGCTCGGGGGTGGCGGCGGAGGCCGCGAAGATGAAGTCGCCCTCGTTCTCGCGGTTCTCGTCGTCGACCACGATCACGGCCCGCCCGAGGGCGATGTCGGCGATGGCGCGCTCGACCGGGTCGAGGACGATGTCGGCGAGGCCGTCGTCGCCGTCGGGGTGCGTCTGGTTCTCGGTCATGCCGTGACTCCCTGCGGGACGTTGGCGGCGGTGACTCGGGGCTCACGGGTGCTCATCCACCAGGAGCGCAGGCCGAGGATCACCAGGACGAAGTAGACGGAGTAGGTGAGGCCGGAGAAGGTGTAGCCGCTGTTGAAGGCGAAGGGGACGCCGACCACGTCGACGGCGATCCAGGCGAACCAGAACTCCAGCCAGCCGCGCGCCTGGGCGATCATCGCGGCCAGGGTGCCGACGAAGATGTAGGCGTCCGACCAGGGGCTCCAGGACAGGCTCGGGTACGAGGTGAAGAGCAGCGCCAGGGCGACGGTGGCGACGGCGGTGCCCCCGGCCAGGACGGCGCGCTCGGGCCAGGTGGCGAACCGTACGGCGATCGTGCCGGTGTCGCGGCGGCCGAGGCGCCACTGCCGCCAGCCCCAGACGGCCGTGGTGATGATGATCAGCTGCTTGCCGATCAGGCCGGGGACGTGGCCGCCGAGGTAGGCGGTGATCAGCACGGCGCCGGAGAGGAGCTGCACGGGCCAGCTCCACATCGAGCGGCGCCAGCCGAGGGCGAGGGCGCCGAAACCGAGCAGGTTGCCGATCATGTCGGCCCACTTCACGTGTTCGCCGAGGACGGTGAACGCCTCGCCGCTGAGCCAGCTCACTTGGTCTCCCCCGTCTCGGGCAGGTTCGGCAGGTTCGGGAGGGTGGGGAGCGTGCGGGCCTCGAGGAGGCGCTCCACGTACTTGGCGAGGACGTCCACCTCCAGGTTGACGCTCTCGCCGACGGTCTTCGCGCCGAGCGTGGTCAGGGCGAGGGTGGCCGGGATGAGGCTGACGGTGAAGCTGTCGAGGGCCGCCTCCACCACGGTGAGGCTGACGCCGTCGACCGTGATCGAGCCCTTCTCCACCAGGTAGCGGGAGACGGTGGCGGGCAGCGAGAAGCGCAGCACCTCCCAGCGCAGGTCGCCGTTGGCGTCGCGCTCGCCGGGCTCCCGGCTCAACAGCCGTCCGGTGGCGTCGACATGACCCTGCACCAGGTGTCCGCCGAGCCGGGCGCCGAGCGCCATGGCGCGCTCGAGGTTGACCGGCGAGCCGGGCTTCAACTCGCCCAGGCTGGAACGGTGGAGGGTCTCGGCCATCACGTCGGCGCTGAACTCGCCGGTGCCGGCGGCCAGTTCGTCCGGGGTGTCGACGACGGTCAGGCAGACGCCGTTGACCGCGATGGAGGCGCCGTGGCTCGCATCGGCACAGACCACCGGGCCGCGCAGGCGGATTCGCGAGGAGTCGCCGATCTCCTCGATCGACACGACCTCGCCGAGCTCTTCGATGATGCCGGTGAACACCCGGGTCTCCTCGCGCTTGGGGCGCGGACTCCGGGGCGGCAGAGGGAGATGACACGGACGGGCACCGGTGCGCGGGCCCCCTGGCCGTACCCCTGGTCGGGGGTGCGGTGTTTGAGGCCGCCAGGGGATCGCTCTCCCGGCCGGGAGCACTGGCTCCCGTCACTCACCTGCCCGTGGTTCTGCTCGTTCGCTCTGCGACCGCATGCGATCGCGACCGACCTCGTGGAACCACGGATACTGCTCTTCGTCCGCCCGCGCACGCCTCCCATCCGGACTTTAACCGTCGGTCCAGGAATTTCACCTGGTCAACCGGCCGCTGGCTGCGGACGGGTCGCGGACTGTAACCGCCGGTTCGGATTTTCACCGACCCCGGAGTGCGCTGAACGTCACTGCTGTTGCCCGTCATTGTGCCACGCGGCGCGAGGGCTCAGGGAGGGCCCCGGGGTGTGGGCTGTTTCACGCGGGGGGCGGGAATGCGCGACCCCTCCGGGGCGGGCCCTCCGGAGGGGGGCGAGCTGCGACCGCCCGGCGTGAGCCGAAGGACACGGCTCAGGCGGCGGCGGGCAGAGCGGTGGTGGTGAAGTGGGTCACCTCCGGCGGGTGCGCGAGGTAGGTCATCTCCCCCTCCGACCAGACCGGCCGGATCCGCCACATCGGCCCGGCGTAGCCGCGCAGGGCCTCCTCGTCGCGCCAGCGGCTGAGCACGAGCACCCGCTGCCCGTCCTCGGCCACCGAGCGCAGCAGTTCGCCGCCGAGGCAGCCGTCCGTCTGCCCGAGCTGCGGGATCACCTGGGCCACCAGGTGCGCGCAGAACTCCTCCAGGCGACCGGCGACGACCTGCCCGGCCCAGATCCTGACGATCACGACCACCACCTCCCGTGGAGTCCCTGGCCCCATTATCGGCGCGAAACCGCTGGTGGGGGTGGGTCCGGCGGGATTTTTACGCAGAGGTGCCCCGCGCTTGGCCCCGCCGGCGGGGGTGGGTGACTCCGGGTGCCCGTCAGGGGTGCCCGTCAGGGGTGCCCGTCAGGCCGCCTTGGGCATGTCCACCACCGAGGCGTCGACGGCCGCCCGCTGGACCGCCTCGACGCCCTTGTGGGCGGCGTCCTTGCTCGAGTAGCCCTGGCCGGTGGCGACGATCTCGCCGTTGCCCGCCTTGAGCCGGAACCGGTACTTGCCTGCGGAGTCCTCGTAGACCTCGAACTTGCCCGCCATCGGGCCACCTCCTCGGTTCTGCGGTGGGGGTGTGTCTCCCCCGGGAACACGGTGCGCACGGCGGCGGGCCGGGCGCATCCGGGCGCCGCCCGTCCGGGTGAGATCCGGGCGGCCGGGGTTTGCGGGGGTGCCGGGGCCGGGTGCCGGTGGTTTCAATGGACGGATGGACTGCGTGTTCTGTGCGGTGGTGGCGGGCACCGAGCCCGCGCACCGGGTGCTGGAGGAGGAGGCGGCCGTCGCCTTCCTGGACCGCCGGCCGCTGTTCCCGGGCCACGCCCTGGTCGTCCCGCGCACCCACCACCGCACCCTGGCCGACCTGCCGGCCGCCGAGGTGGGCCCGTTCTTCCTGTGCGTGCAGCGTGTCGCGGCGGCCGTGGAGGAGGCGCTCGGCGCGGCGGGCAGCTTCGTCGCGGCGAACAACCGGATCAGCCAGTCCGTACCGCACCTGCACGTCCATGTGGTGCCGCGCAATCCCAAGGACGGGCTGCGCGGGTTCTTCTGGCCGCGCCGGACGTACCCCGACGAGGCGGAGGCGGCGGCGGTCGCGGCCCGGCTGCGGGAGGCGCTGCGGCGGACCGGCTGACGGGCGTGCGGCCCGGCTGCGGGAGGCGCTGCGGCGGACCGGCTGACATCCACGCGGACCTCGCCCTTTAGGCTCGCGCGCATGGATGAACTCGCCGACCTGGTGCAGGGGACCGCTGACCGGCTCGCACAGCAGAACGCCGGCGCGGTGGTCGCCGGGATCTCCGGCGGGCAGGTGCAGGTCCGGGGCACCGGGCGGGCCGGGCCGGGCGGCGAAGCGCCGGGCCCGCAGACGGAGTTCGGGATCGGGGCCGTCTCCAAGGTGTTCACCTCGCTGCTGCTCGCCCGGCTCGTCCTCGACGGCACGGTGTGCCTGGACGAGCCGCTCGCCGAGGTGCTGGACGGCGAGGTCGCGGTGCCCAGCCGGCGCGGACAGCCCGTCACCCTGCGGCAGTTGGCCACCCACTCCTCGGGCCTGCCCCGGGACTTCCTGCACTGGCGCGGCTCCTCGTGCGTGCTGGAGCGGCTCGGCCGAACGCGGCTGCGGTCCGTGCCCGGGCGGGGTTTCCGCTACTCGGGCCTCGGCGCCGGGCTCCTCGGCCTCGCGCTCGCCCACCGGGCGGGCACCGGGTACGGGGAGGTGCTGGCGCGCGAGGTGTGCGGGCCGCTGGGGCTCACCGGCACGGGCGTACGGGACGGCGGCGGGCGCGGCTCCCGGCTGCGACCCGTCGTGCTGCCCGGCGCGGGGGGCGTGCACTCGACCGCCGCCGACCTCGTCGTCCTCCTCCAGGCCCAGCTGGCCGCCGAGCACACCCCGGACGGCCCCCTCGCCCCCGCGATCACCCTCACCCGGGAGACCCGCCACCGCGTCAACCGGTTCGCCTGGACGCACCTCGGCTGGCTCGCCCACCGCCTCCACCACCAGCAGGGCGGCCACCTCCAGATCTGGCACCACGGCGGCGCCCCCGGCTCCCGCGCCTTCGTCGCCTTCGACCCGGCCACGTCCGTGGGCGTCGTCGCCCTCACCACCCACCGCCAGCCCGACACCGCCGCCACCGCCCTCCTGCGCCGCCTCCAGACGCACCCGGCCTGAGGCCGCCGCCCTACGGGAGGGGTGCTGCCATGAGGAGTGCCGCTGCGAGGAGTGCCGCCTTCGAGAGGGTTGGATTTTCGAACTCACCGGTCCTATAGTGAGTTCGCTTTTCCAACCCACCCTCACAGGAAAGGCGGCCCGCCATGCGCGACGCCGTGATCGTCGAAGCCGTCCGCACGCCGATCGGCAAGGGCAAGCCGGGAGGCGCGCTCTCCTCCGTCCACCCGGTGGAGCTGCTCGGCCGCACCCTCCGGGCGCTGGTCGACCGCAGCCGCATCGACCCGGCCCTGGTCGACGACGTGATCGCCGGCTGCGTCGACCAGGTCGCCGAGCAGGCCATGAACACCGCCCGCTACGCCTGGCTGTCGGCCGGGCTGCCCGAGTCCGTCCCGGCGACCACCGTCGACCGGCAGTGCGGCTCCTCCCAGCAGGCCGTCCACTTCGCCGCGCAGGGCGTGATGTCCGGCGCGTACGACGTGGTGGTGGCCTGCGGGATCGAGTCGATGAGCCGGGTGCCGATGTGGTCCAACGTGCCGGCGGGCGCGGACCCGTTCGGCGAGTCCGTCGCCGCGCGCTACCCGGGCGGGCTCGTGCCGCAGGGCGTCAGCGCCGAACTGATCGCCGCCAAGTGGTCGATCTCCCGGGAGGCGATGGACGAGTTCGCGACCGGCTCGCACGCCAAGGCGGCCCGGGCGCACGCGCAGGGCCGGTTCGCGGACGAGCTGGTCCCGGTGGCCACCCCCGGCGGGCTGGTGACCATGGACGAGTCGGTGCGCCCGGCCACCACACCCGAGGTGCTCGCGGGACTGCGCCCCTCCTTCGCCGACCCGGCGTTCGCGGAGCGCTTCCCGCAGATCGACTGGTCGGTGACGGCCGGGAACAGCAGCCCCGTCAACGACGGCGCCTCCGCCCTGCTGATCACCAGCAGCGAGACGGCCGCGAAGCTCGGGCTGCGCCCGCTGGCACGGCTGCACTCCTTCGCCGTCACCGGCTCGGACCCGCTGCTGATGCTCACCGGGGTGATGCCCGCCACCGAGAAGGTGCTGCGCCGCTCGGGGCTCTCGCTCGCCGACATCGACCTGTTCGAGATCAACGAGGCGTTCGCCAGCGTCGTCCTGGCCTGGCTCCAGGAGACCGGCGCCGACCCCGCCCGACTCAACGTCAACGGGGGCGCCATCGCCCTCGGCCACCCGCTGGGCGCCAGCGGCGCCCGGCTGATGACCACGCTCGTCCACGAACTGCGGCGCCGGGGCGGGCGGTTCGCGCTGCAGGCCATGTGCGAGGCAGGTGGCCTGGCCAACGCGACGATCCTGGAGGCGCTGGACTGATCGCCGCCGCTTTCCCCTAGGGGCGGCCGGCGGCGCCCCGCAGGGGGCCGGTACTCCTCTGAGCTGACGTCAACTTCCGTGCGGGAAACCTAACGTCGACCGCATGAGCCGACTTCGCACCACCGCCGCTGCGGCAGCCCTGCTGCTCGCGCTCCCTCTGTCCGTGGTCGCCGCCTCGCCCGCCCTGGCCGCGCCGACGGCGCCGGACACCGCCGCGTCCGCCGCCCCGTCCGCCACCCCGTCCGCCACCACGGCCCCGGCCTCCGCCCTGGTCGAACTCCCGCGCCCGACCGGGCCGTTCGCCGTCGGCCAGGAGATCCTGCACCTGGTCGACAACGACCGGCCGGACCCGTGGGTCCCGTCCTCCGGTCCGCGTCAGCTGATGGTGTCGATGTACTACCCCGCGCACGCCGGCACGGGCACCCCGGCCCCGTACATGACCCCCGGGGCCGCCCGCGCCCTGCTGGACGTCAAGGTGCCCGGCAACCACATCCCGACCGAGGCCGTCACCGGCACCCGGACGTGGTCGGAGACCGGCGCGCGCCCCTTCGGCGGGCACTACCCGCTCGTGGTCCTCTCCCCCGGCTTCACCGCACCCCGCACCGAGATCTCCAGCCTGGCCGAGGAGTTGACCAGCCACGGGTACGTCGTCGCGCTGGTCGACCACACCTACGAGAACACCGGGACCACCTTCCCGGACGGGCGGACGCTCCCCTGCGTCGTGTGCGGCACGTTCAGGACCGAGGAGGCGTGGAAGGCCCTGGACGCGAGCCGGGCGACGGACGTCTCCTTCGTCGTCGACCAGCTCACCGACCGCCCCCACCCCGCGTGGCAGTACGCCCGCCTCATCGACCGCGACCGCATCGGCATGGCCGGGCACTCGGCGGGCGGCGCGGCCATCGTCCCGGCCCTGCTCAACGACGACCGCATCCAGGCCGGGGTGAACCTGGACGGGACCTTCGACTACCGGGTGCCCGACACCGGCATCGGCGGCAAGCCGGTCCTGATGATCTCCCACGGGCAGAAGGACGGCAGCGAGGACGACAGCTGGAAGGACGGCTGGACCAAGCTCGACGGCTGGAAGCGCTGGCTGATCTTCGACGGCGCCAACCACGGCAGCTTCACCGACCTGCCGCTCTTCATGGAGAAGCTCGGCCTCCCGCAGGGCCCGGACACCACCATGACCGCCCGTCGCGGGGTGGACCTCACCCGGCAGTACGTGGTGGCCTTCTTCGACCAGCAGTTGAAGGGGGTGGACCAGCCCCTGCTGGACGGGCCGAGCGCCGCCGACCCGGAGGTGCGGTTCCACTCCTGATCCACTCCTGATCCACTCCTGATCCACTCCCGATCGACCGGATTCGCCGGACGGCGGAGCCCTCTGCGGCTCCGCCGTTGGGGTTTTCGGGTGCGAGGCGTCTTCGGCGGTCAGGCGTCTTCGGCGGTCAGGCCGCCGAGGCGACCGGTTCGAGCAGCCGGTGCGGGCGGGCGATGGCGCGGGAGACCGGGTCGTCCCGCCGACCGGCGGCCCGGGCCGGGTTGGGGCGCATGGCGATCTCGGTGGGCGCCACCGGCGCTCCGCCGCAGCGGGGGCAGAGGCCGAGGTGGTCCAGGTCGGTGCCGCAGGCGGCGTGGGCGAACAGGTGGTACGGCCCGTCCTGCATCGCGTGCCGGGCGCCCCAGCGGCTCAACTGGTAGAGCGGGCCCCAGAGTTCGAGCCCGTTCGAGGTGAGCAGGTACGCGTGGCGCAGCGGCGCGAGCTGATACGGCTCCTTGCGCAGCACCCCGGCTTCGACGAGGGCGCCCAGCCGGGCGGTGAGGACGGCCCTCGGGATGCCGAGGTGGGTGAGGAAGTCGTTGAACCGCTGCACGCCGTAGAAGGCGTCGCGGACGATCAGCAGGCTCCAGCGCTCGCCGATCACCTCCAGGGCGCGGGCCAGGCTGCAGTCCTGGGATTCGTAGTCGGTGCCGAGGGCCATGCGGGTCAGGGTAGTCCACGGTCCGAGTGGGTTCAATGAACAGACCAACGGTGGTAGCGTGCCGCCGAGAAGAAGGTTCATTCACCAGACTCACGTTCACCGGACCCACTGTTCCGTCGCCCGGAGGGAACTCCCATGCCCCCCGCACCGCCCGGCACCTCTCCCCTGCGGCCCGGCGCCACGCTGGCCGTCACCTCGGCCGCGACCGCCCTGGTCACCGTCGCCTACACCGCCCCCACCGCCTCCCTCGCCGCCACCGCCGAGGCCGCCCACCTCGGCGCCGCCGGACGCACCTGGATCCTCACCGGCACGCTCGTCGGCGTCACCGCCCTGCTGCTGACCGCAGGCAGCGCCGCCGACGACCACGACCGCAAGAAGGTCTTCACCCTGGGCGCCCTGCTGCTCCTCGCCTCCGAAGCCCTCGCCGCGCTCGCCCCCGGCGGAGCCGTCTACCTCGCCGCGCGCGTTCTCCTCGGCGTCGCCTCGGCGGCCCTCCTCGCCCCCGCGCTCGGCCTGATCAGCCACGCCCACCCGCCGGGCCCCGCACGGGTGCGGGCGCTGGGGGTGTGGGGCGCGTCGCTCGGCCTCGGCATCGCGGTGGGCCCGGTGTGCGGCGCGCTGGTCGAACAGTGGGCGGGCTGGCGCGCGGTCAGCGGCGGCGTCGCGCTGGCCTCCGCCGCCGTGGCGGCCTTCGCCGCCGCCGTCCTCACCGAGTCCCGGGCCGGGCGGCCGCGCGCCCTCGACCCGTACGGCGTCCTGACCCTGGCCACCGGCACGTCCTGCCTGATCGCGGGCCTGGCCGAGGGCCGCGACGGCTGGGGGCGGCCGGTGGTCGCGGCGCTGCTCGCGGGCGGGGTGCTGCTGCTGGCGGCGTTCGTCCTGGTCGAGGCGAAGGTGCGGGAGCCGATGCTGGACCTCGGGCTGTTCCGCGACCCGGGCTTCCTCGTCGCCACCGGCGGGGCGCTGTTCACCGGCGCCGCGATCGTCGGCTACATGAGCTACCTGCCCACCCTGCTGCAGGGCGTCCTCGCGCTCTCCGGCCCGGCGGCGGGCGGGGTGGTCGCCCTCTGGTCGGGCCTGTCCGTCGTCTCCGCGCTCCAGGCCCGTCGGCTGGCGGCGCACCTGTCCGCCACCGTGCAGGTCGCGCTCGGGCTCCTGGTCTGCGGCCTCGGCGCGGCCGGACTGTACGGGCTCACGCCCGGCGGTTCCTGGCTGCGGCTGGCACCGGGGCTCGTGGTGGCGGGCATCGGCAGCGGCGTCCTCAACGCGGCGCTGGCCCGGCTCGCGGTCAGCAGTGTCCCGCCGCACCGGGCCGCGATGGGCTCGGGCGCCAACATCACCTCCCGCTACCTCGGCTCCGCCCTCGGCGTCGCCCTCACCATCGCCCTGGTCGGCTCCACCCGGCCCGGCACCACGGCGGACACCCTGGCCACGGGCACCGACCGGGCCACCCTGGCCGCCGCCGTCCTCTGCCTCGTCGGCGCCCTGCTCGCCCTCCTCGCGCGCCGCGCACCTGCGCCGCAGGCGGCGGAGCGCGCGCCTGAGCCCGCTGCGGCGGGGCGGTGACGCGCGGGGAGTCGGCCGGGCCTCTTCGGGGGCTCATCTTGTTCCTGCTCGGCAGCCTTCTCCGGCGACGGGCGACGGGCGACGGGCGAAGGCCGCCGAAGGCTCAGCGGGCCAATATTTGCCCTTCGATAGCTAGCGCCAGGCTCGCCCACACACCCCCGGATGCGCGGGAAGTCGGCCGGGCCGACTTCCTGCGCACCGCCCGCGTCCTCCTCGCGTCCGGCGAGCACCTCCCCGTCGGGCTCCCGCCCGGCCGTCACCGCGTGCGGTCCTTCGGCGGCGAACAGCCCGCCGAGGACCCCTTCCACCTGGATCGCCTCGTCCTCCTACCCTGAGGCGGGTCCCGGGGCCGCGTGCGAAGATGGCAGGGCTGGTCGGAACGATCTCCGTACGCTTCTCGGGCCGTGGTGGACGACGTGGTGAACGACGACGCGCAGCACCGGGGCGAGCCCCAGCAGGACGCCCTGCTGATGGTGCCGATCGCCAC
Source organism: Streptomyces sp. NRRL WC-3742 (assembly GCF_000720635.1). Taxonomy (GTDB): domain Bacteria; phylum Actinomycetota; class Actinomycetes; order Streptomycetales; family Streptomycetaceae; genus Kitasatospora. The sequence continues at coordinate 39,508 of NZ_JOCF01000032.1, read as the reverse complement.
GGCCCTCCTGGGTGCCGACGGCCGCATCCTGCACTGGAGCGGCGACGCCGAGGCGCTGCTCGGCTACAGCGCGGAGCAGGCCCTCGGGGCGAGGGCCGCCGACCTGCTGGCCACCGACGAGCAGCGGAGCGAGGTGCTCCAGCTGTTCGGGCAGATCCAGGCCGGCCGCCCCTGGACGGGGGTGTTCCCGGTGCGCCACCGGGACGGCCACGCGGTGCAGTTGGAGTTCCACACCCATGCGATCACCGTGCCGGGAGCCGTCGGCCCACTCGTCCTGGCGGTCGCCGCCGAGGTGACGACGCTGCGCCGCATCCAGTCCGACCTGGCGGTGCTGGACGGGTTCTTCACCCAGTCCCCCGTCGGCATGGGCGTGTTCGACAGCGAGTTGCGCTTCGTCCGGCTCAACGAGGCCCTGGCCCGCGCGAACGGCCTGCCGGCCGAGCAGCACCTGGGCCGCCGGATCTCCGAACTGCTGCCCGGGACCAACGGCGCCGAGGCCGAGGAGGCGATGCGGCGGGTGCTGGCCAGCGGCGTGCCGGTGCTGGACGCCCGCGCGCACGGCCGCACCATGAGCGACCCCCGCCGTGAACACGCCTGGTCCGCCTCGTACTTCCGGCTGCAGGACCGGGGCGGGCGGGTGCTCGGGGTGAGCGCGACCGTCGTCGACATCACCGCGCGCTTCCGCGCCGACGCCCGCGCCGCCCGGGCGCAGGAGCGCCTGACGCTGCTGGTGGACGCCACGGCCTCGATCGGCACCACCCTCGACCTGCACCAGACCGCCCGCGAGCTGGCGGACGCGATGGTGCCCCAGGTCGCGGACGTGAGCGGGGTGTTCGCCCTGGAGGCGCTGGTCGCCGGCCGCAGCGTGGAGCCCCCGGACCCGCAGGCCCCGATGCTGGTGCGCCGCCTGGCGCTGGCCACCGACGATCCGCTGTACCCGGCCGAGGCGCTGCCGGTGGACGCGCTGTACGAGCTGCCGCCGGACTCCCCGTACGCCAGGGCGCTGGCCACCGGGCGGACGGTGGTGGTGCCGCCGCTGCTGAGCGACGGCGTCACCGAGAGCCGCAGGCGCGCCTTCCTCGGCGACCGGCCCCGCTCGGTGCGGATCACCCCGCTGGTCGCGCGCGGCACCACCCTCGGCATGGTGGTGTACTCGCGGCGCGGTGCGCGCGAGTCCTTCGCCGAGGCCGACATCACCCTCGGCGAGGAGCTGGCCTCGCGCGCCGCCGTCGCCCTCGACAACGCCCGGCTGTACCTGCGCCAGCACCAGACCGTGCTGGCGCGGCAGCAGGCGCTGCGCGAGGCGAAGGCGGCGCAGGAGCGGCTGGCGCTGGTCAACGTCGCCTCGACCAGGATCGGCACCACCCTCGAAATCGACCGCACCGCCCAGGAGTTGGCCGAGGTGGCGACGCCCCGGCTGGCGGACACGGTGGTGGTGGAGATCCTGGACGGGCTGGTGCACGGCGAGCGCGAGGCGGCCGCCACGACGGACGGGTCCGCGCTGCTGCGGCGGATGGCCTTCCACTCGGTGCCCGGCTCCACCCTGTCGCCGATCGCCCGGCTCGGCGGGGTGCACCGGTTCCCGCCCGGCTCGCCGTACGCGTGGTGCCTGGAGCATCGGGAGCCGGTGCTGGTGCCGAGGATGGACGAGCAGGGGCTGGCCTGGTTCGCCGACGATCCGGTGCGCACGGCGGCCATCCGCGAGCAGAACGTGCGCTCCTTCATGGTCGTCCCGCTGATCGCGCGCGGGACGCCGATCGGTGTCGCCGGGTTCTACCGCACCCTCGTCGACCGCCCGTACGTGGACGAGGACCTGGCGCTGGCCGGGGAGTTGGCGGTACGGGCGGCCGTGTCGATCGACAACGCGCTGCTGTACACCCGCGAGCGGGACGCCTCGGACGCGCGGCAGCGGGCGCTGGACGAGGCCCGGGCCGCGCAGCAGCGCCTGTCGCTGCTGAACGAGGCGACGGCCCGCATCGGCACCACGCTCGATCTGCACCGCACCGCCCGGGAGTTGGTCGAGGTGGTGCTGCCGCGCTTCGCGGACTTCGTGACGGTGGACCTGCGCGACACGGTGCTCGGCGGTGAGGAGCCCGGGCCCGTCCCGGCCGACGGAGCGGTGCTGATGCGGGCGGTGGCAGTCGGCGACGTGACCGGCGGTGACGGCGCCCTGACCGTGACCGCCGACCAGGTCGGCGAGTCCTCCCAGTCCGCGCAGGTGTACGCCGAGAGCCTGCGCACCCGCCGCTCGATCCTGATCTCCGAGGTGACGGAGGCCGACATGCGCCGGATCGCCGCCTCCCCCGACCGGGTGGAGCCGGGCCTGTCCGCCGGGGTGCACTCGTACCTGATGGTGCCGCTGGTGGCGCGCGGAGTGGTGCTCGGCGGCGCGGAGTTCATCCGCACCCGCAACCCGGTGCCGTTCGGCCCGGAGGACCGCTCGCTGGCCGAGGAACTGGTCTCCCGGACGGCGCTGGCCATCGACAACGCCCGGCTGTACCGCCGCGAGCGCGACACCGCCCTGATGCTGCAGCGCAGCCTGCTGCCGCAGGAGATCCACCGCACGCTCGGGCTGGAGATCGCCTACCGGTACCTGCCGAGCAGCGTGGTCAGCGAGGTCGGCGGCGACTGGTTCGACGTGGTGCCGCTGGCCGCCGGGAGGGTCGCGCTGATCGTCGGCGACGTGATGGGCCACGGCATCCGGGCCGCCGCGACGATGGGCCAACTGCGCACCGTCGCCCGTACGTTGATCACCCTCGACCTGGACCCGGCGCGGGTCATGTACCGGCTGGACGAGGCCACCACGGCGCTCGGCGAAGGGCAGTTCGCCACCTGCGTCTGCGTGGTGTACGACCCGGCGGACCGCAGTTGCACCGCCGCCTGCGCGGGCCACCTGCCGCCGGTGGTCGCCGACACCGAGGGCCGGGCGGACCTGGTCGAGCTGCCGCCCGGGGCGCCGCTCGGGGTGGGCGGAGTCCCGTTCGACAGCGCCGAGTTCACCCTCCCCGAGGAGGCGATCCTCACTCTGTACACCGACGGGCTGGTCGAGCGCCGGGGCCACGACCTGGACGAGGGCCTGCAACTGCTCTGCCGCACCGTCGCCGACCGCCGCCGCACGCTGGAGCAGACCTGCGACGCCGTGCTGACCCGGCTCACCGGCCCCACCAGTGAGGACGACATCGCCGTCCTCATGGCCCAGGTCCGCCCGGCGGGCGCCGACCGGATCGCCTCCCTGCCGCTCACCGGGGACCGCGAGATGGTCGCCCACTCGCGCCGCTTCGCCCGCGAGACGCTGGAGTCCTGGGGCCTCGGCGCCCTCGCCGACTGGGCCGAGCTGCTGACCAGCGAGCTGATCACCAACGCCCTGGTGCACGCCGGATCGCCCACCCAGCTACGGCTGTTCTGCAACCGCACGCTCACCGTCGAGGTCGCGGACCGGGAGAGTGAGGTGCCCCGGATGCGCCGCGCCCACACCGAGGACGAGGGCGGGCGCGGCATCCACCTGGTCAACGAACTCGCCCACCGCTGGGGCAGCCGGCGCACCCGGAACGGCAAGGTGGTCTGGTTCGAGCTGGAACTGCCCCCGGGCTCGACGGCCGCCTGACTCCGTCTCCGGAGCCGTCAGTTCGGCAGCAGCAGGTTCACGTCCCCGAACTCGTGCCACAGGTACCGGTGTTGCACGGCCTCGCGGTAGCAGTCGGCGAGCAGCGGGCGCCCGGCGACGGCGGCGAGCATCAGCAGGTGCGAGGCGCGCGGCTCGTGCCAGCCGGTGAGCAGACCGTCCACGGCGCGGACGCCGCGCTCCGGGGTGATCACCAACTCCGTCCAGCCGTCCGCCTCCTGGACCGTCCCGTCCGGCGCGGCGGCCGACTCCAGGGCGCGGACCACCGTGGTGCCGACCGCGATCACCCGGCCGCCGCCGGAGCGGACGTGGCCGACCAGGCGGGCGGTGGCCGCCGGGACGTGGAAGCGCTCGGCGTACGGGGCCTCGTGCGCCTCCGGCGAGGCGACGCCGGTGTGCAGGGTGACCGGGGCGAGGAGCACGCCCCGGCCGGCCAGTCGGGCCACCGTGTCGGCGGTGAACGGGCGGGCGGCGCTGGGCATTTCGCTGCTGCCGGGGACGGTCGCGAAGGCCGTCTGGTACGCCTCGATCGGCCACTCGCGGTCCACGTAGCCGTAGCGGATCGCCCGGCCGTGCTGCGCGAGATAGGGCAACAGGGGTGCCGGCAGGGCGAGTTCCGCGTGCCAGAGGCGGGCGGTGAAGGAGGCCGTCAGCTCGGCGGCGCCTCCGGCCGGTAGGGAGATCCGCAGGCCCGGGCGGGCCGGGGTCTCCTCGGGCGGGTAGTAGGCGGCGGCCCGGCCCGGCTCCACCCGGCGGAGCTCCACCAGGTGGGTGCCGAGTCCGTCCGGCTGCGCGGAGGACAGGTGCAGCGCGACCGGCGTTCCGTCCGGCAGGCGGCCGGGCAGCGCGGCGGGGAGGGTGGCCGAGTTGTTGACCACCAGGAGGTCGCCCGGGCGGAGCACCTCGGGCAGGTCGGAGAAGCGGCGGTGCTCGGTGCGGGCTTCGGCTTCCGGGGCGGCGTCACGCGGAGCGGCAGCGCGTCTGCCGACGTCGCGGCGGCCGACGTCGCGGCGGCCGACGAGCATCCGCACGCCGTCGCGGGCCCCGCCTCGGGCCTCCGCCGGTGCGCGGGCGGAGAGTTCGGGCGGGACGGTGAACTCGGGCCCGAGGCCGAGGTCCGCCTCGGCCGTCGTCACCTGCCGCCCCCGGACGGGACGGATGCGACGGCGGCGAGGTCCTCGGCGCGGTAGCGGCCGGAGGCGCTGCGCTCGCGCACCAGGGCGAGCAGGACGGGGGCCACCTGCTCCGGCAGGGCCTCGCCGGAGATGTCCTCCCCGGGGCTCGCCTCCTGGAGCATCCGGGTGCGCATGCTGCCCGGGTCGACCGCCCAGACCCGCAACTCCCCCTCCTCGCGGGCGAGTACGGCGCTCGCCTGGTCCAGCGCCGCCTTGCTGGCGCCGTAGCCGCCCCAGCCGACGTACGCCTCCACGGCCGCGTCCGAGCTGATGTTGAGCACGGCGCCCCGGTGGGCGCGCAGTTGGGGAAGGACGAGCTGGGTGAGGGCGATCGGGGCGAGCGCGTTGACCTCGAAGGTCTCCAGCAGGTCCGGCAACGGGTACGCGGCCAGCCGGGGCAGCGGCTCGGCGCCGGGCGCGGGGGCGCCGTTGAGCGTGCCGGCGTTGTTCACCAGCAGCGCGGCGCCGCCGAGCCGCTCGGCGGCCTCGGCCAGCCGGGCCCGGTGGTCGTCGTCGACGATCGACCCGGGCAGGGCCACGACGGTGGTGACGGCCGCCAGTTCGGCCTCGGCCACGGCGAGTTCGGCCGCGCCACGGGCGGTGATCACCAGCTGCCAGCCGTCCTCGGCGAGCGCCTGCGCGAGGGCCCGGCCGAGGCCCCGGGAGGCGCCCGTGACCAGGGCGACGGGAGCGGTGTTGTGCGGTGCAGATCGCTTCATGCCCCCACTTTCGCCCCGCCCGGCCGGGGGGTGGATCGGGCGGCGGACCCAGCGGGGCTTGGTCCGTTCGTCCTAGATCGGCAGGCCGTCCTAGGACCCGCCTTCGCCTGCCCAGCCGTCCGGGTCCGTCCACGCCCGGAGGGTGCGGCGGGTCTCGAAGTACCGCTCGCGGCCGGTCAGGGGGTCGGTGAACTCGACGGAGGAGGCGAGCAGTTGCAGCGGGCGGCGGAAGTCGTCCGGGGCCGGTTCGGGCAGCACCACGGGGTAGACCGGGTCCCCGAGGATCGGCAGGCCCAGGCCCGACATGTGCAGGCGCAGCTGGTGGGTGCGGCCGCTGAGGGGGCGCAGGCGGTAGTGGCCGAGGCCGTCTCGGTGGGTCAGCAGGTCGACCCGGCTCTCGCTGTTCGGCGGCGCGTCGAGCTCCCGGGCGGCGATCACCCCGCGCTCCTTGACGATGTGGCTGCGGACGGTGCGCGGCAGCTCCAGCGCCGGGTCGTAGGCGGCGACCGCGCGGTACTCCTTGCGGACCAGGCGGTCGCGGAAGAGCGTCTGGTAGGCGCCACGGTCCTCCGGGCGCACCACGAACATGGCCAGGCCCGCGGTGAGCCGGTCCAGGCGGTGCGCGGGGCTGAGCGCGGGCAGCTCGAGGCCGTGGCGCAGCCGGGACAGCGCCGTCTCGATCACGTGCCGGCCGCGCGGGGTGGTGGCCAGGAAGTGCGGCTTGTCGACGACGACGAGGTGCTCGTCCCGGTGGAGCACGACCAGCTCGAACGGGACGTGCACCTCCTCGGGGTGGTCGCGGTAGAACCACAGGTGTGCACCAGGGCGAAACGGTTCCTCCGGCGCGACCGGGCCCTCCTCGCCGACGATCTCCCGCCCGCGCAGCGCCTCGTCGACCCGCTCGGCGCCGACGGTGGGCAGCCTCTCGACGAGGTACGCCCGCACGGTGGGCCAGGGGCCCTCCAGGGGAAGCCGCAGGTGCACCGGGTCCACGCCGTTGCGCTGCGGGAGGGGGGAGGCCGGGCGTCGGTTCTTGCGTCTCATCTCCCGGCCCAGCCTAGTGCTCCCGGGCAGGGGCGATTGTCAGTGGTGGCTGCTAGCGTCCCGAGCACGATCGAGGAACGGTCGTACACGGCTGACGAGGGGACGGTGCCATGGGGTTCAGGGCTGCGGGGTCGTTCGAGCTGACCACGTTCGAGCAGGTGGAGGTGGAGGAGCGCGAGAGCGCCTCCTTCGGGCGGATCAGGATCGCCAAGGTGTTCACGGGTGCGCTCAGCGGCACCAGCGAGGTGCGGATGCTGTCGGTCGGCGGGCCGGGCGGCGAGCCGGCCTCGTACGTGGCGGTGGAGCACGTGACGGGTGAACTGGACGGGCGCAAGGGCTCGTTCGTGCTCCAGCACGCCGCGTGGGACACGTCCGGCACGACGATACGCGTGGCGCCGGGCACGGGGGCGGGCGAGCTGGCCGGGATCACCGGGGAGTTCCACCTGACCGTCGACGAGTCCGGCGCCCACACCTTCGTCCTGGAGTACGAGCTGGGCTGACCGCCCCGGGGCGTCACCTCGACGGCGGTGGTGCCGTACAGCTCGAGCGCCGGTGCGCGCTGTCACGATGATGCGATCAGTGCACGATCGACATCGGAGGGTGGCGCATGCCCGAGGCGACGGTGGCCCAGATCGCGGCAGGTGTTCCGGGCACGGTCGAGGAGGTGGTCGACCGGCTGCGCGGAATCGGGGCAGGGCTGCCGCCGGGGGACGGCGTGGCGGTCTTCAACCGGCTCTACCTCACGGTGACGGAGGCCGTCCGCGACCACCTCGGCGGCCGGTACTTCGCCGACCCTCCGGCCGTGGCCGAGCTGGACGTGGTGTTCGCCGGGCGGTACCTGCTGGCCGTGGCCGCCGACGCGGCCGGGCAGGAGCCGCCCGCCAGCTGGCGGCCACTGTTCGACCAGCGCGCCCACCCCGGGGTGCACCCGCTGCAGTTCGGGCTGGCCGGAATGAACGCCCACATCCAGCACGACCTGCCGCTCGCCGTCATCGACATCTGCCGCCGCCGGAACTGCACACCGGCCGCCCTCGAGGAGGACTATCACCGGATCAACGACGTACTGGCCGACACGGAGGCCCTCGTCCGGGAGCAGCTGATGCCCGGCCCCGACCTCCTGGAGCGCGCCGAGCCGCTCACCCACCTGCTCGGCGCGTGGTCGGTGCAGGCCGCGCGGGAGGGTGCCTGGGCCGCCGTCCAGGCGCTGTGGGAACTGCGCGGACTGCCCGGCGCGGCGCGGGCCTTCGCCGCGGTGCTCGACGGCTCGGTCGGGTTCCTCGGCCGCGCCCTGCTGCTCCCGCTCGGCCTCCACGAGCCGGAGGGCGCGTCGCGGGAGACGGGCGGCACCGGGTCGGGCGCGGCGCGGGAGCTGGCCGGCGCGGCACAGGAGTTGGGCGGCACGTCCGAACCGGGCGCGACGGGCGGCCCGGGCGGGCAGGCGGCCACAGTCGGCGGCGGGTCGAGTGCGGCGCGGGGCGAGCCGTACGGGCAGGCCGCCCGAGCAGGGCTGCCCGGGCGGGACGGCCGAGACGCCCCGGGCGGGCAGGCGGCCACAGTCGGCGGCAGGTCAAGTGCGGCGCGGGGCGAGCCGAACGGGCAGGCCGCCCGAGCAGGGCTGCCCGACCAGGACGGCCGCGACGCCCCGGGCGGGCGGCGCGTCGGCAGCCCCAGGGGCGTTGCGGTGCACCCCTCGCCCGCCGCTTCGACTGCGAGCCGGTCAACGGCAACCGGCACAGCGCCTGCGGACGCCGCCGTCGCGTCGGCGGCGTCCGGTGCGTCGGCCGCGCCCGGTGCGTCGGCGGCATCCAACGCATCAGCGGCGCCCGGCGTGGTGCTGCCGGACGCCGCCTACCCCGGGGTGGCCGTCAGCGCCTCGCCCGGCTCCGCCCCCTTCGCGGAGCCGGGCGGTGCCCCGGTCGACCCTCCCGGGTCCGGTCAGGCCCAGCTGGAGTGGAGCGGCTTGCCCTCGGCGTAGCCGGCGGCGCTCTGGATGCCGACGATGGCCTTGTCGTGGAACTCCTCCAGCGTGCTGGCGCCCGCGTAGGTGCAGGAGCTGCGGACGCCGGCGATGATCGAGTCGATCAGGTCCTCGACGCCCGGGCGGGCCGGGTCGAGGAACATGCGGGAGTGGGAGATGCCCTCCTCGAACAGGGCCTTGCGGGCGCGGTCGTAGGAGGAGTCCTGGGCGGTGCGGTTGCTGACCGCGCGGGCCGAGGCCATGCCGAAGCTCTCCTTGTACTGGCGGCCGTCCGCGGCGGTCTGGAGGTCGCCCGGGGACTCGTAGGTGCCGGCGAACCAGGAGCCGATCATCACGTTGGAGGCGCCGGCGGCGAGCGCCATGGCGACGTCGCGCGGGTGGCGCACGCCGCCGTCGGCCCAGACGTGCTTGCCGAGGCGGCGGGCCTCGGCGGCGCACTCCAGGACGGCGGAGAACTGCGGCCGGCCGACGCCGGTCATCATCCGGGTGGTGCACATGGCGCCGGGGCCGACGCCGACCTTGAGGATGTCGGCGCCCGCCTCGACGAGGTCGCGCACGCCGACGGCGGAGACCACGTTTCCGGCGACGATCGGGACCTGCGGGTCCAGGCCGCGCACCGCGCGCAGCGCGCTGATCATGGACTCCTGGTGGCCGTGCGCGGTGTCGACCACCAGCACGTCGGCACCGGCCTCGACGAGCGCCTTGGCCTTGCCCGCGACGTCGCCGTTGATGCCGACCGTGGCGGCGATGCGCAGCTTGCCCGCCGCATCGACGGCCGGGGTGTACAGGGTGGCGCGCAGCGCGCCCTTGCGGGTGAGCAGGCCCACGAGGCGGCCTTCGGCGTCGACCACCGGGGCGAGGCGGCGGTGCGCCTCGGTGAGCTTCTCGAAGGCGGCGCGCGGGTCGATGGTCTCGTCGAGGACGAGCAGGTCGCGGGACATGATGTCGGCGAGGCTGGTGAAGCGGTCCACGCCCTGGCAGTCGGAGTCGGTGACGACGCCGACCGGCCTGCCGTCCTCGACGACCACGAGGGCGCCGTGCGCGCGCTTGGGCAGCAGCGAGAGCGCCTCGGCGACGGTGGCGGACGGCGCGAGGGTGATCGGGGTGTCGAACACCAGGTGGCGGCCCTTGACCCAGTCCACGACCTCGGCGATCACCTCGGTGGGGATGTCCTGCGGGATGGCGACCAGGCCGCCGCGGCGGGCGACGGTCTCGGCCATCCGGCGGCCGGCGATGGCGGTCATGTTGGCGACGACCAGGGGGATGGTGGTGCCGGTCCCGTCGTTGGAGGACAGGTCGACACCCTGCCGGGAGCCCACGGCGGAGCGGCTGGGGACCATGAAGACGTCGTCGTACGTGAGGTCGTACGAGGGCGTGAGGTCGTTCAGGAAGCGCATGAAGGGGGCTCTCTGGCTTGGGGGGATACACCTCGGGCGCGGTAGGCGGCGATGCCGTCGAGGCGCACTCGGGCGGCCCGCACCCAACGTTCGATTCTCCGGGACGGTCCGGGCAAATGCCAGTTCGAGGGCGATTGCTGGGGCTGTCCACAAACCGTTGTCAATGCTCCGCGCGTAGATTTGGATGATCATCCAAGCGCCCCGGTTTTCGCCCCTCCCGGGCCCGCTCCCGTAGCATTCACGCGGTAACGGCGAGGCGAGTGGGAAGCGGCACCGGGCGTGGACACCAAGCAGGACAGCGGCAACGATCAGGGCATCGAGCAGGCCATCGATCAGGGCATCGAGCAGGGCCAGGAGACCGGGGAGACCGGGGAGACCGGCGAGGAAGTCGACTACGGCCCCGGCCTGGACCCCGAGCGCCTCAAGCTCTGCCTGGAGGTGCTCGCCGAGCTGGACCAGCTGCACGTGGACCACCCGGACGCGATCACCGTCCGCCAGGCCGTCGGCGGCATATTCCGCACGCTCAAGCAGCGCCGCCGCCAGGAGACCCGGGCCCGCAAGACCGCCAACGACCGCGAGGTCACCTCCCGCACCGCCACCGGCGCCCCCAGCCGGATCGACGACGAGACGGCCGGCGCCTTCGGCCTGACCACCGTCACCACCACCGAGATCGCCGGCGTCCTGGAGCGGCCGCGCTCCTGCTACACCTGCAAGCAGCGCTACGTCGAGGTCGACGCCTTCTACCACAACCTCTGCCAGAACTGCGCCGTCAAGAACCGCGCCCACCGCGACGCCCGCGCGGACCTCACCGGCAAGCGCGCGCTGCTCACCGGCGGCCGGGCGAAGATCGGGATGTACATCGCGCTGATGCTGCTGCGCGACGGCGCCCACACCACCATCACCACCCGCTTCCCCAACGACGCGATCCGCCGCTTCAAGGCGATGCCGGACAGCGAGCAGTGGCTGCACCGCCTCAAGATCGTCGGCATCGACCTGCGCGACCCCGCCCAGGTGATGGCGCTGGCGGACGAGGTCGCGGCCGACGGCCCGCTGGACATCCTGATCAACAACGCCGCGCAGACCGTGCGCCGCCCGCCGGAGTCCTACCGCGAGCTGGTCAACGCCGAGTCCGCCCCGCTGCCGGCCGGTGAGCTGCCGCAGTCCACGACCATCGGCCGCTTCGGCAGCGGCGGCGTCGAGCTGCCCGCGCTCCCCCACCAGGCGGGCGGCGAGGCCCAGCGCCTGGCCGCCGAGGACGTCACCTCGCTCGCCCTGGTCACCGGATCGGCGACCCCCGCCCGGATCGCGGCCGGCACCGCGATCGACGCCGGCGGCCTGGTGCCCGACCTCGCGGACACCAACAGCTGGGTGCAGACCGTGAGCGAGGTCGGCCCGGTCGAGCTGCTGGAGGTCCAGCTCTGCAACTCCACCGCGCCGTTCATCCTCATCAGCCGTCTGCGCCCGGCGATGGCCGCCTCGAAGTCCCGCCGCAAGTACGTGGTCAACGTCTCCGCGATGGAGGGCGTCTTCTCCCGCGGCTACAAGGGCGCCGGCCACCCGCACACCAACATGGCCAAGGCCGCGCTCAACATGCTCACCCGCACCAGCGCGCTGGAGATGTTCCAGAACGACGGCATCCTGATGACCGCCGTCGACACCGGCTGGATCACCGACGAGCGCCCGCACCCGGACAAGATGCGCCTGGCCGACGAGGGCTTCCACGCCCCGCTCGACCTGGTCGACGGCGCGGCCCGGGTCTACGACCCGATCGTGCGTGGCGAGGCCGGCGAGGATCTGTACGGCTGCTTCCTCAAGGACTACGAGCGCGCCAACTGGTAACCACCAGCCCTAAGGAGCAAGCGAGTTGACGACCGCACCGATGCTCGGCGCCGGGGTCATCGTCCCCACCGGGGACGGCCGGGTGCTGATCGGCCGCCGCACCACCGCCGGCGAGCCGCCCACCTGGAGCCTGCCCGGCGGCAAGGTCGACCCGGGCGAGTCCTTCGAGCAGACGGCGGCGCGCGAACTCGCCGAGGAGACGGGCATCGTGCTGCCCGCCGGGGCGATGCGGGTACTGGCCCTGCACCTCGACCACGACCTCGGCCGGCCCCGGCTCACCGCCGCCGTGCTCGCCCCGGAGAGCCTGGCGCAGGCGTACGTCACCGAGCCGCACGCCTGCGCCGGCTGGGAGCGCCTGCCGGTGGACGCGCTGCCGCAGCCGATGTTCTACCCGTCCGCGCTGGTACTCGGCAGCTGGCTGGCGCAGCTGCGCCCGGAGCTGAAGGCCGACACGCACGGCTACCCCGTCACGCGCTGAACAGGCGGGTGACGGGGTATCCGGACCGACGGGCGGTCAGCCGTTGCGGGCCGCCTCCGGCCCCGTGATCCGCCGCAGCAGCGGCAGGGTGGAGGCGATGATCCCCAGCGAGGCGGCGATCCCGAAGGCCGTCAGCCCGTAGTACACCGCGCCCGGCGAGGCCAGGTCGTACTTCATCTGCGACTTGAGGAACATCGCCGCCGAGGCGAAGCCCGCCCCGATCGAGATCGCCGACACCACCAGCAGCGGCACCGCGCTCTCCAGTCCGACGACCTTGCGCAGCAGTTGCAGCGGCGCACCGGTCAGCCGCAGCATCGCGAACGGGCGTCGGCGGTCGGAGAGCCCGGCGACCACGCTCACCGCGAGACTGCACCCGGCGATCGGCAGAGTGGTCAGCAGGACGACGTTCGCCAACTGGCGCCAGCCCTGGAGCCGTTGCTGCCCGGCGGAGGCCCAGTCGTCGGCCAACCGGGGCTCGTGCGAGGGGTAGTTGCGGGCGAACAGGGACCGCAGCCGCTCCAGTGCCGAGGTGGAGCCGTCGGTCGTCGCATAGAGCGCCCGCACCGGCAGCTTGTCGACCTCCTCCGCCGAGATCGGCACGGCCGGCCACACCTTCCCCGCGCCGCTCTGGAGGTCCACGAACTGGTACCGGTCGACGGCCGCGACGGCGGCGCCGGGCGCACACTGCCCGACCACCGGGACCTGCGCCAGGTCCGAGCAGCGCACCAGGGCCGGGAAGAGCCTGTGCCGACCGCGCATCACCGCGCCGAGGCCCGCGGGGTTCTCGTGGACGATCGCCAGCCCTTCGAAGCCGGGGACGGCCCGCGCCTGCGCCACCACGTCGGCGGAGACCGAGGCGATGGTGCCCTCGCTGCTCCCGGCCTCGATGCCGTTGCCCCAGCCGCTCCTCGAGGCGTCCACGATCGACTTGCGCACCATCTGGTCGCCGCTCAGGGACGCGCCCCGCTCGCTGTTGATCGTGCCGATGATCCCGACCGTCGCCGAGGTGACGAACAGCGCCAGCACCAGGCCCGCCACCGAACGGAAGCCCGCCTTCGGGTCGTCCGCCAGCCGCCGCATCGCGATCAGCGAGCCCGGGCGGCTCGTCCGCCGGGCCACGAGCTGGGCGGTGGCCATCGTCAGCCACGGCCCCGCGCTCACCAGGCCGAGCATCACCAGCACGAACCCGCTCAGGTAGGCCAGCGACTGGGCGTTCGTCGTGCTCGGGTGGTGGACGACGAACCAGCCCAGTTCGCCGAGACCCGCCGCCAGCGGGATCAGCCTCCAGGCACGCGGCGGCTTGGGCGTCACCCGGCGCGACACCCCGAGCGGGGAGATCACCACCCGGCGCAGCGCCAGCCGGGCGGACACCGCCGTCGCCAGCGGCACGCCCAGCGCGACCGCGACCGCCTGCAGCGAACTCACACCGAGGTCGTCGAGGAAGAACCGCTGCCCGGTGAACGGCACGTCCGCGACCAGCGGCCGCAGCGCGAAGTAGAGCAGGAAGCCGGCCACCGTCCCGACCGCCGCCGCGACCGTGGACTCCACCGCGGCGACCACCGAGATCTGCGCCGGGGTCGCCCCGACCAGCCGCATCGCGGCGAAGCGCTGCTCCCGGGCGGCGGCGGAGAGCCGGGTGGCGGTGCCGATGAAGATCAGCACCGGGAAGAACAGCGCCCCGGCCACCACGGTGAGGATCAGCACCATGGCGTCGCCCTTGACGCCCTCGCCGAAGCAACCGTGCTCGCACTCCTCCAGCGTGGTGGTCGCGATGCTGGTCACGGCCACGGCCTCGGGCAGCGCCTTCACCTCGTCCACGGTACGGCCGACGACGATCGTGCGACTGTCCGGGGAGGGCAGGGCCGCGTTCCCGACGGTCCCCGCCAGGTGGCCCGGGAAGCGGTCGGCCAGTTCGGCGGCCGGGACGGAACCCATGAGCTTCTGCAGCGCGGGCGAGGCGTAGTACTCCCCCGGGGCCGGCAGCCTGTCCAGACCGGGCGGCACCGGCGCGGCGGCCCCGTCGGCCGCCACCTCGACCTGGAAGAGGTTCTTGCCGTCGTAGTAGTCCATCCGGGCTTCCCACCACAGCTTGTTCGCCGCGGAGGTCGCCGCCGGGCTCTGAGCGCCCGTGTTCATCCAGTGCTGGCGGTCGTTCGTCTCACCGATCGCGTTGACGCTGGCGAAGGTGGAGAGCAGCAGCCCGACCCCGATCGCCACCGCCGCCATGATGGTGGCCAACCGGGCCAGGGCCTCCCGGCCGCCGCTGACGGCCAGCCGCAGGGCGAAGGCGATCACGGGGCCACCGACCCGGCCGACAGGGTACGGGCCTGGCCGTCGCGCACGACGGCCTCGCGGTCCGCGTACGCGGCGACCCGGGCCTCGTGGGTGACCAGGATGACGGTGGTGCCCTGTTCCCGGGCCGCGCCGACCATCAGCTCCATCACCTGCTCGCCGGTCAGCGAGTCCAGCGCGCCGGTCGGCTCGTCGGCGAACAGCACCTGCGGACGGGCCACCAGGCCCCGGGCCAGCGCCACGCGCTGCGCCTGCCCGCCGGACAGCTCGCCGGAGCGGCGCCCGCCCATACCGTCCAGGCCGAGCCGCTCGAACCAGGGCCGGGCCTCGGCGAGGGCGGCCGAGCGGCGCACCCCGTTCAGCAGCAGCGGCAGGGCGACGTTCTCCTCCGCCGTCAACTCCGGTACCAGCTGGCCGAACTGGAAGACGAAACCGAACCTGTCACGGCGTAAGGCGCTGCGCTTGGCCTCGGGCAGGGTGTCGATGCGCTGCCCGTTGAAGAGCACCTCGCCCGCGTCGGGGACGAGGATGCCGGCCAGGCAGTGCAGCAGGGTGGACTTGCCGGAGCCGCTGGGCCCCATGATGGCGAGCACCTCGCCGGCCTCGACGGACAGGCTCGCCCCGCGCAGGGCGGGCGTCTCGCCGAAGGCCAGGGCGAGGTCACGGGCCTCGATCACGGTGGTCACGGGCGCACCTCCGCGGCGAGCGCGTCGAGTCGGGCGGTGGTCAGGTCGATCCAACGCAGGTCGGCGTCCAGGTGGAACAGGCCGTGGTCGGCGAGCAGGGCGTCCACCAGCGGTCCGCTGCGGCGCAGTTCGGTGAGCTCGCGCATCCGGCGCAGGTGGGCGGCGCGCTGGGTGTCCAGGTACTCCTGGGCGTCGCGGCCGAGCATCAGGGCCAGGACGACCTTGGTGAACAGGGTGGACTGGAGGGTGGGTTCGGGGGCGACGGGCTCCTTGAGCCAGGTCTCGAACTCGGTGGCGCCGGTCTCGGTGATCACGTAGCGCTTGCGGTCCGGGCCGTCGCCGGGTTCCGCCTCGCCCGCCATCACCTTGCCGTCCCGGGCCAGCCGGCCGAGGGTCGAGTACACCTGGCCGTACGGGAGGGGCTTGCCCCGGCCGAAGAAGGCGTCGTAGTCGCGCTTGAGGTCGTAGCCGTGGCTCGGCTCCCGCTCAAGCAGCCCCAACAGGGTCAGAGGAACACTCATGAGAGGACCATACACCCGGAGTACATACTGAGTGTATAGCCGGAGCGGATAACCCTCGGAGAGGCGCCGGGCGCCCGCACCACTCTTGTGCGCGAGGCGCCGTCGAGGGAGCATCAGGTGGAGATTGAGTAACGAACACCTGTGCGTTCACGTACCTTTGAGGAGCCTTCAACGTGTCCAGGACACCCCGCCCGGCCCGGCCCGCGTCGCTGTCGCGGCGAACCGGCCGGCACCTGAGGCGGGCCCTCGGTGCCCGGCACGAAGCGCTCGTCCGCCCCCTCGACCGCTCCCGCTCCCGCGCCTGGGTCCTCGCCGTCCTCGGCGCCCTGCTCGCCGTCGCCCTCTCCACCGGCGGCGCGCTGGTCTCCTTCCGTACGAGCGCGGCGCAGGCCGACCGCGACCACACCCGGCTGCACCGCGTCGACGCCGTCGTGCTCGACACCCCCGACCACGGCGCGGCGGGCGGCCGCTTCACCGGCTACAACACCCGCACCACCGTCGCGGCCGCCTGGTCCTACCCGGCGGGCACCCCGCACACCGGCACCGTCGAGGCCCCGCGCAGCGTGCTGGGCGGCACCGTCCTGCCGATCTGGGTCGACCCGGCGGGCAACCCCGCCTCAGCCCCGCTCGACCGCTCCGCCGTCGCCGTCGGCGCCGCCTGCATCGGCACCGGCGCCCTGCTCTCCGTCCTCGCCCTCCTCGTGCTCGCGCTGCGGCTGCGCCTCCAGGCCCTCGACCGCCGCGCCGACCGCGCCTGGACGGCGAGTTGGGCCCGGCACGAGCCCCGCTGGACCGGCCGGACCGCGCCCCACCGCGAGGACTCCTAACCGCCTCGGCCTCAGCGCGGAGCCGTCCAGCCCTGGGACAGGTGGGGCCGCGAGGCCAGGTGGGTCACGGCGGCGACGCCCACCAGGAGGACGAGCGCCAGGGACAGGGCGACCGGCACGTTCGCGTGGAGCACGAGGAGCGCGCCGAGGAGGGCGCCGGCGAACATCCAGACCGCGGAGGCCAGTCGGCGCGGGCCGGTGCGGTCCGCGGCGAGGGCCGTGATGGTCATGGTGAGCACGGTGGTGGTGAGGTCGGGCACCTTCAGCGAGCGGACCACCGCGTTCTGCCCGCCCATGGCGAAGCCCAGCAGCCCGATCAGGGTGTAGCGCACGCCCTCCGCCTCGTGCCCCGCCAGCGCCGCCAGCACGGTGGCCGCCGCCACGAGCACCGCCTGCCCGGCCACGGCGGCGGTGAGCAGGTGGCCCCGGTGCCCGGGCAGTCGGCGGGCGAGGTACCCGCCGGCGGCCGCGCCGAGGAGGAAGGCGGCGAGCGCCGCCAGCGAGGCCGTGGCCGACAGGCCCGCCGCGCCCGCGAGGGCGAAGCCGAGGAAGACCACGTTGCCCGTCATGTTGGCGACGAAGACGTGCCCGAGCTCGAGGTAGCTGACGGCGTCGACCACCCCGGTGACGACGGTCAGCACCAGCAGCATCGGCACCAGCGGGCCGTGTTCGTGGTCGGGGGTCAGCATCGCTCTCTCCCAGGGTGGCTCGGCGTGACGATCCCTCCGTTCTACCGCCTCAGGCGAGGGCCTCGTTCCCGGAGTCGTCGGCCTCGCCCTCCAGGTGCCAGTGCAGGTCCCGTACGCCCGGCTCCAGCGAGAGCCGGGTGACGACCTGCTCCAGGGCGGGGGCGACCTGGCCGGTGACGGCGACGGTGGCGCGCACGCTGGTGGCGTCCCCGGAGTCGGTGCGGCGGACGCGCAGGCCCGTGGGGGCGAGGCCGGAGGCGGCGAGGGCCTGGAGCAGCAGGGCCCGGATGTGGGTCTCGGACCTGCGGTCGCACTCCAGGTGCACGATGGCGCGGCAGGTGGCGTCCGGGTCGCTGCCGGACTGCGGGGCCCGGTCGAGGAGCCGGCCGGCCGGGCGCAGGATCAGGTGGACGGCGAGCACGGCGACGGTGCCGAGGACGGCGAGCTCGAGCTTGCCGGAGGCCGCCAGCACCCCGACGGCGGCCGAACACCACAGCGTGGCAGCCGTGTTGAGGCCCCGCACACCGGCGCCGTCGCGCAGGATCACGCCACCGCCGAGGAAGCCGATGCCGGAGACGACGTACGAGGCGACCCGGGTGGGGCTGCCGGAGTCGCCGACGGCCTCGCTGTACAGGACGAACAGGGTGGCCCCGGCCGCGACCAGGGCGTTGGTGCGCAGGCCCGCCATACGGGCCCGCCACTGACGTTCGACACCGATCAGCGCGCCGCAGGCGACGCCGGTGGCGAGCCGGACCAGGAACTCGACGGTGGTCAGGGTGTGCACGGCGGCACCTCCTTCGGAGGACTTCAGCGGACTTCAGCGGACTTCAGGGGACTTCATGGGGTTTCAGCGGAAAGGGGAAGGACGGGCGGTGAGCCTGGGCCCGCCGCCCGTCCGTACGGGGCGCGAGCGGCTCAGTGGTTCAGGGCGGTCTGGACGACCTTGATGATGACCATGACCATCGCGATCAGCAGGTAGGCGCGCAGGGCGCCCATGCCGAGCTTGCGGGCGGTGGACATGGCGGGCTTGGCGAGGGTCTCCAGCGGGGGCATGCGCCAGTTCTCGCGGCCGGTGCGGTCATGGGGGCGCCCCCGGCCGGAGGCTGGGAGAGGGTCCTCCTTGGTGCCCTTGCGGCCCGCGACGAAGAAGTACCCGGCCACGATGACCCCGGTCACGCCGCATCCCGCCATGATCGTCAGGATCGCGTCCGAGGAGATGTCCGGCCAGACCACGGCGGCGGTGAGGATCAGCGAGAGCATCACCAGCACCCCGACCACCGTGGCGGTGAAGGCGTTGGTCCTGGGCCCGTTGACCCAGGGGCCCAGGACGGCCCTGTCGTTGCAGAGCAGCAGGAGGAAGACGGTGGCGGAGGGCAGCAGCACCCCGGCCAGCACCTGCACGAACTGCGTCATCAGGCCCTGGGTGTAGGAGGTGGAGAGCAGGGTGATGGCGGCCGCGGCGACGACCAGGCCCGCGTAGACGGCGTAGAAGCCCTTGGCGCCCTTGACCCCGCGGTGCAGCGAGTGCTTGATCCCGAAGACGTCCCCGATGGCGTACGCGGTGGAGAGCGAGACCGCGAAGGCGCCGATGATCGAGGCGTCCAGCAGTGCGACGGCGAACAGGACACCCGCGAGGCGCCCGGCCTTGTCCTCGATGCCCTTGGCCAGCGCGGCCGCGTCCGAGAACTGGCCGAATCCGTCGGTGCCCGCGAAGGCCGCGGCGGTGATGCCGATCATCGCGGCGGCGCCCACGATCACCACGACGATCCCGATCCACAGGTCGACCTTCTCGTACCGCATGAAACGCGGGGTGATCCGCTTGTCGATGACGTACGACTGCTGGAAGAACAGCTGCCAGGGCGCCACGGTGGTGCCGACGATCGAGATGATGACCATCATGACGGCGGCGAGCTGGCCGGAGCCGCCCGGCATGTGCGGGACCACGAAGTCGTGGGCCATCTGCGAGGACTTGGGGTGGACCATGAAGTAGATCGGGACCAGCAGCAGCGAGCCTATGCAGAGTGTGATCGCCACCCGCTCGAAGCGCTGGAAGGAGCCGGTGAAGGCCGAGGCGATGATGATCGCCGCCGCCAGGACCACGGCGGCGGCCTTGGGCAGGCCCAGGTACCCGGCCGCCAGCGTCACGCCGATGAACTCGGTGACCAGCGTCAGGGCGTTGAGGAGGAACAGGTCGATGACGCTGAAGGCGCCCCAGAACCTGCCGAAGCGCTCCAGGATGAGCCGGGCGTGGCCGACGCCGGTGACGGCGCCCAGGCGCAGCACCATCTCCTGGTTCACGTACAGCACCGGGATCAGCATCAGCAGCGTCCACAGCAGCTGGGTGCCGTAGTTCTGCCCGGCCTGGCCGTAGGTGGAGAAGGCGCCGGCGTCGTTGTCGCCGACCATGACGATCAGGCCGGGGCCGATGATCGCGAGGAGGGTCTTGAGGCGGACGGAGAGGCCCTGGCGGGGTGCGTCGTCGTCGAGGCGGATGGTGCCGAGCGCGCCCTTGATGTCGCCGACGTGGGCGTCGTCGAGTACGGCGCTGCGGTGGGCGGCGGGGACCTTCGGGTCAAGCATCACGTTGGTCATGGCGGAGCCTCCCTTGCCCCGGGTGGGGCGACTGGGGGCACGCAGCGGCGGTCCCCCTGCGGGCATGCGTCGTCGACTCCGCACGGCGGCGCTGAGCGGCGGCGGCCGTACGGACGTGACGAAGCGTCAGGCGGCTTGCGTCCGCGGATGGCTGGGCTCGGGACGAAGGGCCTTGAGAAACGCGCAGGGGAGGTTGTTACCGCGTGCCGGAGGTGTACGAGAGCATGCGGGGATAGGGGCAACTGTGGCCCGGACTACTGCAGTCCATGGTTCTCGCCTCCTCCCGGCCGGGGGCGCACCGACTGTGCGCCGCATCGCGACACGGCAAGGAGCACACCGGCCCACACGGAACCGGTCCACCCCAACTCGTCAGAGCTTTGGCACTCCACGGCGTGTCCGACTCGGCTGAGCCGGAAGCCACTTGGGATCAACCCTTAACTCGGGAAGATCTGTCCTGAACCTGGGCGTCTCTCGACGTCGTCGGGTCAGTGGCCTGTGTCCGTGAAGACGCCTCACCGAACGAGGTGCCTTTCTAAACCTCGAGAAGCATAGCCCTCTCGCGGACGGCCCGCGCCTCCTTTCGGCCCTTCCTCTACATCTTTGTAGAACCTTGACCAAACCTCCGATCTTCCGCACCCCCATGCCCCGCGCCTCGACATATACAGTTCACCGACATATAGTTCACCGACATATGCAGCTGAACAGCACACGAGGGGGAGGCATGTCCCACACCGATCCGACCGCACCCGTCCTGCGGCTGGCCGACGTCACCCGGGTCCACGGGAAGGGCGCGGCCGAGGTCCACGCCCTGCGCGGCGTCGAACTGTCCGTCCGCCCCGGCGAGTTCGTCGCCGTCATGGGCCCCTCCGGCTCCGGGAAGTCCACCCTGCTCACCCTCGCGGGCGGCCTGGACGCGCCCAGCGAGGGCGAGGTGCTCGTCGAGGGCGTCGCCCTCGGCGGCCTCAGCCGGCGCCGCCTCGCCGACCTGCGGCGCCGCTCCATCGGCTACGTCTTCCAGGACTACAACCTGATCCCGGCGCTCACCGCCGCGGAGAACATCTCCCTGCCGCGCGAACTCGACGGAGTCCCCGGCCGCAGGGCCCGCCGCGAGGCCCTCGCCGCGCTGGAGGAACTGGGCATCCTCGAACTCGCCGACCGCTTCCCCGACGACATGTCCGGCGGCCAGCAGCAGCGCGTGGCCATCGCCCGGGCGCTGATCGGCGAGCGGCGGCTCGTCCTCGCCGACGAGCCCACCGGGGCGCTGGACTCCGCCACCGGCGAGGCCGTCCTCGCCGTGCTGCGCGCCCGCTGCGACGCCGGGGCGGCCGCGATGATGGTCACCCACGAGGCCGCGCACGCCAGTTGGGCCGACCGCGTGGTGCACCTGCGGGACGGGGCGATCGCCTCGGAGAGCCGCGGGCACCGGGCCTCCGCGGGTGTCTCCCACGGCACGGGCATGACGGGCGCCACCGGCACCACGAGCGCCACGGGCATCGCGGGCTACGGGCCCGGCGAGGTGATCCGGTGAGGTTCGGAGCCTGGAAGGTCGCGCTGCGCCTCGCCCGCCGCGACGCACTGCGCGCCAAGGGCCGCAGCGCCCTGATCGTCGCCATGATCGCCCTGCCCGTCCTCGGCGTCACCGGCGCCGACGTCGTCCACCGCAGCGGCCAACTCACCCCCGCCGAACGGGTCGAGCGCGTCGTCGGCGGCGCGGACGCCTACGTCAACGCGCTCAACCCCGGCCAGATCGTCGAGCAGGCGCCCATCGCCGAGGACGGCTCCTTCGTCGTCCAGCCGCGCCCCGACGCCCAGCCCACCGCCGAGCAGCTCAAGGCCGCGGGCACCGACCCGGCCACCCTGGTCACCTCGCTGCTGCCGCCCGGCAGCACGCTCACCCCCGCCCGCTCCGCGCCCGAGACCGGCGCCACCTCCCCCGAGGGGCTGGTGCGCGCCGCGATCTCCGAGGCCGACCTCGGCGACCGGATCTGGCGGGGCCGGCTCGACCTCGTCGAGGGCCGCGCGCCCTCGACGGCGCACGAACTCGCCGCCAGCCGGGCCTTCCTGGAGCGCGGCGGCCTCAAGGTCGGCGGCACCACCACCGTCCAGGGCCTGGAGGGCGCCGCCTTCACCGTCACCGGCGTCGTCGAGCGCCCCGGCGAGCTCGGCCGGGCCGAACTCGTCGCCCGGCCCGGCGAGTTGCTCGACCTGCTGAGCGCCGCCCAGCAACCCGGGGCCGCCGCCGGCGCCGGGCCCGCCGACCGCGCCACCACCGGGCAGCGGGCCTGGCTGGTCAGGCTCCCGGCCGGGGCCTCGATCGACTGGGCCAAGGTCCAGGAGGCGAACAGGTACGGCTTCACCCTCACCGCGCGCTCCGTCGCGCTCGCCCCGCCGCCCGAGGGCGCCATCCCCTACTACCGGGACTCGCGCACCTACCGGGACCCGGCCACCGGCAACAGCACCCGGGTCATCGTGGCCACCGTCACCGGCATGGCCCTGCTCGAGGTCGCCCTGCTGGCCGGGCCCGCCTTCGCCGTCGGCGCCCGCCGCTCCCGCCGCCAGCTCGCCCTGCTCGGCGCGGCCGGAGGCCGGCGCGGCCACGTCGGCGCGGTGGTGCTCGGCGGCGCTCTCGTCCTCGGCGCCGTCGGCGCGCTGATCGGCGTGGCCGTGGGCACCGGTACGGTCGCCGTACTGCGGCCGTGGATCGAACGGGCCGGCGGCTCGCGCTTCGGGCACTTCGCCGTCCCGCCGCTGGACCTGCTGGCCATCGCCGGGATCGGCCTGCTCACCGCCCTGCTCGCCGCCGCCCTGCCCGCCCTCCAGGCCGCCCGGCGCAGCGTCACCGCGGGCCTCTCCGACCGGGACACCGTGCGCGCGCCCAGCCGCCGGATCGCCCTGCTCGGCCTGCTGATGATCCTGGCCGGCGGCGCCCTCGCGGTGTACGGCGCGGGCGCCCTGTCCCACGACCGCCCGGTGGTCGGCACCTACGACGCCCGCACCCTCACCGTGCTCGGCGGCTCCGTCCTCGCCGAACTCGGCCTGCTCGCCTGCACGCCCGTCCTCGTCGCCCTCTTCGGCCGGATCGCCGGCCGCCTGCCGCTCGGCCCCCGGCTCGCCCTGCGCGACGCCGCCCGGCACCGCTCGCGCACCGCTCCCGCCGTCGCCGCCGTGATGGCCGCCGTCGCCGGAGCCGTCGCCATCGGGGTGTACAGCACCAGCACCGACGCGGAGAACCGGCGCGACTACCGGCCGCAGGCCCCGTACGGCGCCGTCCAGTTGAGCACCCACCTCAGCGGGCCTCAGGCCCTCCAGGTGCGCGCCGAGGTGGAGAAGCAGCTCGGCGGGCTCGGGCCGCGCGGCGACCTCGGGCAGGTCGTCTACCGGTTCTGCCAGGGCTGCTCCAGCGTCGTCCAGCTCAAGGGCCCGACGGACTGGCACCGCCTCGCCGCCCCGCCGCACCTCGCCTCCGGCGACGTCACCGTGCTGCACAACCAGTTCGGCCTGCACGACCCGGCGGCCGAACAAGCCCTGGCGGCGGGCAAGTTGCTCGTCTTCGACCGGACGCTGGTCGGCGCGGACGGCAAGGCCGTGCTCCAGATGCGAGGCGGCGGCGCCCCCGTCCGGCCCGGGGAGGTCCCCAAGCCGGACCTCCAGGAGGTCGCCGTCGACGCCCTGGTCGTCGAGGCCCCGGACGCCGCCCGCTTCGCCCAGGGCCTGATGGCCCCCACCGCCCTGGCCGGGCTCGGCCTGTCCGCCGAACCCGTCGGCGCCGTCTGGCTGCCCGCCACCCCGCCCGACCGCAAGGCGCAGCAGCGCGCCGAGGCGTCCGCCGTACAGCTCGACCGCTTCGGACGGCTGGAGATCGAACGCGGCTTCCAGCCCAAGAGCGACGCGCTCACCCTGGCCCTCAGCGGCTTCGCCGGCCTGGTCGTACTCGGCGCGGCCTGCATCGCCACGGGCCTCGCCGCCGCCGACTCCCGGCAGGACCAGGCCACCCTCGCCGCGGTCGGCGCCCCGCCCCGCATCCGGCGCACCATGGCCGGTCTGCAGTGCACGCTGATCGCGATGCTCGGGGCGCTGCTCGGGGCGGCCAACGGGTTCGTCCCGGCGGTGGGGCTGCTCAAGTCCCGGGCCCGCGGGTTCGGCGCGCAGCCGGCGCTGATCACCGCGCCGTGGGGGGAACTGCTGCTGGTCGTGCTGGTGCTGCCGGTGGCGGCGGGCCTGCTCGCCGCGCTGTTCACCCGCTCCCGGGTGCCGCTGGGGCGGCGCCTGTCCTGAAGCCCCCGCTCCGCCCACCTCGGCCGGGCGCCCGTTCCCCTTCCAGGGGTCGGGCGCCCGGCCGGCGCCGTACCATGGGCAGGTTCAACGGACGAGACCGGTGAACCGGTTCAACGGATTCGGCGGGCGGAGCGATCGCCGGCGCTCGGCGAGGGAGACACGGTGGCACTGCGCGGGTTCGGCGAGCTCGAGGCCGAGATCATGGACCGGCTCTGGGCCTGGGGCCGGCCGGCCACCGTGCGCGAGGTCGTCGACGACCTCCAGCGGCAACGGCCGGTCGCGTACACCACCGTCACCACCGTCGCCGACATCCTCCACACCAAGGGCTGGCTGCGCCGCGACAAGGCCGGCCGCGCCTGGCTGTACGAGCCGACGTGCACCCGCGAGGCGTACACCGCCCAACTGATGCACCAGGCGCTCGAGACCACCTCCGACCGGGCCGGGGCCCTGCTGCGCTTCGTCGAGGGGATCAGCGGCGACGAGGTCAGCGCCCTGCGCGCCGCCCTCGAACAGGTCAAGTCCCGGGACGGGAAGTGACGCTCGCCCTGCTCGGCCTGTACCTGGCCGCCACCGGCGCGCTGCTGCCCCGCCGACTCGCCGGCTCCGCCCGGCTCCAGGCCCACCCGGTGCTCGGCGCCGCGCTCTGGCTGGCCCTGATGGCCTCCTTCACCGTGGCGCTGGTGCTCACCGTGCACCACGCCGTGGAGCCGTTCGCCCACGAGCCCGCGGGCCTCGCCGGGCTGCTCCCCCACCTCGAACCGGTCGGGCCGGTACTCCCCCACACCCACGACTGGTGGCAGCCGGCCGCCGTCCTCACCCTGCTCGCCGCCGCCGTGGCGACGGTCGGCGCCCGCGCGGGCCGCGTGCGGCGGCGGCACCGGGCGCTGCTCGACGCGGTCGCCGTACGGGACCGCCGCTGGGGCGCGCTGGTGCTGGAGCACGCGCACCCCACCGTCTACTGCCTGCCCGGGCGGCGCTCGCGCATCGTCCTGTCGCGCGGCGCGCTGCGGCTGCTCGACGACCGCGAGGTGGCCGCGGCCCTCGCCCACGAACACGGCCACCTGCGCGGCCGCCACCACCTGCTGCGGCTGCCCGCCGACACCTTCGCCCTGCTGCTCGGCCCGCTGCCGCTCGCCCGGCGGGGGCGGGAGGAGGTGGCGCTGCTGCTGGAGATGGCGGCGGACGACGCGGCGCTGGAACGCGTCTCGCGCGGCGAACTCGCCTCGGCGCTCTGCGCGTTGGCCACGGGTAGCACCCCGCCGGACGGCTCGCTCGGCGCGGCCGCCACCGGCGTGCTCGCCCGCATCCGCCGCCTCGCCCGCCCGGGCGGCGGCCGGCGGCGCCAACTCGCGGCCTGGCCGGTCGTGTTCGCCCTCCCGGTGCTCCCCTATCTGCTGGCCTGCGCCCCGCATCCGTAGACCTACGCCGGTGAGCCGCACCCACATGGGTGCGGCTCACCGGCCTGGGGTGCGCGGCCAGGGCCTGTCCGGCGGGTCTTGCCGGACGAGCGCGCGGCTCCCCCAGCCTTCGGCCGGGAGGTGCCCCCACTTCGCGCCCGGCTGGGCGTGCGCCCGAGTCGGCCTCGTACTGGACGTACTTGGGCTTTCGGCCGGTGCGGCGAGAGTGCGTGCCGGGCGTCGCGACGGGGCAAAGGTTGCCTGACGCGGCACTAGGTCTCGCAGGTCTTCGGATCAGGCCGGGCGGACGGCGCCCTTGTACGGCATGACGCTGATCGGCAGGACCTCGATGTTCTTGCCCGTGCGCGGGGCGTGGATCATCTTGCCGTCGCCGATGTAGATGCCGACGTGGTGGATGTCGTCGTAGAAGAACACCAGGTCGCCGGGCTGGAGGTCGGCGCGGTCCACGTGCGGGCCGTCGTTCCACTGGTCCTGGGAGATCCGGGAGAGCTTGACGTTGGCGGCGCGGTAGGCGGCACCGGTCAGGCCCGAGCAGTCGAAGCTGTCGGGGCCGGTCTTGGACCAGCCGTACGGCTTTCCGAGCTGGGCCTGCGCGAACGCGATGACGGTGGCGGCGCGGCCGCTCGCGGGCGGGGCCGGGACGTTGAGGTCCGGGCGCTGGGCGCCTCGGGAGGCGCGGTCGGCCTCGGTGGCCTGCTTGGCGGCGGCGGCCTGCTTCGCGGCCGACTCCTGGGCGTTGATCTTGGCCCGGTCCTCGGCGCTCAGCTTGTTCAGCATCGTCTGGGCCTGGGCGAGCTTGCCCTGGACCTGCTTCTTCTCCTCCAGCAACTGCTTGCCGACGGAGTCGAGTTCGGCGAGCGTGCGGGTGGCCTCGGCGCGGTCCTGGTCGAGCTTGCGCTGCTCGTTCTGGGCCTGCTTGAGCATGGCGGTCTGGGAGTCGGAGACCTGGTTCTGCACCGCGGCCTTCTCCAGGTACCCGGCCGGGTCGGAGTCGAGCATCAGCTGTACGGACGGGTCGATGCCGTTGGTGCGGTACTGGTCGGCGGCGACGGCGCCCAGGCGGGTGCGTACCTCGTTCATCGCCTCCTGCCCGCGCGCGACCTTCTCCTGGAGCTGGTTGGCGTCGCTCTGGAGCTTGGTCTGCTTCGCCTGGAAGCCGTTGTAGCGCTCGATGGACTGCTCGGCCTCCTCGTTGAGCTTGTCCACCTGCTCCTTGACGGAGGCGAGGTTCGGCGCCGGCTCGGCGTGGGCGGTGCCCGCGGCCAGTACGGCACCGCCGGCCACGGCCGTGGTCAGGACCGCCATGCGGGCCCGGCTCGGAGGGCTGGGCTTTCGACGCTTTCCCATGGGCGGTGGGCTCCTTACGGGGGACACTCAGGGGCATGCCGGAAGACGGCGACGGCGGGCGGGGACGCTGGGGGTTGCACCCCCATCCACCTTCTTCGAAGTAACTTAATAGATGAGTGCCGTGGTTCCGCAATCCCCGTGGTCCCGGCACCCGCCATCGCCGTGGTCCCGGCACCCGCCGTCCCCGTGGTCCCGCCGCCCGCAGGGACCGGTGGCACCCGACGTCACGCAGAGTGCTGCCGCGACCGCTTAAGCGAGGCTAAGGTCACACGGAATGCCACTCCTGCACCCACGCGAACGGGCGCTAACCTGCGCACATGAAGGTCCCGCCCGAAGGGCTCCCCCTCGCCGCCGAGTTCCCGGCCGCGCACCGTGAGCAGTGGCAGCAGCTCGTCCAGGGCGTGCTGCGCAAGTCCGGTGCCCAGCCCGAGGACGGCGCCGCCGCCGAGCAGACTCTCAGCACCACGCTCCAGGACGGCCTCACCGCCCTCCCCCTCTACACCGCCGAGAACACGGCCGCCCGGCCCGGCTACCCCGGCTTCCCGCCGTTCGTCCGCGGCAGCCGCCCCCAGGGCTCGGTCGTCGCCGGCTGGGACGTGCGCCAGCGCCACGCCGACCCGGACCGCGCCCGCACCAACGAGGCCGTCCTCGCCGACCTCGAGCACGGCGTCTCCTCCGTCTGGCTGGAGCTCGGCGGCGAGGGCCTGCCCGTCGACGCGCTGCCCGAGGCGCTCACCGGCGTGTACCTGGACCTCGCGGCCGTCGCCCTCGACGCCGGGCCCGAATCCACCGCCGCCGCCGAGCAGTTGTTCGCCCTGTACGAGGCCCGCGAGGTCTCCCCCGCCGACGCCTCCGGCAACCTCGGCGCCGACCCGCTCGGCCTCCAGGCCCGCACCGGCGAGGCCGCGCGCACCGACGCGCTGCTCGCCGAGGCCGCGGCCCTGGCCGCCCGCTGCACCGGCACCTACCCGGGCCTGCGCGCCCTCACCGTCGACGCGCTGCCCTACCACGAGGCCGGCGCCTCCCCCGCCCAGGAGCTGGGCTGCTCCCTGGCCACCGGCGTCGCCTACCTGCGGACGCTGACCGCCGCCGGGCTCTCCGTGGACGCCGCGCTCGGCCAGCTGGAGTTCCGCTACGCGGCCGACGCCGACCAGTTCCTCACCATCGCCAAGTTCCGCGCCGCGCGCCGCCTCTGGGCCCGCGTCGCCGAAGCCTCCGGCGCCTCCCCCGACGCCTCCGCCCAGCGCCAGCACGCCGTCACCTCCCGGGTGATGATGACCGCCCGCGACCCGTGGGTGAACATGCTGCGCACCACCGTCGCCTGCCTCGCCGCCGGGGTCGGCGGCGCCGACGCCGTCACCGTGCTGCCCTTCGACACCGCGCTGGGCCTGCCCGACGCCTTCGCCCGCCGGATCGCCCGCAACACCCAGGCGATCCTGCTCGAGGAGTCCCACATGGCCCGGGTGATCGACCCGGCCGGAGGCTCCTGGTACGTCGAGCAGCTGAGCGAGGAACTGGCGCACGCCGCCTGGGCCTGGTTCCAGGAGATCGAGCGCGCCGGAGGCCAACAGGCCGCCCTGGCGGGCGGGTCGGTCGCCGAACGGATCGAGGCCACCTGGGCCGAGCGCACCGTACGGCTGGCGAAGCGGCGCGAACCCGTCACCGGCGTCAGCGAGTTCCCGCACCTGGACGAGCAGCCGCTCGTCCGCCGGCCCGCCCCCTCCGGCCTGGTCGGCGGGCTGCCGCGGGTGCGCCGCGCCGAGGCGTACGAGGCCCTGCGCGACCGCTCCGACGCCGTCCTCGCCGCCACCGGCGCCCGCCCCGCGCTCTTCCTCGCCTCCATCGGCACCGCCTCCGCGCACACCGCGCGCACCACCTTCGCCGCCAACCTCTTCCAGGCGGGCGGCCTGGCGACCACCTCCTTCGAGTCGGCCGACCCGGCCGCCTTCGCCGCCGCGTTCAAGGCGTCCGGCGCCACCGTCGCCTGCCTCTGCTCCAGCGACGCCCTGTACGGCGAGCACGCCTCGTCCGTGGCCCAGGCAC
This sequence comes from Streptomyces sp. NRRL WC-3742, assembly GCF_000720635.1. Taxonomy (GTDB): domain Bacteria; phylum Actinomycetota; class Actinomycetes; order Streptomycetales; family Streptomycetaceae; genus Kitasatospora. Next base: position 10,566 of record NZ_JOCF01000032.1, on the reverse strand, counting down.
TGCGGGAGGCCGGCGCCGAGCGGGTGCTGCTCGCCGGACGGCTCGCCGAAGTACCGCCCGGCGTCGACGAGTTCATCCACGCGGGCGGTGACGCGATCGCCGTCCTGACCTCCCTGCTGGACCAGATCACCGGCGCGGGCAGCGCCGACGAGAACGAGGGTGCGCGATGATCCCCGACTTCACCGGCATCGAGCTGGGCCCCTCCTCCGCGGAGGCCCCCGGCGCTGCCTCGGACGCCCAGTGGCAGAGCGCCTGGCACCGGGCCACCGGCAAGGACGTCGACGAGCTCGTCTGGGACACCCCCGAGGGCATCGGCGTCAAGCCGCTCTACACCTCCGCCGACCTCGCCGGCCTCGACTTCCTCGAGACCTACCCCGGCATCGCCCCGTACCTGCGCGGGCCGTACCCGACCATGTACGTCAACCAGCCCTGGACGGTGCGCCAGTACGCCGGCTTCTCCACCGCCGAGGAGTCCAACGCCTTCTACCGCCGCAACCTCGCGGCCGGCCAGAAGGGCCTGTCCGTCGCCTTCGACCTGCCGACCCACCGCGGCTACGACAGCGACCACCCGCGCGTCACCGGCGACGTCGGCATGGCGGGCGTCGCCATCGACTCCATCTACGACATGCGCCAGCTCTTCGACGGCATCCCGCTGGACAAGATGTCGGTGTCGATGACCATGAACGGCGCCGTGCTGCCCGTCCTGGCGCTGTACATCGTCGCCGCCGAGGAGCAGGGGGTGCCGCCCGAGAAGCTGGCGGGGACCATCCAGAACGACATCCTCAAGGAGTTCATGGTCCGCAACACCTACATCTACCCGCCGCAGCCGTCGATGCGGATCATCTCGGACATCTTCGCGTACACCTCGCAGAAGATGCCCCGGTACAACTCGATCTCCATCTCCGGCTACCACATCCAGGAGGCCGGGGCCACGGCCGACCTGGAACTCGCCTACACCCTCGCCGACGGGGTCGAGTACCTGCGCGCGGGCCTGGACGTGGGCCTCGACGTGGACGCCTTCGCGCCGCGGCTGTCGTTCTTCTGGGCGATCGGCATGAACTTCTTCATGGAGGTCGCCAAGCTGCGCGCCGCCCGCCTGCTGTGGGCGAAGCTCGTCAAGCAGTTCGACCCGAAGAACCCCAAGTCCCTCTCCCTGCGCACCCATTCGCAGACCTCCGGCTGGTCGCTCACCGCGCAGGACGTGTTCAACAACGTCACCCGCACCTGCGTCGAGGCCATGGCCGCCACCCAGGGACACACCCAGTCGCTGCACACCAACGCCCTCGACGAGGCGCTGGCCCTGCCCACCGACTTCTCCGCGCGCATCGCCCGCAACACCCAGCTGCTCCTCCAGCAGGAGTCCGGCACCTGCCGCGTCATCGACCCCTGGGGCGGCTCCGCCTACGTCGAGAAGCTGACCAACGACCTGGCCCGCCGCGCCTGGGAGCACATCCAGGAGGTCGAGGCCGCCGGCGGCATGGCCAAGGCCATCGACGCGGGCATCCCCAAGATGCGCGTCGAGGAGGCCGCCGCCCGCACCCAGGCGCGCATCGACTCCGGCCGCCAGCCGGTCATCGGCGTCAACAAGTACCGGGTGGAGAACGACGAGCAGATCGACGTCCTCAAGGTCGACAACTCCTCGGTGCGCGCCCGCCAGATCGAGAAGCTGCGCCGTCTGCGCGAGGAGCGCGACGAGGCGGCGACCCAGGACGCCCTGCGCGCCCTGACGGCGGCCGCCGAGGCGGGCCCCCAGCGCGGCGGCTCCCTGGACGGCAACCTGCTGCACCTGGCCGTCAACGCGGCCCGCGCCAAGGCCACCGTCGGCGAGATCTCCGACGCCCTCGAGAAGGTGTACGGGCGCCACAGCGGCCAGATCCGTACCATCTCGGGTGTGTACCGAGACGAAGCCGGACCCTCCGCCTCCCTCCAGCGCACCCGCGACCTGGTCGAGCGCTTCGAGCAGGCCGAGGGCCGCCGCCCGCGCATCCTCGTCGCCAAGATGGGCCAGGACGGCCACGACCGCGGCCAGAAGGTGATCGCCACCGCCTTCGCCGACCTCGGCTTCACCGTCGACGTCGGCCCGCTGTTCCAGACCCCCGCCGAGGTCGCCCGCCAGGCCGTCGAGGCGGACGTCCACATCGTCGGCGTGTCCTCGCTGGCCGCCGGACACCTCACCCTGGTGCCCGCGCTGCGCGCCGAACTCGCCGCGGCGGGCCGCGAGGACATCACCATCGTCGTCGGCGGCGTCATCCCGCCGCAGGACTTCGAGGCCCTGTACGAGGCCGGCGCGGCCGCCGTCTTCCCGCCCGGCACCGTCATCCCGGAGGCCGCGTACGACCTGCTCGTCTCCCTGGCGGCCGACCTCGGCCACGAACTGTGAGCCGCTGACCGCATGCCTCCACGGACGATCGACCTCGACAGCTACGTGACGGGCGTCCTCGACGGCTCGCGCGCCTGGATCGCGCGGGCCGTCACCCTCGTCGAGTCCTCCCGGCCCGACCACCGCGCCCTCGCCCAGCAGCTGCTCCAGCGCCTGCTGCCGCACGCGGGCGGCGCGGTGCGCGTCGGCATCACCGGGGTGCCCGGAGTCGGCAAGTCGACCTTCATCGACAGCTTCGGGACGATGCTGACGGGCCTCGGCCACCGGGTCGCGGTGCTCGCCGTCGACCCGACCTCCACCCGGACGGGCGGCTCCATCCTCGGCGACAAGACCCGGATGGAGCGCCTCGCCGTCGACCCCGCCGCCTTCGTACGGCCCTCCCCCACCTCGGGGACGCTGGGCGGGGTCGCCAAGGCCACCCGGGAGTCGATGGTGGTCATGGAGGCCGCCGGGTACGACGTGGTGCTGATCGAGACCGTCGGCGTCGGGCAGTCCGAGACCACCGTCGCGGGCATGGTGGACACCTTCCTGCTCCTCAGCCTGGCCCGCACCGGCGACCAGCTGCAGGGCATCAAGAAGGGCGTCCTGGAGCTCGCCGACGTCATCGCCGTCAACAAGGCGGACGGCCCGCACGAGCGCGACGCCCGCGCGGCCGCCCGCGAACTCGCGGGCGCACTACGCCTGTTGCAGGCCCCGGACGCGATCTGGACCCCGCCCGTCCTGACCTGCAGCGGACTCGACGGCGCCGGGCTCGACGTGCTGTGGGAGCGGCTGCAGCAGCACCGCAAGGTACTGGACGCCACCGGCGCGCTGGCCGCGAAGCGGCGGGACCAGCAGGTGGAGTGGACCTGGTCGATGGTCCACGACCAGCTCTTCGCCCGCCTCCACGAACACCCCGAAGTACGGCGAATGGCACCCGAGTTGGAGTCACAGGTACGAGCGGGGACGCTGCCGGCGGGGCTGGCGGCGCAGCAGATCCTGGACGCGTTCTTCGGCACCGCCTGAGACCGGTACCCGAAGCGGCACCCTTCCGTAGCTCAGAGCGTTCCGAACTCGCCGAGCCGGACGGCGGTGACGAACGACTTCCACGCGTCGGCCGCGAACACGAGCGCCGGGCCTTGCGGATCCCTGGAGTCCCGAACGGGAGCCAGGCCAGGGAAGTTGGGCGCCACCTCGACGCAGGACCCGCCGTTGTTGCTGTAACTGGACTTGAACCACGCGGCGCCGGACAGGTCCACACGGGGGGGTCATGATGTCGCTGACGGACGACGCCTCGTTGATCGTCAGCGAGGGCGGTGGGGCGTCATGCCTCTCCCGCACGGGAAGATCGTCCGTGCCGACCTCTCGATCGCCGAGCCCTCGACCGCACGTTGAAGCCCGAGCGGACGGGGTGGCCCCCACCTCATCGCCTGGTCCCGACAGCCTCCGGAGAAGCAGCCTTGACCACCACCGCGAACACCTTCCCGACGTACGAGGACGTGAAGGCCGCCAAGGACCGCGTCCACGGCGTCACCCGGCCCGTGCCGGTCCTCGAGATCGACCGCGACAGTTTCGGCACCGCCCGCGTCTTCCTCGCCCTGGACTTCATGCAGTCCTCCGGCTCGTTCAAGGACCGGGGCGCGGCGAACTTCATCGGGGCGCACCTGGCGGCCGGGAGCATGCCCGGGGCCGGGGTGGTGATCGCCTCGGGTGGCAACGCCGGGCTGGCCTGCGCGTGGGCCGCGCAGCGTCACGGCATCCGCGCCACCGTCTTCCTGCCGACCACCGCCCCGGCGGTGAAGGTCGCCAAGCTGCGCACGCTCGGCGCGGACGTGCGCCAGGTCGGCGCCGAGTACGCCGAAGCCGCCGCCGCTGCGGCCGAGTTCGCCTCCGCCACTGGCGCCCTGGCCTCGCACGCGTACGACAACCCGTACATCGCCGCCGGCGCCGGGACCCTGCTCGGTGAGATCCACGACCAGGTCCCCGGCCTGGACACCGTCGTCGTCGCCGTGGGCGGCGGCGGCCTGTTCGCGGGAACGGCCATGACCGCCCACGCCCTGGGCGTGCGCGTCGTCGCCGTCGAACCGGCGAACTGCCGGGCGCTCAACGCCGCCGTCGAGGCCGGGAAGGTCGTCGACGTCCCGGTGGATTCCGTTGCGGCGGACTCCCTCGGAGCCCGCCGCGCCAGCGAAACCGCCCTGCACTGGGCGCAGCGCGCCCAGGCCCGTTCCGTCCTCGTCACCGAGGACGCGATCCGCGCCGCCCGGCAACTCCTCTGGGACCACCGCCACCTGGCCGTCGAACACGCCGCCGCCACGGCACTTGCCGCACTGACCTCCGGCGCCTACAAGCCCGAGGACGGCGAACGCATCGCCGTCGTCCTCTGCGGAGCCAACACCGACCCGTCCGACCTCGTCACCACCTGACACCCCGCCTCTGCGACACGGGCCGGAGCCTGGAAGGCTTCGACCACGACATCGGAGCGCCGACCGGGCAGCGGATGGGCACCGACCGCTGTGACAGGCCCGACGGGAGAGTGTCAGACCCGATAGGTGAATCGGCCGAGGTAGTGCAGGGAGCTACCGCGCGGCTCGGTGACCACATTGCACATCGGCTCCAGCTCCGCCGTTCCGGTCTCGCCCAGGAACGCGGGCGAGCCTTCTACCCCCCGCTTCGGGGGCTGCTGGGCGAATCGCGGGGTTCGCCGGTTTGCGAAAACCATTTGACCATCACACTGGTGGGAATGTTCGAGGATCGTCTTCAACGAAGATCACCGAACAACGGGGAGAGCAGAGATGAGCGACCTGACCGGCAAGGTAGCCCTGGTCACCGGCGGCAGCCGCGGTATCGGCGCGGCTGTCGCGAAGCGGCTGGCCGCCGCGGGGGCGGCCGTGGCGCTGACGTACGTCCAGGCGGAGGAGCAGGCGCGCGCGATCGCCAAGGAGATCGAGGCGGACGGCGGCAGGGCCCTGGTCATCCGGGCCGATCTGACGGAGGGGACAGCCGCCAGGGACGTGGTGGAGCGGACGGTCCGAGAGCTGGGCCGGATCGACATCCTGGTGAACAACGCCAGCTTCCTCGCGTACGGGCCGATCGAGGAGGTGTCGGCCGAGGACCTCGACCGGGTCCTGGCCGTGGATGTGAAGTCGGTGTTCCTGGCGGCCCAGGCCGCCGCGCCGCACCTCACCGAGGGCGGCCGGATCATCAGTATCGGCTCGTGCTTCAACGGCCGCGTCCCGGGCTCGAACTTCGTCCTCCAGGCGACGGCGAAGACCGCGCTGATCGGCCTGACCAAGGCCCTGGCACGGGAGTTGGGCCCGCGCGGGATCAACGTCACCACCGTCGACCCGGGTCCGATCGACACGGACATGAACCCGGCGGACGGCGACAGCGGGGACTTCCAGCGGGGCCTGACCGCCCTCGGGCGGTTCGGCGCGGCGGAGGACATCGCCGCCGCAGTGGAGTTCCTGGCCGGCCCCGGCGGTCGGTACGTGACGGGGACCAGCCTGGCCGTGGACGGCGGCTACACCGCCTGATCACCCCTCAGCAGCAGGCGCCCCGACGGTCTGACCGACCGCCGGGGCGCCTTCCTCGGTGACTCCGCTCGCGCCGAACCCGCCGAGCCGGACGGCGGTGACGAACGACTTCCGGGCATCGGCGGAGAACACCCTGCTCGTGTCAGTACGCGGCGCTGCCGACGTGGAGCGATCCGTCCGGCAGGCCCACGCTGTAGACGGCGAAGTCGCCCCCGATGCTGTCGATCTGTGTGGCGCTGGCGGCCCATGACGTCGCGTTGGGTGCGAGCGTCCGGTCCCAGATGCCGTAGCCGGGGACGATCGCCTCCAGGTGCATGGTGCCGTCCGACGTGATGCTCGCGGCGAGGCGGGTGATGGACGGATTGCGGTCCACGTCAGTCGTGGGCAGCGGCCAGTTTGCCCCGGCCCAGGCCCGAACCGAGACCGCGGAGATCCCGTAACCCGCCCTCAGGACCTGGACGTTCAGGCCGCCGTCCGCCCCAGGTGTCGCACTCACATCGGTGATGCACGGGTCGCTGGTGTCGTTTATGGCGCAGTCCACGACGAGCTGCGTCCGGTTCGACCAGCTACCCGACGAGGTACGGGTGCGGTCCCAGACTCCCCACCCGGGGAGCAGCGTCTGGACGTGCAAGGTCCCGTCGGGCAACGCGGCGGCGCTGATCCGCGAGGTCCGGCCATCGGCGTCGATCTGGCTCGAGCTGGACCACGTGCCGGCGGCGCTGCGGGTGCGGTCCCAGACTCCCGCTCCAGGGATCAGCGTCTGGACGTGCAAGGTCCCGTCGGGCAGCGCAACGGCGCTGATCGCGGTGATCGCGGGGTTGGCGTCGATCTGGGTCGACGTCGACCACGTTCCGTCGAGGTTGCGGGTGCGGTCCCAGACTCCCGCTCCGGGGAGCAGCGTCTGGACGTGCAAGGTCCCGTCGGGCAGCGCAGCGGCGCTGATCTGCGAGATCCGGGCGTTGGCGTCGATCACCGCCGGAGTCCGCAAGCCGCCGGACAGGGCGCCGTCGGAGACCGTGCCGTGCGTCGCGTCGCCGACGGAGTTGTAGGTCGGGTTCCACACGCGTGCGCGGTAGAACCGGGCACCGGTCACCTTGTGCGAGGTGTGCGTGTAGCCGCTGACGGAGCCGTCCAGGTTCTTGACCGGGCTGTAGAAGTCGATGGTGTCGGTGCACCACGTGTTGGTGCTGCAGCCGCCCGCCGTTTCCGGCGTCTTGGAGCTATCCGGCTGTGTCATCACCAGCTGACCTGACGGCTGCGCGCTGATGGCCTTGACATCGTTGGCCGTGACGAGCGGGGTGAAGCTGCCTTTCCACTTGTCGTACGACCATGTCTTCGTCCCCGTGCTCAGCAGAAGCACGTTCGCGTTGTTCGGATCCGCAGTCAAGTCGTGGGGAGCGGTGTCCTTCAACGTGTCCCGCAAGTTGATCTGCTTGTCCAGGGTCAGGTGCGGCTGCGCGGCGCTCCCGGTGATGGTGAAGGAGTCCAGAACAGGCGCGCCGCTGCCGTTGTAGCCGATTGCCCAGAGCCGGTCGTAGGTCGGATCCCAGAGCGCGCCGTGCGCCTCGTTCAGGGGGTACTCCGCGTAGGTGGCGTTATTCGCCCCCTGGGAGGACGCGTAGACCCTGAGGAACCCTCCGGCCCCCGTCCCAGTACGCCCCCCATTCGTCGTCGTAGTGAGTTTCTCGCTGGACGCCACCACGATGTTGCCGTTCGGCAGCAGCTCCGCACCGTGCAGGTTGTCCCCGCTCAGGTTGGCCGACCACACCTTCTTCCCCTCGGGGTAAGGGGTGACGATCGCCGCCAACCCGCCGCTGGCCGTGACGACCATCCGCTGGCCGGCCGAGGTGTTCCGCAGCTTGAAGTCGGTCACGAGCCCGAACGCCGATATCTCGTCCGAGGTGAAGCCCTCGGTCGTTTTCGGTTGCCACGTCCACCGGACCGCCCAGGTCGCCGGATCATAGGCGATCAGCGAGTTGCTGCCCTGGTCCCCCGCGACTATCCCGTAGTCGATGCCCGCCGCTTGCGCCGGCTCGGCTGCCCCGCCCCCCAGGGCCAGCGTCGACGCCATGAGCGCCGCCACGACCAAGAGCGACCGGACAAAGCGCACCTTTCTCATCAAACCCCTCAAGTATCTTCACATGAACGCCAATTGATCACGCGGTTCGCGATCGTATCGTCTGCGATCTTCGGCGCTCGTCATGCCGGCGCCGCGGACCTGCCCGGCACCGGGAGACCGACCGCCGCGAAGCCGGGCTTCCGGCAAGAAGGAATCCTCAAGGGAGATGGCCGCACCGAAAGTTGACGGTTCGCATCGCTACTGCAGGGAGAGCGCATGGGCGGCCAACGGGCCGGCGTCGACACATCACGCCGGCCATGGCCGCCCATGCGTGCCTCAGCGCGGCGGGGCGGAACAGCTCAAAAAGGGGGGCCAGATCGCCCAGGCAGTGGCCTGGCGATCAGTTGAGTCGTTGATATGACTCTGGGGCGTAGGAGTGATCTGACGGATGCGCAGTGGGAGCGCCTGGCGCCGCTTCTCCCAGTGAGCAGGCGTTGCGGCAGGTCCCGGGACCATCGCCAGGTCGCGAACGGGGTGCTGCACCGGATCCGGACGGGCGTGCCGTGGCGTGACCTGCCGGAGCGATACGGCCCGTGGAAGACGGTGCACACCTCCGCCAGCCGGTCGATCAGGTCCGCCCGGATCCGAGCGGCTTTGACCATCCAGGCATCGGCCGCGAACACGAGCGCCGGGCCCTGCGGATCCCCGGCTCACCCAAGGACGCCGGGGCGTCACGCCTCTCCCGCACGGGAAGGTCGTCCACGCCGACCTCTCGATAGCTCAGACGGTGCCGAACTCGCCGAGTCGGACGGCGGTGACGAACGACTTCCAGGCATCGGCCGCGAACACGAGCGCCGGACCCTCCGGGTCCTTGGAATCCCGAACGGGAGCCAGGCCGGGGAAGTTGGCGGCCACCTCGACGCATGTTCCCCCGTTGTTGCTGTAACTGGACTTGAACCACGCGGCGCCGGACAGGTCTGCACGGGGGGTCATGATGTTCCTCTCACGCCTTACGAACTGCGGATCATCTCCAGTGAAGCGCCCTTTGACGGCGCCTCCACCTGGAGCTGATGGTAGTCCCTCTCCCAGGCCCGAGCGAGAGCCTTCTCCCGCGCGAGGAACCCGCGCAACTGGCACTCCGAGTACGCCAGGAGCGTGCGGTCCGGCATGGTCAGCAACGTGACGACCATCGTGAACGGCAGCTCCTCCGCAAGGGAGAACGGGGCGACCTGAATCGTGACGTTCGGGCGGACCGCAAGCTCTTCAAGGTGCTTCAACTGCCGCGCCATCACCTCCGGCCCGCCGACCCGCCGCCGCAGCGCTCCTTCGTCCAGCACGAAGTGGAGGTGGGGAGCTGGGTGCCGGTCGATGAGACGCTGACGAGTGACGAGGAAGTCCAGGCGGTCGTCCAACTGCTTCTCGGTGATACTGCCCCGCCGAACGGCGGCGGAGGCGAACGCCCGCGCGTAGTCCGGCGTCTGGAGCAGGCCGGGCACCACGGCCGGCTCGAAGTGGCGGACCTCGATGGCCCTGGCCTCGTGGAGGGCGTACTCCGGGAACCCCTCCAGCAGGGATGCGCGGGAGTAGATCCGCCACAACTCCACGAAGGTGCCGCCGGTTTCGAACACCTCGTCGGCTTTCACTGCAAATTTAAGAGTGATGGGCTTCTTCGCGCCCTCGATGTACGAGACCAACCCGTGCGAATAGCCCATCCGCTTGCCGAGCTCGACCTGGGACCATCCTCTGGCCTTCCGCAACCGGCGGAGCTCCCTCCCGAAGCGGATCGCCAGAGATGACGTCTCGTCATATTCGTTCGACTCCACGGCCTGACCCCTCTGTGACGCACCAGAACAGTGAAGGTTGAGACCTGGCGATCGTAGAGGAGGTCGGGCCACCATGGCTACAGCAGGTGAGGTGCCGACTGCGCCGAGCAACCTACGGAGTCCCCCATGCCCTCAGAACAGACACGCCCCATGCGCTTCGGCCAAGAAGCCCGCCTGAGGCCCGATTTCACGGAATCGCCGCGCACGTTCCCGACGTTCGGGCCGCACCGAGCCCGCGCCACTGCCCGGACGGGAGCGGAGGCGAAGGCCCGTCCGCCCGCCGAGCCGGCGACGGTGTGCCTGCCGTATCAGCCCCAATCGGTAAGGGCCGCACGGCACTTCGTGACCGCGAAGCTGTTGGAATGGAGGCTCGACGAGTTGGTGGACGACGCCACCTTGATCGTCAGCGAGTTGGTCACCAACGCCGCGAAGACCGGGTGCCAGACCCGCATGATCGTCGCCGTACGCCGGCCTTCGGCCCGGATCCTCCGCATCCTCGTCGGTGACGGTTCCCGCTCGATGCCCGTGATGATCCAGGCCGGACGCGACGCCACGTCGGGCCGGGGCCTCGCCATGGTGCACCGGCTCACCCGAGGACGCTGGGGCGTCACGCCTCTCCCGCACGGGAAGATCGTCCACGCCGACCTCTCGATCACCGATTCCTCAAGCGCGCGTTGAAGCCCACCCAACCGGCGAACTCCGACCAACGACGCCCTTCGGGAGCAGTGGTGGTGCGGCGCCCGGCCGGTGTGGGGCGGGCGCCGCGCGGCGCGGCCCGGGGGTGGGCAC